>JAFYCE010000122.1 GCA_017539865.1 Alphaproteobacteria bacterium
AAGGCGAATTCGTCGCCATCATGGGGCCTTCCGGCGCGGGGAAATCAACTTTCATGAACATTCTGGGATGTTTGGATCGCCCGACATCCGGCCGGTATGTTCTGGGCGGCAGAGAAGTGTCTTCAATGAACGATAACGAACTGGCGCACATCCGCAACCGCATGATCGGCTTCGTTTTTCAAGGTTTTAATTTGTTAATGCGGCGCACGCTGACAGACAATGTCGCCTTACCGATGGTTTACGCGAACGACACCACCAAAGAGGAACGTCTTAAACGCGCGGTTGAAAAGCTGGAACTGGTCGGACTGAAAGGCTTTACCGATCGCTATCCGAATCAAATATCCGGCGGTATGCAGCAACGCGTCGCGATTGCCCGCGCTCTGGTCAATTCTCCGGAAATGATTCTGGCGGATGAACCGACCGGCAATCTGGACAGCAAAACCAGCGACGAAATCATGCTTTTTTTGCAAAAACTCAATCAGGAACAGGGAATAACAATCGTTCTGGTCACACATGAACCCGATATCGCGCAATACGCCCGCCGTCTGGTGCGCGTCGTTGACGGTACGATCGCTTATGACGGTGCGGTTAAAGATTATATGGAGCAGGCAAAATGATCAAATCCGTCCTTTACGAAGCCTGTCTGTCCATGACGGGGAACAAACTCCGGTCGTTTTTGACAACGTTGGGAATCATTATCGGCGTTTGCGCGGTTGTGATGATGGTCGCCGCCGGTCAGACCGTCCAGAATATCATTCAGGAACGTTTCGTCGCGATGGGGTCCAATCTGCTGATCATCCGTTCCGAACGGCCGAAAGCGACGGTCAAAACATCGGGGCCCACAACTTCAATCACTCTGGACGACGCCAACGCGCTGAAAACCGTTCGGGGATTGGATGTCGTCGCGCCGGTGCTGAGCGCGAACGCTCAAGCGATTAACGGTTCGAACAACTGGAGCGTATCCATCACCGGAACGACGCCGGACTATATGGAAACGGCAAACTGGGAAATAGCAAAAGGGCGCGGACTGGACGAACAGGACATCCGCCGCGGTACGACAAACGTTGTAATCGGCAACGAAGTGATGACGGAATTGTATCCCTACGAAGATCCGATCGGGAAAACGATCCGGATTGGCAATCAGCCCTTTAACATCGTCGGCGTTTTAAAGGAAAAAGGATCCAATACGGGCGGCGCGAATCAGGATTCGTCGGTGATGATGCCGTTATTGACCGTCCAACGCAGATTCAACCGTTACGCCAAACTGAACGCCGTGAATTTTATCGCCGTCAAATTTTCGGACAGCGAAGATTTAAACATCATCGAACAGCGCATTACCCGTTTTTTGCGCGGCCGGCATAAAATCAAAGATGAAGATCCCGACGATTTCCGTATTTTCAACATTGCCGAGTTTGTGGAAAACATCCGCCTGATCGGAATGGTGCTGTCGGTTTTGCTGATGGCAATCGCTTCGATTTCTCTTGTGGTCGGTGCAATCGGCATTGTCAATATGATGCTTGTGTCGGTGACGGAGCGCACACGGGAAATCGGCATTCGCAAAGCGCTGGGAGCACCGAACAATTGGATCATGATGCAGTTTTTATTTGAAGCCGTCCTGATTTCGATGATTGGCGGCGTAATCGGTCTCGGATTGGGTATCGGACTGTCGCAGGCATGCGGCTTCTTTTTCAAAGTCGCCGTGCCGTTCAGCCTGTGGCCGGTTGTTCTGTCTTTTACGGTGGCGTTTTTTGTCGGCGTCGTTTCCGGTGTTTTTCCCGCCTATAAAGCGATGAAGTTGGATCCGATCGAAGCGCTGCGATATCAGTAAAAATCTTTTTTCCCGATTTATAAAAACGACTTATTCATAAATAAACCGCAAAATTAATTACAAAAAAAATCATATTTTAAATATATTCTATTGAAACTTTCATTTTTTTAGAATTTAATTGAAATACTGGTAAAGTTTTTTTCTAAGGAGGGAAAATGAAAAAATCGTATCATTTATCTCTGTGTCTGACGGTTATGGTATTTTTGTTTATGAACGAAGCCGTCGCTTTTCCGCTTACGAAAAAAGACGAAAGAGGAAAAATCGAAACCGTCGAGTATGTCGTCACCAAAGAGAATTTCAAAGCTAAACTGAAAGAGTGGCAAAATAAACTGAAAGGCATCGGCACATGCTCGTTGTACGATTCTGATGAAAAGATGGAATGCCGCTGCAACACCGGTCTTTTTTGGCAGGGAGATGACGGATACGGCCACAAAGGTACTTGTGACAAAAGGATTTATTATTTGAAAATGGTGGATAAAAGCGGCAAAGATTATGTAATGTTGCAAACAGCCAATAAAAAACTTACAAATGAAACAAAATTCATAACCGACCACTTTAAAGGAACGGCTTCTTGCTCGTTAGGGACGGAAAAACAGGGAAAAGAAGATAACGAAGTCATCACCTGCACATGTCAAGGCGAATTGGTGAAAGCCAAAATAACAGATCGATATGGAAATGACGCAAAGAATATCTGGTATAAGCCGGATAGGTTCAGATGCGCTTGTAATGCAGGGTATCATCCGGTCGGCACTTCGTGTTTGGGATGTACGGCCGGATTCTATTCCGAATCCGGAACGGATTGCAAACCTTGCGACAAGGGAACGTATGTCTCCGGATTTAACAATACATCATGTAAAAAATGTCCTGCAAATTCAATTTGTACAGGGCTACTGGACGGAGTGGAAGTCAACAGTGGCGCAACCGGCTTTAAGTGTAAAGACGGGTTTACAGAAAAAAATAATGCATGCGTATCGAATGTTTCCTGCCCGAAAGGACAATACGTCAGCGGCACCGCTTGTAAAAGCTGTCCGACAGGATGTTCCGCCTGTTCATCCGCGTCAGTTTGTACAGCCTGCAAAACCGGATATACCAAAGACGGCAAATCATGTGTGAAAAATACCTGCAAAGACGGATACGGTTACCGTCAGCAACGAATTGACAACGACGAACTCAAATGGAATGCCGGCTGTTATCCGCAGGGAACCTGTCTCAAAGACAGAGGAAAAGAGTACACTTGCATGTTCGTTAACTCGATCGGACAGGGATTATGCAGCACGGATTCAATTTATACATCAACGGTATGCTCTGTTTGCAACACCGGATATTATTATACGAACGGTGACTGCAAACCGTGTCCGGAACGTTGTTCGGCCTGCACTTCCGAAAAATCGTGTTCTACATGCAAAACGGGATACGTTTTAAAAAATGATATGTGTTTGAAACCATACACTTTAAAAATGCAAGATGAACTGGGACCGTTCTCTTCCGATAAATATTATGACGACACAGAAATGGATTTGGAAAAAGTCGCCGAAAAACAGCAGTTCGGAAAAACGTATACGTGCAGCGCCGACATTTCCTCTTCAACGGTGACATGTTTATGTGCAGCCAATGATTTCCTTGATGAAGAGCATTGTAAAACGATTCATCCGGATGAAGGAATTTGCTTGAAAATAAAGGACAATACCGAATGTAACGTCAAATGGCTGTCCGGAACCGTCGAATCCTGTGAAGAACCATGGTTGCATATGAGCGCCGACGGAACTTATTGTTCAACGGAAGAATAAGAGGGAGGGAAAAACCATGAAAACTATATTTTTTGTTTTAACATTGTTTGTTTTCCAGCCCTTTTTCGCTCAAGCGGAATCTGTGTTTGATCAAACACAATCGTTCCTGATTTGCAAATCCGTAAAATTAGGACGAGAAGATTCTTCAATTACTTATCAGGAAAAAAATCTTCTGACTCCGACACGAATAATTCAAAAAAAATGTATTTCAAAAGCTTTCAGGAACAGTGCGGGAAAATGCACACCCTGCCCCAAACATGCAACATGTAACGGTTTGACTTTTTCATGCAATGACAGCAGATATTTTGAAACCGAAGATAAATGTAAAGATATCTGTGACGGAACGGTATGCAAAAAAATCGATTCCGACTGTAAAGGGGACGATTGCAAACGATTTGAAAAACATCCGCATCTTAATAAATGCTATTGCTATTGACGGACATTAAAAGGAACGGCGGGAACTTTCCCGCCGTTTCTTTATTTTCCTTTCTTTTTTTTCATTTCGACATATTCGGCAATTCCCAAACAACCGTATATAAAGAAATAAAATCCCAACAAAGCGGAAATAGTGAAAATTCCGACCGCCGGATACCCGAGTATCAACAACCCGAACAAAATCCCCAATACACCGGCCATCATAATCCATTTCCACGCAGGATCGGCCGCAGATCTGACGTCAACACCGAAAACGACTTGCATAACACCGACACATAAAATCCAAACAGCCAGCAATACAGGCATGGACGAAGCTGTTATGCCCAGATTTAATATCAAAATGATGCCGATGATAAAGTTCAACAGTCCGACGGCCAACAACCATCCCGAACGCAACAAAAAGAAATCCACCAAATATCCGCTTCCGCCTATCAGAAACATTATCCCTAAATACAAAGCAGCCGCCAATAAAGCCGTATCAGGATAAAACCACGTTAAAATACCGGCGATTATCATAAATACGCTGGATACAATCAGACCTTTTCTGATTTTCATGTCTTTTCTTTCTTCTGTCATTTCACACTCCTTTGTTTTTTCTAACATAGCAAAAAACAAAGAAACAGCTTCCTGACTTTCAGTCGATATTCTTTAGAAGAATAAAGAGAAAATTTGATAGAAAAAGTTTATGATAAAATAATATTGGAATTGAAAGGATTAAAAATGGCAGAGGAAAAAAATGGACTGTCTGGGCGGATTATTCTTGTGGTTTGTGGGACAGCGACGGTGTGGGAGCGGGACCTGACGATGAAGAAATAAATGCTCCGCAGGAATATGTACAACTGTTTGAAAATTGGGTGGCAAAGTATGATATGGAAGATACTCCCGATTTGGAAAATTTTAATAAAGAAGGACGAGCCTTAGCAGTTGAATTAAAAAAGATTGTGGGACCATCTTATAAAATCATTTTTATAGGAGAAGGTCTTGAGGAAGAAGAAATTTCTGACGAAAATACTCTGTAAGAAATAATCCCGTTAAGATGTAATGTTTGTCTTTTTTGCTAAGAGGAGGTTTTCCCCCTACGGGGAGTAGCAGGATTGTTCGCTATGCTCACCGGTCAAGCCGGTCGCTCGCCCCCCCCCTGCGCGACGGTCGCCTGTCTGCTCACCGAACCCAATACGGGGGTTCTTTCTCCCCTGTAAACTGAAACAAAAAAAGCACCCTTTCGGGTGCATTTTTTGTTTTGGCGTTCCCAGGGGGATTCGAACCCCCGTTACCGCCGTGAAAGGGCGATGTCCTAGGCCTCTAGACGATGGGAACATCGTAAAGACGGGTTA
>JAFYCE010000123.1 GCA_017539865.1 Alphaproteobacteria bacterium
GCGAGAAGGATGAAGAAAGAAATTACTGCACAAGCATTGCTGACGCTGATCAGGGAGCATCTTTTACTCGGTTCAAATCGTTTCGGCACGTTCCGAAAGCGCTGCGGAAAGCGAATGGAAACGTCTGTCTAAAAAATTCAAGGAAATTATAGGCGATCAACCGCATTTCATTTCCAAAACGGTTGTTTCAAGCGGTTCTTTTTACCGTTTGCGGGCAGGCCGGTTTGAAAAACGGGAAAACGCCGTCGCTTTGTGTGATCAATTGAAAGCAAAAAAACAGGAGTGCTTCGTTGTCAAATGAATATCCTTCAGCCGTTGTGTTCGGCTGTGCCGGTCTGGCTTTGAGTGATGCGGAAAAAGAGTTTTTTCAACGCGTCAATCCGTTGGGGTTTATCCTTTTTTCGCGCAATATTGCAACACCGGAACAATTAAAAACATTGGTGCAGTCTTTGCGGGAAACCGTGGGCAGGGAAGACGCTCCGGTTCTGATAGATCAGGAAGGCGGACGCGTCGCCCGTTTAAAGCCTTCGTATTGGGCAGAATATCCCGCCGCCGGAACATTCGGTGCCAAATACCGGAAAAATCCGCAGGACGGCATTCAAGCCGCATATGAAACGGCACGTCTCATCGGCCGCGATTTGAGAGAACTGGGGATAAACGTAGACTGTTCTCCCGTTCTGGATGTTCCGGTGAAAGGCTCTATCGATACCATTTTGGGCGATCGGGCGTTTTCTTCCGATCCGCAGTTGAACGGGCCTTTGGGAAAGGTCGTGTGTGACGCATTGTCTGCAGAAGGTGTGACGCCCGTTATCAAACATATGCCGGGACACGGCCGCGCCGTTGTCGACAGTCATCTTGAATTGCCCAAAGTTTCAACGGATTTGGAAACATTGAAGCAAACGGATTTTGTGCCGTTCAAGTATTTGGCGGACGCACCGTGGGCAATGACGGCGCATGTGATGTATACGGCTATTGACGCGCAAAAGCCGGCCTCTCTGTCAAACAAGGTGATTCAGGATGTCATTCGCGGTGAAATCGGCTTCAAAGGCTTTTTGATTTGCGATGATTTATCAATGAAAGCTCTGTCGGGGACGTTTTCCGATTTAACCGCTGAAGCGTTGGCGGCCGGCTGTGACGCCGTTCTGCACTGCAACGGCGATATGGATGAAATGGAGGCGGTTGCTTCTGCCATCCGGCCGTTGTCCGCTCGGTCGATGGAGCGTTTTGTCCGCGGACAGCAAATTGTCAAAGCGGCACAAGAACAAGCCGTCGCTTTTGATTATGCTGCGGCGAAAGCGCGTTTGCCGGAAAGAGCTTGATGAATACGGTTCTGTCTGTTGCAGCGTGGGCTTTTCCTCTGGTCTTTGCCGTTGTATTGCATGAGATCGCTCACGGGATGGCGGCTTTATATTTCGGAGACACAACGGCGCGGGATATGAAAAGACTGTCGCTCAATCCTTTGCGTCATGTCGATTCAATCGGAACCGTTCTGTTCCCTTTGGTTTTAATTCTGACAAAAGCGCCGTTCGTTTTCGGTTGGGCAAAGCCCGTTCCCGTTGATTTCAGCCGTTTAAGACATCCGAAAAAAAACATGGTTTGGGTGGCTTTGGCCGGACCTGCGATGAATTTGTTTCAAGCGCTATGCGCTTTTGGCGTGTTGGCGGGATATCAAAACGGTTTACATGCGGAAATGTCCGCTTTGGCTCAGCATTTTTGGGTCAATCTTATTATGCTGAATTTGTCCGTCATGACGTTCAATCTGATACCGGTCTTGCCGATGGACGGCGGAAGGATTTTAACGGGGCTTTTGCCGATGCCGTGGGCGATAAAATTTTCAAAGACGGAAAGATACGGTTTTGCCGTCATAGCTTTTCTGTTGATTTTATTGCCTGTTTTGGGCAATTATATAGGACGGGATTTTGACGTTATTTCCAATTTCTTGGCGTTTTCCGTTCGCAGGCTCATGCTGTTTTTCGCCAGTCTGTTCGGCTTGATGTAAAAAGGATTGTGTTATGGGAATAGGTTTCTTTCAGCTTTTAATCATTTTATTGATCATCTTAATTTTGTTCGGACGCGGAAAATTGCCGGCTTTAGCTGAAGATTTGGGGAAAAGCATCAAAGCGTTCAAAAAAGGAATGGACGGGGAAAAAACCGATTCTTCTTCCGCGGAAGAAACGGACGCAGACAAGAAAGAATAATAATCCGTGTTCGGAATTAGTTCCGCTGAATTTGCCGTTATTCTGATTATCGCATTGCTGATTGTCGGCCCGAAGCAAATGCCGGAGGTTTTGCGCGCTTTCGGGCGAGGATATAAAAACTTAAACCGGTTTATAAAAAAAACATCGCAAGTTATTGATGATATTATGTATGATTCCGAAAAAATAGCCGATAAAGCGGAAAAAGCCCTTTCTGAAAAACAGGAAAAATCAAACCGGCCGGAAAAGGATGAAAAAGCCGATGACAAATGAATCTTTTCCGCCGGATATGATTGAAGATGACAAAGAAAATCAACAAGCCCTGATGACGTGGGCGGAACATTTGACGGAATTGCGCGCCCGTTTTCTGAAAGTGTTGTTCTTTTTTGCCGTGTTTTTTATCGTGCTTTATCCGTTTTCCGGTAAGATATTGGAAATTCTGATGCTGCCTTTGGCGCAGGTCATGCAAAAAACCGGCGGAACCCATCGCATGATTTTTACGGGAGTGGCGGAAGGTTTCGTTACGCATTTGAAATTATCGGCGTTTGGAGCGGCGATCGCTTCTTTTCCCGTTCTGGTTTTTCAACTGTGGCGGTTCGTTTCGCCGGGGCTGTACC
>JAFYCE010000124.1 GCA_017539865.1 Alphaproteobacteria bacterium
CCCGCTCTTTTGAAAATGTGTGACACGAATGAGAACCTTCGTCGAATTCGGTAAGAAACGGAACGTGCCGAACGTCGCACAGGGCGAATGCCCGAGCGACCGGCTCGACCGGTGAGCGACAGCGAACATTCCCTTCACCCGCTCTTTTGAAAATGTGTGACACGAATGAGAACCTTCGTCGAATTCGGTAAGAAACGGAACGTGCCGAACGTCGCACAGGGCGAATGCCCGAGCGACCGGCTTGACCGGTAAGCGACAGCAAGTATTTTCCACATCGTTTTTCCGACCTTTTTTATCAAAAAATATCACTTAAAACGGCATTATAAAATCAAACAAAATACATACATCATTATTATGATAATAAAATCACGAAACAACTTTTTATATAAGAAATAACGACTTTGTAACAAAGTGAAATATTTTTTTACCATCCTTCTTATTAAAAATTATTGCTCTTATATAACTTTATGATTAGCATACATCTATTCAATCGTCGATTGAACAAAATCAACTGGTTCTTTTTAAGGAGAAAACTATGAAAAAGGCTTTATTGGCTTCAGCAGTTTTATTCGCTTCCTCTGCCGCATATGCGGCCGATTACGGTGTTGTTCACCCGTTCTATACCCCTGCCAAAGGAAAGACTGTTTCCGTCACGGCTCTGGATTATGAACATCGTGCGGAAAGAGATAAAGGCGCTGATCGCAAAACCCGCGGTTCGGAAATAGAACTGTCCGAAAAAATCGAATTTGGCGTTACCGACGATTTTCAAGTCGGCCTTGACATCGCCAGAGCTTGGGATGCGATAAAAGAAAAATCCAATACTTTGGGATGGACGAACAAGACCCGCGAATACGAGAACTCTTGGGGCATCAAAGCCGGATACAACATAATCAATGACGGCAAGGCTTTTCTGAATGTCGGATTAAGATACAGCCAGAATGTCGCAAGAGACGACAACGCCTTTAACGATGATGACGAACACGGCAAATACGTCAAAATCGATGCTTTCGGCGGATATAACCTTGATAAAGTCACCGTTTTCGGCGGCATTGGTTATGAACGTCAAATCGACGGTGAAAAACAAATCGTTTATCCGTGGGGAAACGTTGACCAAACCGAAAAAGCAAGAATTTATTCTTTAAAGGTTGGCGCATTCAAACAAATCAACAAAGAGTTTTCCGCCTATACTTCTTTGTCAATGGAAATCGACAGAACGACGGGTGATAAAGAAAAGGAATACTGGTGGAATATCGGAGCCGATTACTCCATCGCCAAAAACATGGCTGTTGAAACGAGCGCTTCGTATATGCTTGATGACGATGCCGACAATCGTATTCTCGGAAATACGGACATTCATCGCGCTTACAAACTCGGCGTGGATTTCAAAATCGCATTCTAATCCGTCCGGAAAAGAAACTTTTAAAACGGCAGAAAAATTTCTGCCGTTTTTTTGTATTTGCGATACGAACACAAAAAAGGGCGGGAACGCAATCGTTTCCACCCTTAAATGGTAGGCGATGAGGGATTCGAACCCACGGCCCGCTGATTAAGAGTCAGCTGCTCTACCAACTGAGCTAATCGCCCGTAAACAAAAACGGTTATAGTCTTTTCATTTCCGTTTTGCAATAACAATTTTATAAAAATCCCGTTCTTTTTCGATGAAATGCAATTCTTCCCTTTTAATTGTGAAACTGATATAGTGGAGGGAAATTGGAGACCATAATGAAAAAAACGAACACTTTCGGCGTGATTCGTCTATGCCGTCCGAAGCATTGGATTAAGAATCTGCTGATTTTTACGCCCCTTGTTTTCAGCGGAAAACTGATAAATCCGACTGATTTTTCAATTATAGTTGCCGGATGGTTTGCATTTTGTTTTACCGCTTCCGCCGTTTATGTTTTCAACGATTTATGCGACCTTGAAAACGATCGCCGCCATGAAATCAAGAAAAACCGCCCATTGGCGTCAGGAATCGTTTCTCCGCGGGCTGCCATCGTTTTATCCTGCTTTTTGCTTATTTGCGCCTTTACCGTTAACGCTGTTTTTTGCCCTGCGACAAAAGCGATTTGTATGCTGGCGTTATATATCGTTTTGAATATCGTTTACAGTGTACGAGCCAAAAAAGTACCTTTACTGGACATCGCGATTTTGGTTTCCGGATTTCTCATCCGGATATATTACGGCGCTTTTCTGATAGACACCCCTGTCTCTCCCTGGCTGTATTTGACCATTACAGCAATGGCCGCTTATCTGGGATTGGGAAAACGCCGCAACGAATTGAAAAAAAGAATCCGTGAAAATCAAGAAATCGACGGCGTTTTAAAAAGCTATCCGGCCGCTTTTCTGGACAGGAATATGTATATGTGCCTGACATTGGCCATCACTTTTTATGCGCTGTGGAGCATTTCTCCCGTACCGGTATTACCGGATGAAGCAACGGATTACCGGATCGGAACCGTGCCTTTGGTTTTACTGATATGCATGCGTTACAGCCTGCTGATCGAAATAAAAACATATGCCGATCCCGTTGACGTACTGACTTCGGACAAAGCTTTGATTTCTCTTGTTCTGCTGTATGGGGCGTATATGCTTTTTCTGATGTACGGCTCTTTTTTCTTTTAAAGGAATAAACCATGCTGGCAGTTCTGGATTACGGCGGCGGCAACCTGAAAAGCATCGTCAACCGTCTTGAAGCGTTCGGCATCGACCACGCCGTCACCGGCAAGGCAGAAGATATCTTGCGCGCTGACCGGATTGTCTTTCCGGGGCAAGGTCATTTTGGACAGGTGATGCAATCCCTGACGTTTAAAGGACTGGCCGAGCCGCTGATCGCCCGCATCAAACAAGGCATACCGTTTTTAGGGATTTGCGTCGGGTTGCAAGTCCTGTTTGATGAATCGGAAGAAGCCCCCGGCGTACGCGGTCTGGGACTTTTAAAAGGAAAAATCGTTCGCTTTACGCAAGGTAAAATCCCCCAAATCGGATGGAACAAAATCAACGTCACCGCCGCAAACTCTTTTTTGCAGGAAGATTACTTCTACTTTGTGAACTCTTACCATGCCGTTTGCGACAACCCTTCCGTTATCAGCGCGACGGCGGAGTATCACATCCCTTTCACTGCGGCCGTCGAAACCGGCAACATCGCCGCGACGCAGTTTCACCCCGAAAAAAGCGGACAGGCCGGCTATGACGCTTTATTACGCTGGATAATGAAATCATGATTACAAAACGAATCATTCCCTGTCTGGACGTGAAAGACGGGAAAACCGTCAAAGGCGTGAATTTCAACAACCTGAAATATGCGGGCGATCCGGTTTCTCTGGCGAAGAAATATTCGCAAGAAGGTGCGGACGAGCTTGTTTTTCTGGACATCACCGCAACAAACGACGGCCGAAAGACAATGCTGGACGTTGTGGAATGCGTCGCCAGAGAAGTCTTCATTCCCTTTACGGTCGGCGGAGGCATTCGCACGATTGAAGACATCCGCGCTTTGTTGCTGGCGGGAGCGGATAAGGTTTCCCTGAACACCGCCGCCGTCGTCAATCCGGCCTTGATTAAAGAGGCGTCATCCCATTTCGGCTCTCAATGTGTAGTCATCGCCGTGGACGCCAAGCGCATTGACAACGACTTTTACGTCGTCACCAATGCGGGGCGGAAAAAAACGGATAAAAAGGTTTTGGATTGGGTCAAAGAAATCGAAGATCTCGGCGCGGGAGAAATTCTGCTGACCTCCATGGATGCGGACGGGACGCAAAAAGGGTTTGATTTGGAACTGACCGCCCTTGTATCCGAAAGAACGACCCTGCCCGTCATTGCCTCGGGCGGCGCGGGCGCAAATCCCCAGCACTTTGTCGATGTGTTCACCCGAGGCAAAGCGGATGCGGCTTTGGCGGCGTCAATCTTTCATTACGGGACATTGCCGATTCCCGATTTGAAAATCGCGTTGAAAAGGCAAAACATCAACATCCGGTAAAAAAAAAGAGCCTGAAAAATTCAGGCTCTTTTTTCGACTCATAGCTGGAACGTCCCGCGCAGGCTGAACACCGTTCCGAAATCCCGATTCGTTTTTGAAGCGGGGTGAATATACAACTGAATGTCCGGCGCAATCGAGAAAAACTGCGTAATCCCGATGTTCCAAAACGTTTCGACCACCGTTTCGAACCGGCGCATCGGCACGGCGGCATTGAAATTATTTTTATCAACTTTGTTATATGCTACCGCCAAACCGATCTGATCCTGCGGATTGCGATTCATCGGATTGTTGTAAACACCTCCGAAAACATAAGACTGGGAAATCGGCATTGCATTTCCGGTCGCTGCGTTCGCCCGCATGAAAACACCCCACTTTTCCGTAATGTTCTGCGACAGATTGACCGACCAACCGACCGAGTTTTCAGGTTGGGTCACAACATTCGGCTGATTATAAACCATCACGGAATACTGTCCCGACTGTCCGTTGATTGTCGGCGTGTAAGAAATCGAACCGAATGTCGTAAAGCGTTTATCCCCCCAGCCTTTGCCGGACA
This sequence comes from Alphaproteobacteria bacterium, assembly GCA_017539865.1. Classification (GTDB taxonomy): domain Bacteria; phylum Pseudomonadota; class Alphaproteobacteria; order CAAGCB01; family CAG-977; genus UBA11549. The sequence goes on from JAFYCE010000124.1 coordinate 4,527, forward strand.
GTGTCTGCCCCGTCACATTGCGCGCGTTCTGCATACCGACCGTGAAAGACCATTCACTGTTCGGATTGAACTGAATATACGCCCCCAAACCGGCGATCGGATACGTTTCGCTGGCGTTCTGTGACAAAGCGTAGTTGATAAAGTTGACCTGCTGATTGGAATCGTATTGCGTTCCGTCAAAATCGTACAGCGGAAATTGGCCGATTGTAATCGACAACTTATTGTCGAACATCGTCTGCGTATAGCTTAACTGGTCGAACGAATTCGACTCCGTCGTAAAATCGTTGATTGAATTGGCAAGAAACAAAGCGTTGCCGATATTTGCCGCCGTGTTTCCCCAATAACGTACTGCCGTATAGGATGCGTTGAGCGTTCCCGATCCGAAGTCATTGTTAAACATCTGCCATGACAACGTCGGGGCGTAAATGCTTTGAGTGGCCGTTTTTCCGCCGTTCGGGACACCTTTCTGTCCCATCATCGAAACGTCCAGAGAATACTGCAATCCGTAGTCTTTGGCCAACATGGATTTAAAATCGTTATAGCTTTTTTCGACATCGGACTTTCCGTTGTTCAGCCGCGTCATTGCGTTTGACAGACGGGTGGATTGCCGCCCCGTATTGGCTAATTGCGGTTCGATTTCGATTACAGAAATCATTTCCGTTTCATCAACTATCACTGTTTGCGCTTGAACAAACGGACAAAACAAGGCGGAAAACGCCGCTCCCGAAATTGATACTTTCATCAACAAGCTTCTATTCTTTATTTTATTCATCGGAATCCTCTCTAATATAGAATAAATCAGATAAAAAAAGTAAATCATTATTAAAAAAATAAAAACATAACAACAAAGACATATATCTTAATTTTTATAAATATAAGTCCATCTATGAATAGTTCTTAATATTTTTTAGTCTTTTTTCCTGAAAAGAATTTTTTCTTTTTTTCGTATTCATTTTTCAGGAGGAAATAAATATGTTATTGGGAACACGTTATCCGACATTGGCTTTTCACACGGGCGGCACAGGACAGGCCGACGACGGCATTCCGCCGCAGCCGTTTGAAACGTTTTGCTACGATTCAGCCCTGACGGAAGCAAAAATCGAAAATTTCAATGTCGTCCCTTACACGTCCGTTTTGCCGCCGGAGCTGTACAACAACATCGTTCCGGTCGACAAGGTAACAAAATTTTTCAAGCACGGCGCGGTTTTGGAAGTCATTATCGCCGGTAACGGCGCCTGCATCAACGAACATCGCGCAATTGCGACCGGCGTCGGCATTTGCTGGGGCAAAGACAAAGACGGCAAGCTGATCGGCGGTTGGGCGGCGGAATACGTCGAATATTTCCCGACTTATATCAACGATGAAATTGCTAAAGGCCATGCGGAAATGTGGCTGAACAAGTCCCTGAATCACGAATTGGAACTGCGCGGTGTTGAAAAACACAGCGAATTTCAGATATTCCACAACTACGTCAATATCAAACAACAGTTTGCCTACTGTCTGACAGCGTTGGGATTCTTGAATTTCGAAACGGCGGATCCCGTGAAACTGTAATGAACCGAAAGCGGTATCGTTTGACGATGCCGCTTTTTTCTTTGATAAGGATATATCCAAATGGCACAGCAACAAACTGCTACAAAAAAACTGGGACTGATTGCTTTAGCCAGTGTTGTCATCAGTTCCATGATCGGCGGAGGCATTTACAGTCTGCCGCAAAACATGGCAGCCGGAGCGTCAGTCGGAGCCGTCCTGATCGCTTGGCTGATTACCGGCGTCGGCATGTATTTTCTGGCCAATTCGTTCCGGATTCTTTCCGATGTACGTCCAGACCTTACAGCCGGCATTTATATGTACGCCCGCGAAGGATTCGGTCCGTTCATGGGCTTTACAATCGGCTGGGGATACTGGCTCTGCCAGATTTTCGGCAATGTCGGATACGCCGTCATCACAATGGATGCGCTGAACTATTTTTTTCCGCCGTATTTTCAGGGAGGAAACAATTTCTATTCCATTCTGGGCGGCTCTTTTCTGATCTGGTTTTTCAACTTCATCGTCCTGCGCGGAGTGCAACAGGCGAGCATTATCAATACGATTGCGACCGTCTTTAAAATCATTCCGTTGCTTTTGTTCATTCTGATTTTGCTGTTCGTTTTCAAAGTTTCCCAATTTGAAACAGACTTCTGGGGAAACCTGATGAGTCACGGACACGCTTCTCTGGGTTCCATCCCCGATCAAATCAAAAGTACGATGCTTGTCACACTTTGGTCGTTCATCGGAATCGAAGGGGCGGTTGTCCTTTCCGACAAAGCCGAAAACAAAGCCGAAGTCGGGCAGGCGACCTTTATCGGATTTTTGGGATGTCTGCTGATTTACGTCCTTTTGTCGGTTTTGCCTTACGGCTTCATGAGTCAAGCCGAACTGGCCGCCGTTCCCAATCCGTCCACCGCGGGTGTTTTGGAAGCCGTTGTCGGCAAATGGGGAAGCTGGCTGATGAATATCGGTCTGCTGATCGCCGTTCTGGCCAGCTGGCTGGCGTGGACGATGATTACGGCGGAAATTCCTTTCGCCGCAGCGCAAAACGGTACTTTTCCGAAAGTTTTCGCTGAAGAAAACGAGCATAAATCACCCGCCGTTTCCCTGTGGGTCACCAGCGGATTGATGCAGGCGGCGATTTTGATGGTTTATTTTTCCAACAACGCATGGAACACCATGCTGTCCATTACGGGTGTGATGGTTTTGCCCGCTTATCTGTCCAGTATCGCTTACTTATGGAAGCTCTGCGAAGACGGCGAATACCCGCAAACGGCTTCACTGCCGCGTTCCGCCGCGTTGATTTGTTCCATTCTGGGATCGATTTACGCGTTGTGGCTGATCTATGCCGCAGGGCTGAAGTATATGCTGATGGCGGTTTTGTTTCTGACAATCGGCATTCCCGTTTTCATCTGGTCTCGACGTGAAAACGATCCGGACAAAAAAGTCTTTACGCATCGCGAGCTATGGTTTGCCTGCCTAATGATTATAACTTCTTTGATTACAATGTTCCTTTTCTATCGGGGAATACTGACGGCGTAAAAAACGCTTCTTCTTTAAACGGCGGGGCTTTCCCGCCGTTTTTTTCTTTACGATACGGGGGCGGAAGTGATAACTTTACGGGAGTATTATATTTTCAGAGGATTTTATGGCTCTTTTAATTTTTCTGGTTGCGATGACAGTCGGCATTTCTTTTTTGTGCTCTTTAATGGAAGCGACCTTACTGTCAATCACCCCCAGCTATATTGCCCGATTGGAAGAAGACGCTCCCAAACTGTATAAAAAAATATCCTTTTTAAAAGCGCATATCGACAAGCCTCTGGCCGCCATCTTGATGCTGAACACGATTGCGAACACGGCTGGCGCAGCCTCCATCGGCGCACAAGTGCAAGCCGTCCTCGGCAATGAATATGTCGCCGCCGCCTCCGCCGTCATGACCGTTTTGATTCTGACGTGCAGTGAAATCATTCCCAAGACGATCGGCGCGACCTATTGGCAAAAACTGATCGGTTTTCTGTGCTTTATGCTGAATCTGCTCCTGTTCGTTTTAAAACCGTTTTTAAGATTGCTGGAAATGATTACGGCGTTAATCACGCCTAAAAACACGCCGAAAACGGACATCCGTGAAGAAATCAAAGCGCTGACAAAAATGGGACGCACGGAAAATTTTCTGGATGATGACGAATACAATATGATCTGCAACACGTTGAATCTGGAAGAAATCAAAGTCAAAGACCTGTTGACGCCCCGCAATGTCTGCGCCACCGTTGTCGCCGGCATCTCGATCGGAGAATTTATCGAAACGGCGACACAACATTCCTTTTCACGCTATCCCGTCATGAAAAACGAAGACGAAGAGGTCTTTATCGGATACATTCACAAATCCGATATGCTGGGAAAAGACCCGACATTAACGATCAATAATTCGATTCGTCCGTTGCTGGAAATCGCTTCCACGTCAAATGTCGACTATGTGTTTACGGAAATGCTGCGTACGCACAACCACATCGGCGTTGTTTACGACGAACTGGGGACATGGCTGGGCATTGTCACGATGGAAGACGTTCTGGAAACGATTCTGGGGCAGGAAATCCTTGACGAAACGGACAAAGTTATTGATATGCGGACTTACGCCAAGCTGATTTGGTCGAATAAAAAAGAAGCCGCCTTAAAAAATAAAAAAGCGAAAATCAACATCGTCGCGCCGCAGCAACTTACGGATAGCTGACCAGACAATACAGCTTTTTTTCGTTCAATAAATCGCAAACGGAACGGATTTTTTCCGCCGCACCTTTGATATATAAACGGATGTACTTTCCTTTTTCCGGCAGCGTCACATGCGTTTCGACCGTTTTGAACGATGCCAGTTCGGGAAACGTCTTTTTCAAATTCCGCCACCCTTTTTCCAACGTTTCCTGCGTATGGTAAGACGCCAAATGAGCGTAAAGAGGCGGTTCTTTTTTTACGGCGATCGTCATTTTGACGGGTTTTTCGGGAAGACGGACTTTTTTATCTTTCACGGGCAGCAACAGTTCGTCTTCCGTCGGCAATTCGTGATCGATTTCGACTTTCAAATGTTCCAGCTTTTTTTTAGCCGCCTCGTTATTCTGATCGGCGGCGCGCTGCAGCCAAACAATGCCTTCCTCTTCGTTTCTGGGAATGCCTTCGCCGCGCAGATACATCACGCCCAAATTATATTGCGCCGTATCCAGACCGCCTTTTGCCGCGGTATAATACCAGAAAGCCGCCTGCGTCAGATCCTGCGGCACGCCTTTTCCCCACCGATACAAATGAGCGATATTGCGCTGAGCCGTCAGATCCCCTTCCTCCGCCGCCTGCCGCCAATATTCGAAAGCCTGATCATAACTGCCTTGCGCAAAAGCTTTCTGTCCGTCCTCAAAAGAAGCCCTAACCGGAAAAGCATAGAGAAAAGAAAAAAGTAAAAAGAAAAGCTTCATTGTTTTTTCTTTCCCGTTTTGGATTTTCTTTTGACCGCAGCTTTTTTAACGGGCCGTTTTTTAACGACCGGCTTTGAAGCGGTAACGGCGGCCGGTGCTTCCGACACCCGTTCAAGAGGAGGTTCGTCCAAGACATCTTCGATAACGTCCAAAAACATATCCTGCTGTTCCAACAAATCTTCCTGTTTTTGTTCTTGAGCGGCGTTTTCCGATGCCGGAGCCGCCGTTTTCAGCAAAGCGTTTTCCGTTTCCGCTTTAGCGGCCTGAGCTTTTTTAAGCGCTGCGGAACGTTTTTGCTGACGCACTTTTTTCCAATTCAAAATATTGCGGCGATGTTCGTCAAAAGAACGGGAAAAAACATGACCGCCCGTTCCATCGGCGACGAAATAAATCTCGTTCGTTTTTTGAGGATTCAAAACCGCCCGAATGGAATCACGTCCCGGATTGCAAATTGGCGCGGGCGGCAAACCTTTATTCATATACGTGTTAAACGGATGAGGCGTTTTTAAATCACTGTGCGTCAACCGACGACGCAATTCCATCGTTCCGTTGGTAATTGCATAAATCACCGTCGGATCAGTCTGCAGACGCATTCCTTTACGCAAACGATTGATGAAAACGCCCGCAATTCGGGGACGTTCCGATCCCAAAGACGTTTCCCGTTCAATGATGGAAGCCATCACCAACGCTTCCTCTTTAGTCGTATACGGCAAATCGCCGTTCCGTTCCGGCCACAGCTCGTCAACCGTTTTCTGCATTCCGGACAACATCCGGTCGATAATGACTTTTCGCGGCATTCCGTAACTGAACGCATATGTTTCCGGCAACAAAGTCCCGTTTGGCGGAGGTTCCGGCAAATCCCCGACCAAACCGGGAGTCCTCATTAAAATATCAAAAATTTGCCGGCTTGTTTTTCCTTCCGGAATTGTCACGCGACGAACGACCGTCTGACCGGAAACCAAAATATCCAAGATTTCTTTAGGACTGGCATAAGCCGGTATGCGATATTCTCCGGCTTTCAAAGAAGTCGACTTTCCTAAAAAACGAACGGCCGCTTTGAAAACAGCGACACTGGAAAGCAGATTGTCCCGCTTCAGACGCAAGGCGATCTGGTGCAGATTTTCACCTTTTTCGACTAAAATGACCGTTGCTTCGGGAATATCGTTCTGCTCGTAAAACAGAGAATAAAAACTGAATACGCTGCCGCCTAAAAAGAAAATCAGCGACAGAACCAATACTCTTAAAATCAACCGCCCGCCGGCCGCCATTGATTTCAAACCTTAAACGGCTTTGAAAATAACGGAAGCGTTTGTTCCGCCGAAACCGAATGAATTGGACATGACCGCCGTCACTTTGCGTTCCTTGGCTTTTAAAGCGACAAGATCCATATCCTCCGCCCCTTCGATCGGGTCTTCCAGATTCAATGTCGGCGGCAGAATACCTTCTTGCAACGCTTTCAGGCAGAAAATCGCTTCAACCGCGCCGGCCGCCCCCAGCAAATGTCCGATACTGGACTTTGTAGAAGACATTGAAAGTCTCGTCGCATGGGCGCCGAAAATCGCTTTAACGGCATTGATTTCCAAGATATCGCCCGTTGGCGTGGATGTCCCGTGCGCATTGATGTATCCGATATCCTCGGCCGCCAATCCGCTACTTTTCAGCGCCATACGCATCGCTTGTTTCGAACCGCGGCTGTCTGCGGCCGGAGCCGTCACATGATAGCCGTCGCCCGACAGACCGTAACCGATGACTTCTCCGTAAATCTTTGCGCCGCGCCTCTTAGCGTGTTCATATTCTTCCAAAACGACGACACCGGCACCTTCACCCATGACAAAGCCGTCATGCCCTTTATCCCACGGACGGGAAGCTTTTTCCGGCGTATCGTTATAGTGTGTGGACAACGCTTTAGCCTGAGCAAAACCGGCCATTGCCAAAGGATGAATAGCCGCTTCGGCACCGCCGGCGACCATCACATCGGCATCCCCCCACATAATCAGACGGGCGGCATCGCCGATGGCATGCGTCCCTGTCGCGCAAGCGGTCACGCAAGCGTGGTTCGGACCGTAAAAACCGTATTTGATGGATAATTGTCCGGAAACAAGGTTGATCAAGCAGGACGGAATAAAGAAAGGCGTAACGCGACGGGGTCCGTTTTCCTTCAATGTGATTGCGCCCTCATAAATGGAACCGATTCCACCGATGCCGGAACCGATCATCACGCCGGTGCGAAACCGGTCTTCATCGGTTTCAGGTTTCCATCCCGAATCTTCAACGGCGTCAATACCGGCGGCAATACCGTACAAAATAAACGGATCGACGCGGCGCTGATCCTTCGGAGCCATGACGGAATCGGGATCGAAGCGTCCGTCTTCCTTTCCATGAAAAACCTGTCCGGCTATTTTTGCAGGAGATTCCGAAACGTCATATTTCGTCACGGAAGAAATGGCAGACTTGCCTTGGATCAATCCCTGCCAAGTCGTTTCCACTCCACGCCCCATCGGCGTCAACATTCCCATTCCGGTTACGACAACTCTTTTCACGACGTCCCCCTGCAAATCTGATAAGAAAAGACTGATTTAATGCAAGACGTGCCGACCTTCCGACAACATCGGAAAAAAAATCGGCACGGATATTTCAACGTTATTAAGCGTTCTTGCTGATGTAGTCGATAGCGTCCTGAACGGTCAGGATCTTTTCAGCGGCATCATCGGGAATTTCCACAGAAAATTCTTCTTCAAATGCCATGACCAATTCAACAGTATCCAAACTATCTGCGTTCAAGTCGTCGATGAAGCTGGAAGAATCGGTCACCTTGGAGTGTTCGACTCCCAAATGTTCTACGACAATTTTCTTTACGCGTTCGGCAATATCACTCATTTTATATTCCTCTTGTTAAACACGGTGCCGTTGTAAAAAAACACTCGACACTCACGAAAGCAATTTTCTTTACCATACTTTTTTGACCTTTACCAGTCAAAAACGACAACAATGTTCCAAACATTCCTTTTTTTAGGAAAAAACCGTTTAAATCATTGCCATTCCGCCGTTGACATGAATCGTCTGCCCCGTAATGTACGACGCTTCATCGCTGGCCAGAAAAACAACAGCGTTGGCAACGTCTTCCGGCAAGCCCAAACGAGCCATGGGAATGTTGCGAGCCAGCTTTTCTTTCGCTTCCTCGGGCAAAGCGTCGGTCATTGCGGTCTTGATAAAGCCCGGAGCGACACAGTTTGCCGTAATTCCGCGGGAAGCGACTTCCGCAGCCAGACATTTCGTCATAGCGATCATGCCCGCTTTGGAAGCGGAATAGTTCGCCTGCCCCGGATTGCCCGTCACGCCGACGATCGAAGCCATGGAAACGATACGGCCGTAACGGCGTTTCATCATTCCGCGAACGGCTGCGCGCGCCAGACGGAAACCGGCGGTCAGGTTCACATTTAAAACCAAATTCCAATCCTCATCCTTCATCCGCATGAAAAGATTGTCTTTGGTCAATCCGGCGTTGTTGACCAGAATGTCAATTGCACCGGCCGCTTTTTCCGCTTTGGCAACCAGCGCGTCAATATCGGCCGGATCGCCCAAATTGCAGGCAAAAGCGAAAACTCTTTCTTTTAATTCGGCGGCATATTCGTCAAGGGCTTCCTGACGCATATCCGTTAAAATGACGGTCGCCCCCGCATCGTGTAATTTCTTAACGATAACGCGGCCGATTCCGCCCGTTGCTCCGGTTACCAGAGCACATTTTCCCGTAAAGTCCATTTTTCACCTCAAAAGTTGAATTGAATTACTCTAAAGCGTTTTTAAAAAATCTTCAATATCCTGCGGCGTGTTCAGCGCAATCCCCTTCAATTCGGGGGAAATGCGTTTCGCCATACCGGTCAGCACCTTGCCCGATCCGGCTTCCACCAACGTATCGACACCGTTTTCAACGGCAAACAGCATACTTTCGCGCCAACGCACGGATCCCGTCACCTGTTCCACCAAAAGATCAAGGATTTCAGCCGGTTCCGTTACGGGAGCCGCCGTCACATTCGCAATCACCGGAAATCGGGTGGGCTTGATTTCGACTTGCGCCAACGCCTGCGCCATCACATCGGCGGCGGGCTTCATCAAAGGACTGTGGAACGGTGCGCTGACGGCCAGCTTCACTGCCCGTTTGATGCCCTTTTGAGCCGCAATTTCAACCGCACGGTCGATTGCCGCCATCGTGCCGCTGATGACAACCTGTCCGGGGGCGTTATCGTTTGCCGCAACGCAAACTTCGCTTTGCGCCGCTTCCCGCGCAATTTCCCGCGCCTGTTCCAGATTCACACCGATCAAAGCCGCCATGCCGCCCTGTCCGACGGGAACCGCCTGCTGCATCGCTTTGCCGCGCGTGCGCAACAGTTTCGCCGCCGTCGTAACGTCAAAAGCACCGGCAGCGCACAAAGCGGAATATTCACCCAAAGAATGCCCCGCGGCATATTTGAACGTATCGGCCAGAGAGATCTTCCCTTCCTGCTGCAAAATGCGAACAACGGCCATGCTGACCGCCATCAGCGCCGGCTGGGCGTTTTCGGTCAGCAACAAATCCTCCGCCGGCCCTTCAAACATTTTTTTGCTGAGATTTTCAGACAAAGCGTCGTCAACTTCCAGAAAAACCTCTTTAGCGACCGTAAAAGCGTCCGCCAATTCTTTTCCCATACCGACCGACTGCGATCCCTGACCGGGGAAAACGAGAATTCGAGCCATAAAGCATACTCCTGCAAAAAAATCAAATTACGCCAAGAAAAGCCATAAAACCGGCATTTGTCAAGCTTTGTTGAAAAAGCGGCGGAAATCAAAGGTTTTTAAACTATTTTTTTAAATAGAGCAAAGTTCTGCTTGCACTTGAAACGAAAATAATCCTAAATAGGGAACGGAAGCCGGCGCGGACGTTCTGGCCGCCAATCCGGTCAGGTTCGGAAGAAAGCAGCCGTAACGGTTTAAGGCGGGTCGCTGTCCGGCTTCCTTTTTTATTTAAACGTACCGCCGGATTACCATGAACGATAAAACAGAATACCGCGTCCTTGCCCGCAAATACCGCCCGACGACTTTTGCCGATTTGGTCGGACAGGAAGCCCTTGTCCGCACGCTGAAAAACGCGATTGAAACAAACCGTATCGCGCAGGCTTATATTTTAACCGGCATCCGCGGCATCGGAAAAACGACGTCCGCCCGCATTATCGCTCGCGCATTAAACTGCATCGGTCCCGACGGCAAGGGCGGCATGACGACGGAACCCTGCGGTGTTTGCGAACATTGCCGCGCCATTGCCGAAGACCGCCACGTCGACGTCATTGAAATCGACGCCGCCAGCAATACCGGCGTTGCCAACGTGCGCGAAATCATTGAAACAACACGCTATAATCCGACCTCCGCCCGCTTTAAGATTTACATCATCGACGAAGTCCACATGCTGTCCACGGCGGCTTTCAACGCTTTGCTGAAAACGTTGGAAGAACCGCCCGAACGCGTTAAATTCATTTTTGCGACGACGGAAATCCGCAAAGTGCCGACCACAGTCCTTTCCCGCTGTCAGCGTTTCGATTTGCGCCGCGTCGAACCGGATTTATTGACGGCTCATTTTAGAAATATCGTCGCCAAGGAAAACGTTTCCGCCGAAGACGAAGCGTTAAAGCTGATCGCCCGCGCCGCCGACGGATCGGTACGCGACGGTTTGTCTTTGCTGGATCAGGCGATCGCCCATGGCGGGGGAACGGTCACGGCGGAATTCGTCCGCGCGATGATCGGTCTGGCCGACCGCGCTGCCGTTGTCGATCTGTATGAACAGGTGATGAAAGGCGATATCAAAACGGCTTTGGATTCTTTTGAATGCCAATATGCCGCCGGAGCCGATCCCGTTGTCGTTTTACAAGACTTGCTGGAGCTGACGCATTGGCTGACCCGCGTCAAAATCGCGCCGGAACTGGCCGAAGACGGCTCCATGGCCGCAGAAGAACGGAAACGCTGTATTGAAATGGCGCAAAAGCTGCCGATGTCCGTACTGACGAGAACGTGGCAGATGTTATTGAAAGGTGTGGACGAAACGCTGAAAGCCCCCTCGGAAAAGCAGGCGGCCGAAATGGTTCTGATTCGCTTGGCGTATGCTTCGGATCTGCCTTCTCCCGCAGATGTGATTAAAGAGATGAAATCGGGAAACATTTCTCCGTCCTTGCCGGTTTCTTCCGCCTCCGCAATTCCGGCATCCGCTCAAAGCGGATGGAGCGGCATCCGCGTACAGGGGAATACCGCCCCCGTTTTGCAAGCTCAGCCTCAAGAAAACGCCGTTTTCAATTCGCTGGCGGATGTTGTCGCTTACGCTTACAAACAAAACGACATGATGTTTGCTTTCAATGTTGAAAAATACGTCAGCCTTGTTTCGTTCGAACAAGGAAAAATCGAATTTTTCCCGTTGGAAAACACGCCGCACACTCTGGCGGGGGATATGGTAGAACGTCTGCGCCAATGGACGGGGCGTCAATGGATCGTTTCAGTCGTCAGCAAACAAGGCGGGCAAACTTTGCTGCAGCAGGCGCGTACCAATGCGGAAAACCTGCGTCGAACAATGGCTCAAAATCCGGTCGTTTCAGCTGTTTTGACAGCCTTTCCCCATTCCAAAATAGAAACGATCCGGCCGAAAAAGGAAGCCGAAAATGAAACGGAAAGCTTCAGTTACAGTTTTGATTCTTTTATGGAATCCGGTATCAATCCAAACGAAAACGAGGAAGATGAATGACTGATATCAGCCAAATGTTCCGGCAAATGCAAGACAAGTTTATGGCGGAACAGGAAAAACTCAACCAAACGGAAGTTACCGGCTCGGCCGGCGGCGGCTTGGTAACGGTGACAATCAGCGGTAAAAACGTTGTCAAGCGCGTTCATATCGACCCGTCTTTGGTCGTCGCCGATGAAACCGCCATTTTAGAGGATTTGGCAGTGGCGGCATTCAACGACGCGCTGCGTAAAGTCGAATCCGAAATGGCGCAAGAGCTGGCGGGAATGTTGCCGCCGGGAATGAAACTGCCTTTTTAAGCAAGGATACCATGCCGGAAACGGAAATCGACACACTGATTCGACTGTTTTCCCGTTTGCCGGGGTTTGGCGTGCGTTCGGCTCGGCGGACGGTGTTACATTTAATCAAGAAAAAAGAAACACAGCTTATCCCGCTATCCGCCGCAATACAAAAAGTGATCGACAATGTCCGGATTTGTCCCGTTTGCGGTAATCTTGATTCTATCGCCCCCTGTCATATCTGTCAGGATTTGAAACGCGACGAAGGCATCCTGTGCGTTGTTCAGGATGTTGCCGACCTTTGGGCGATAGAAAGAAGCGCCGCCTTTAAAGGACGATATCATGTATTGGGCGGACTGCTTTCCGCCATTGAAGGTACGGGACCGGACGAACTGCGGCTGCCCGCTTTGGAAAAACGGATTTGCGAAAATCATATTTCGGAATTGATTTTAGCTTTGCCCGCAACGGTCGACGGACAAACGACGGGACATTATATCGCCGAACGTTTTAAAAACATCCCCGTCCGCATTTCCTCTCTGGCGCAAGGGATTCCCGTCGGCGGAGAATTGGATTATCTGGATGACGGCACGATTCAAACCGCGCTGAAAGCCAGAAAATAACCGTTATTCGATTTTATTCACAAAACCGGCGAAAGCGTCACCGCGTTCCTGAAAATTCTTATAAACGCCGTAACTTGGCGCTGCGGGGGAAAGCAAAACGATATCCCCGAAATGCGCCATGGCGGCCGCCTTTGAAACGGCCTCCTCCATATTTCTGGCCAAAACGGCTTCTCCTCCCGCTTCGGAAACAGCCTCGGCCAACCGAGACCCCGTTTGCGGCAAAGCCACGATTTTCACCCCTTCTTTGGAAATGAAAGAGGCCAATGCCGTATAATCCTGTTCACGGTCAAATCCGCCGGCAATCAAAATAATATGGGAATATCCGAAAGATTTCATTGCCGCAATGGCCGTTTCCGGCGTTGTGGAAATGCTGTCATCCACGTATGTCACACCGTTTTTGATTGCCACCGTCTGCAGTCTGTGCGGCAACGGTTTAAACGTCTTTAACGCCTCTTCGCAACGAACCAAATCGCCGCCGATCTGTTTGACAACTGTCAATGCCGCACAAACATTCGACAGATTGTGATCGCCTCGCAGCGGTACAACATTCGTTTTAAACAGTTTTTTTGTCCCGTCGTAGAAATAATCCCCCAAAACATGAATAGTGTTCAGCGCATCAAAATAAATTGCGTTTTCAGGATTTTTAACATACATTGCCGTCAACGGATCGCACGAATTCAAAATGACGGCCTGTTCCGGACTGCGATGAGTCAAAATATTCAGTTTATCCTTATAATATTGTTCATGCGATTTATGCCAGTCAATGTGTTCGGGATAAAGATTCAAAATGACAGAGATATCGAATCCGTATTGCAAATCGGCGCATTGATAACTGGACATTTCAACAACGATTGCTTCGTAATCGCTCAGACGGTCGGCATAATTGATTGCCGGATCGCCGATATTACCGCATAATGCCACACGATTGCCCAAAGCCTGCAACAAATGCGCCACCAGCGAAGACGTTGTTGATTTTCCTTTCGTTCCCGTAATCCCGATTAATAAAGGGCGGTAATCCGGCTGCAATAAAGCCGCTTCCATGAACAAATTCGTACCGGAAGTGAAAACAGCGCCGTACTGTTTGGCTGTTTTCAAATCCCTTCGATACAGACTGATTCCCGGAGATTTGACAATCACTCCTGAAAACGGAATTTGTACGGGATCTTCGACAACGGTAACAACGCAATTACGCTTTTCCAAAAAAACGGTTGCAGCCTGTCCTTCAATGCCGTTTCCCCAAACCGTCACAGGTCTGTTCTTTAAACCTTCCAATAACATCTTTGTAATCCTCCGGTATCAAATGATCATTTGATAAAGAAAACACTTCTTCACGCAAAGCGTTTTCTTTTTTTTCATATTTTTTTAAAACCCGCTCTTTTAAAGTATGACAAACAACGTCATCTTTCCACTCGTCTTTTCGTATCAAAGCCAAAAAAGCCAGTGCGGATTCATTGATTTCACCGACGCATTCAAACGGTTTAAACGCGCGAAGCCCTAACAGCTCCTCATATCCGCCGATTTGAGAAACATCGTTCAGCATATTCTTTCCAAAGATGGAAACCAATCTTTCCTTCTTCATGAAAGGCGCCAACGCTAAAAAAACAAAGCGGCACTTATCGCAGTCTGCGCACCATCTGTCCAGCCTTTTGCTTTCATCCAAACGGAAAGCCTTGTTGCAGCTGGTGAAAACGGAATCATATTTTTCCGTTTTAGCGAACAGGAAAGCAATAGCCAGCTCGGATAAAGGACGCAGCAAGGAAAAATAACGGAAATCCGGTAAAACGGAAGCGGTCAGACGACGAAACGCTTTTTCAAACTCCAGCGATTTGCTCCATTGGTGATTGACGGTTCTCCCGTCTTTTTCGGTATTGCCGACGTTTGCGGAACGTTCGTTGGATAAAGCGACGTCCGAAAAATCATACAAGACCGCAGACATCATCAAGATAAACGCAATGATTCCCGTCACGGGGACATGACCGTTAAACGCCCCCAGTTCCGAAAGCCTTTCATTAAACAATTTCAAATCCGGAGATAAAACGCGTGTCACCGAAACGGCATTAAAGCCTGACTTTTCAATCGTTTCCCGAATCGGGCGGGGACGACCGACCGAAAAAAGAACCGGCAAAAAACCGGAAGCTTTAAGCGCTTCGACGGAAACGATTGAATCTTTTCCGCCGCCGACGGGAACAACCGTTCTTTTTTTGAGCGGAACGTCTTCAAAATCCGTTTCCGCCGTTTCGGAAAACGGGAAATCAATATGCAACGAAAGATCGTTCCTGTATGAAAATTCACCCAATCCCGCCGTATAAAACAAATTGAAAAAATCAGCTTCCGCCTTTGTCAATCGGGTACAGTCCACTCTGATTTCATCGGGAACATAGAGTTTATAATAGCTGATTCCCGCGGCCAAATGAAGCAAACGCAAGCATTGACGAAGGGCTTTTTCCCGTTTTTCATTCATTATATCCGGTGCATGATTGAACGTTACGGTTTCTTCAAAGCAAATTGCGCCCTCATTAAATGCATAACGCAAATGAGCCGTTTTTGTCGCCCCGTCAAAAAAACAGTCTGTGAAATGAAATGTTTTTATTTGATTGCGAGGCAATAAATTCATACGCCGGCTCCTTCCTGCCGATAACATATTAGAAATTATCAAGAAACTTTGTTTTTTTCAATCTTTTTACTTTTTAAAAATGAATAATCGCTTATACTTTTGAAAAGACGATATCCGGCAAAATAAAAGGAATAAATGGAAAAAATGAACAAAAGAAAACCGCTCCCCTTTTACGCGACTCTGATTTTTATCTGCGCCATAATGACAGTGTTGCTGACATTAAATTTCAGATCGGAAAATCAAATTTTCGACCCGATGGAAAAAGCCCTCCGCCTTTATCAAAAAAACGATTATGAAAACGCCATCGTCTATTTTGCCCAAGCCGATAACCGGAATATTCCGGAAGCCTCTTTTGCTTTGGGCGCGATGCATTTTTCCGGCAAAGGAACGGAAGAAAACATTTCCAAAGCTCTTTTTTACTATGAAAAAGCGGCAGAAAGCGATTATACGCCGGCCATGATTACTCTTGCCTTGCTGTATGCTCATGGTGAAAAAGTCGATAAAGATTCCGAAAAAGCCGTTCAATGGGCTAAAAAAGCCGCAGAACGCAATGATGCGGAGGCTCAGTCCATACTGGCCGGATGGTATGAAAACGGAATCATTGTCGAACAGAATATATTTGAAGCCGTCCGTTATTATGAAATGGCGGCCAAGAACGGCGACGCCAACGCAAAAATGGCTTTATCCCTGATTTACAGAAACGGCAAAGGAAATTTTCCGCCCAACATCTACGCCGCTCAAAGATGGGAAGACAGCATGAAAAAACAAAAAAAATTGAACAATCTTTTCCGAAACCGCCCTGCCGATTACATCGATAAAGCCATTCCATGAACTTTTTTATTTTTTTATTTCTTTTCTGGCTTTATCCGTACACCGCAGCAACGGCACAAACAATCGATCATGATTCTTTCGAAGTCGGCGTTGAAGCTTTCAATGCCGGAAATTGCGAAGAAGCTTTGCGCATTATGAAAAAATATGAAAAGGAACAGCCGAGCGCCGCTTATGTTGTTCAAGCCTGCACTTTAATGGCTTCTTCTCAAAAAAAATCCGGCGTTTCGTATGATATTTTTCTGCGCGATCTGAACAAAGGGGATCTGACAAAATTCGAAAAACTGGGAATGATCGCCCGTTTCCGTACGGAAATCAGCGGCATATCCGGTTCGCAATATGTCAATGCTTTGTTGATTAACGCCAAACGAAACGATACGACCGCACTTTTTCAGCTTGGCCTGATGTATCAGGAGGGCGTCGGCGTTCCCAGAAACTTTAATCGCGCGGTTTCCTATTTTGAAGCCGCAGCCAAAAACGGACATGCGGAAGCGATGAATTCCGCCGGTCTTTATTACAGATTCGGCATTGGCGTAAAAAAAGACGAAAAACGCGCCGAAGAATTGTGGCAACGCGCATTATTGAATAAAAACAAATATGCTCTTTATAATCTCGGCCGGATGTATTTTGAAAACGACAAATTCCTGATGGCGCAAATTCTTGCGGAATTGGCTGTCAAAAGAATCGATCCGGCAAAAGAGAAAAAAGAAAACATGCTTGCCGAAAGCCTGTTCAAAAAAGCGCAAAAGAAAACATCGGCTTTCCATGCCGCGTATTTTGAAAAATATCGTCCGTTCCGGCTGAAACAGGCTTTATATCCGACGGACGTTCAAGGACTGGCCGTTATCAAAGAATTACCGGAACCGCCGGAAAAAATGATAGAAGAAACTTCTTTTATGCGGTTTATCTCCAAAGACGCCTTTGACAACAAATACAAAACTTTTTTTCCCTTAATGCCGCAATGGGTTCCCTTTAATCCGGATAGTCCGGTCAATCCGGACATGAACGGGAAAACACCGCCGGCTCCTTTTCCGCAAGAGGAAAAAACGATTTCCGCCCTTTATTTCCGACCGTCCGACCCGAGATATATCGATTTGACGCTGTCCGCCGAAGAAAGCGCCATTCCCGTTATGGTCGGCGATATTGTCACTTTGTACGTCTATACGCCCTTGTATGAAAACGAAGCGACGAAAAAAGGCGGCCACATGTATATTAAAAACACCGGTTATAAAATCACCGTTCAAGACCCGTCAGGCATCATCACCGGCAATACATCCGTCACTTTAACGCCTTTATCCAAAGAAACGGCCCGTCAAGAGGCTTGGCTCGGTCGTACGTTCATCATTCGGGCGGAAGGCGCCGCCATCATTAAATTCGTACCACAACCTGTCGCCGACGGAAAAGATATCTTCCCGCATACGGTAAAGATTGTCGCATTTAAAGGGAAACCGCCCAAATAATCACAAATCCTTTAAAATATCCGCGATTATCCGCTCCGTAATCAACTGCGGCAAAATCAATGCCTGTTCAGCATGAGGCGCATAATACACATACAACGGAATACCGCCCCGACCGAAACTTTCCAACGCCGCCGTGATTTCATCACTGCGATTTGTCCAATCCGCCGCAAACGCAGCCACCCCTTTTTCCCGAAAAGCGTTTGCCGTCCGATTCGAAGAAAACGCCGCCTTTTCATTCACCAGACACGTCAAGCACCACTTGGCGGAAAACTTGATAAAGACGGGAACGCCGGCCTGCCTGTATTCCCGAATTTTTTCCATATCATACGGCATCCAATCCATATCCGAAAATTTTTGCGCCTGCTGATGCGAAGGAGATAAAACATAAGCTCCGTATCCGGTTAAAAGAACGGTCGCAACAACGACCGCCGCCTTTATTTTTTTCAAAAAACCGGAATAAACGGCCGCTTTGGTCAGCCACCCGCAAAAAGCCATGGCAACAAGGCAAGCCAACCCGACCGCCAATGCTTTTTCACCTTCCTGCGCAACCAAAATCCAAAGCAGCCACGCCGCCGCACCGTATAGGGGAAAAGCCAGAAAATTTCTGAATAACATCGTCCATGCGCCCGCTTTGGGCAAAAAGCGCCCCAAAGACGGATGAAAATCCAATAACACAAACGGAAACGCCAACCCCGCTCCCATTGCCGCAAAGACGCTCAGCGTAACCGGAGCCGAATTCATCAATCCGTACCCCAAAGCCGATCCCATAAACGGCGCAGCGCACGGCGTCGCGACAACGACAGCTAAAACCCCCGTTCCGAAATCGCCCCAATTCCGACCTAAATTCATACCGAATGCCGATATTTTTTCCCCTATGCAAACGATATCGGAAAAAACCAATCCCAAAAAAAACACCAGCAAACACAATCCGAAAACAAACGGCGGATATTGCAGTTGAAATCCCCACCCCATTTGCAAACCGGCCGAGCGCAAAGCGATCAAAACCGCACCGATTCCGATGAATGACAAAAGGACGCCCGCCATATAACAAATGCCGGCTTTTTGTCTTTGTTTCAAATCAACCGACGAACCGGAATTCATCAAACGGAAAGCTTTCAGCGACAAAACCGGAAAAACACACGGCATCAAGTTCAACAGAATACCGCCGGCAAACGCGAAGAAAACGGCCATCAAAAATTCATGCCAAACAAACGGCTTTTCAAAAGCGGGCAGATTTTCAATCGTTTTTGAGGCGGCCACATCCAAAGCGTTAAGAGTTTCCCCTTGAACATTATAAAAAACCAGCGTTCCTTTCAGGCGTTCCGGATAAACGAACTCATTTTCCGCCGCTTTTTTTAAAAACAGAAAAACTCTTCCTTGAGCCGTTTTTATTTTTTGCGGTGCTGAATATGTCAATGTTTTCAAATCTTCGGGGAAAAAGTAGGCGTCCGCGAAGTCCGCCGGAGCAGGCACGGATAAAATCAAAAAACCGGCGGTTTCATAAAAAACGGCGTCATTCACTTTTTCAGGGAAAGCGTCCATCTGCTCGGACATCTCTTCATTTTCGGCACCGCCCGACCCCGCGACGGCCAAAGCGGCGACATCTTGCGCCATCGGAACACATTCGCCGTGACATCCCAGCCATGTCGCCCGTCCGGAAAAAGTGAAGACCTCTCCCGTTTTCAATTTCTCCGGCGCGCGGATTTGAATGAACAACCAAGCTTCGCGCTCATATCCGTATTCCGTCAGCGTTCCGACCGTAAACCGTTTCGGCGCCGGCCATATCCTGCGAATTTCCTGAAAACCTTGCGGTAAATCAAGTTTCAAATCCATCGCTTCACCGGCATCCCCCGGATTTTTCCAATAAACATGCCAACCGCGCGGCAATGTCAATTTTAATGCTAAAAAGAAATCATTTCCTTCTGAAATCATCTCTTTTTGCGCGACCAATTCGGCCTGTACGGCCGCGCGAACCCGTACGGGAATCAAGACTGTCAAAGAAAAAAAACAAAAAAAACATAAAATCCGTTTCATTTTCCGCCCGTTTAGCATAAAATTTTACAGTGCCGCCTGTGCCGCATTGTTAATGAAACTATTATTTAAGGATACACGATCGTGTTCAAGGTCTTTCTTTCTTTTTTGTTCTTTTTTGCGGGAATCGGTTCCGCTTATGCGCAAACAAGCTTCAGCGCCACTAAAAACGAACAGGAAAAAGCTCTGAATAAGTACATCAACGCCAGCGCCGTTTGTGCCAAAATGACGGATACGGATGCTTTGTATGAACGCGGCATGCTGTTGCTCAGCGACGCCAACGACGAAGCTTTTCTGGCGGCGGCGGATTGTTTCACCTCTGCGGCGATGAAAAATCACACGCCCTCCCAATTGGAATTAGGTAAATTGTATGAAAGCGGAAACGGCGTCAGTAAAAGCAAAGTTTATGCCTATAAATGGTACCAAACGGCGGTTTTATTGGGAAACAACGATGCGATTCCTTTCCGCAATCAGCTGGAAGCCGGCATGACATTGGACGAAGTTTCTCTGGCCAATCCGATGATTCAAAGCACATTGGATTTGATTGAACAAATCAACCAACGCAAACAGGCTGATTTGGAAGAATTGGAAAGAAACGTCGCTGAAGAATACAGGAAATTCGGCGTGGATATTTCCGCATATGACATCAAAGACGAAGCGGATAAAAAATATGACAATCCTTTAATCGACACACTGATTCGCGAACAAAAGAAAAAAGAGGAAGACTTGAAAAAGTTAATGCAAAAAAATGCTGAACGAAAATCTTCCGATGAAAAAAATGAAGAAAATGGCGAAAAGGAAAAAAGTGAACGGACGATGCAGCGCTTCAAATTTTGATATTTTCCCCTTTTGCCGAACGGCAAAAGGGGATTTTTTTAAAAACACTTTTGATAAACAATATTGTTTTTATCAATTTGCCGGATTGTTTCCGGCGTATCTTTTTCATAATCGGGATGCACCGGCAAATAAATATCACAGAAATCACCGTTTAAATGTACCGTGCAGCCGCTCGACAACAGCAGGATCGTCCAAACCAGTCCGAAGCCGGCGTGCCTCGGCCGTCCCGTTTGATTTTTGTTTTTCATATTCCGTTTTTTCCTTTTCCCGCCCCAACTCATATGCGGTGTGAAAAATCACACCGACCAAAACCAGAAAAACGCACACAAAGACAATCAGCGTACTAACCGGCATTTGTTCCGCCTTGTTTATTTTCCTGAATTTTGGCGTTTACAATGGATACAAAATCCAATATTTTGACGACTTTTGCCAAAAAAGCGTCATCTTTCTGTGTCGGCGTCGCCTTCACAATAATTGAAGCCGCCGCAACAACCGTTCCGAACCAAAAAACAGCCTGTTCCAAAAAGGCCGCAACCGTTTCCAAAGTCATTTTTCATTCCTTTCATAAAAAAGGGGGCGTTTCCGCCCCGTTTTGTTTTCAAACATCGCCGCTTCAACCTGCCTGCGTCGCAACAATCCGTAACACGGTTTGCCGTTGACATAGACCCAGCGCAACAATTGTTTCGGCACTTGATCGTAATTTCCGGCATTCAATACCTTTAACAACGTCGAACGCTGGAAAGCATAAACGCCGACGTTATAGGCAAAACTGACCAAAGCGTCACGTTGATATTCCGCCAACGGCACGTTTATCAGCGTATCGACCGCCGTTTCAATTATGCTCAAGTCCTGTATCAACAGTTTTTCCGCCTTCTTTTCGCTCAATCCGCATACATAGCTTTCATCAGGCTTCAAAACGTGCCCGTATCCGATTGTCCTTTTTCCGGCGACACACGTGTATTCCAACGGAGAATATCCTTCAAAAGTCTTAATCGCTTTCATGCCTTTTTCGGAAATCATTTGATATTCTCCGACCGGAACAGCAACAGACAAATTTTAATGCACATGTAGATCAACGTTGCGATTCCAATCAAACAGCCGACCCACTCGTTCAAAATCGGGAGCCACGCAGGCGCCGTCAGACCGGCAGAGATTGTCACCCCTTCTTTAACATTGTTCATTTCCGTTTCCCCTGTCAAAATCCCCATTTACCCAAATCCGACAACAATCCGACAGAATAAGAAAGGGATTTATTCCTCCTGTTCCGTTTCACGCTTTCAGCTTGTTTTTTTAACGCCTGCGCTTTTTCCTGCGCTTCTTTTTGTTCATCGTGTATATTGCGGGCGTTTTTCAAATCTTCAGATAAAAGCGCATCATTAAATGAGGAAAGATCTATTCCTGAAGCTCCCGCTTTTGAAATATTTTTTCCGCGCTCTTCCGCGCTTTGACGTTTTATTTTGTCGATATCATCATCATTAGCCTTTAAAAGACTTTTTGCCTGATGGAAACAATCTTCCTGCGTTTCTTTGGATTTTTGCCATTCCTTTAATAAATTAAAGGTGTTTTTGACTGCCGACAACGCTGCGGCCGATCGATTTTCCGCCATTTTATTTCTCCTCAATAATTACACTCTGTTTGTTGACACCACGGGAAAGATTCCCAAAACCGTCAAAGGCAAAGGTTGATTTTGCTCAATCCGGACGGAAGACACCCGATTCCATTTTCCGCAGAAAGCCAC
This sequence comes from Alphaproteobacteria bacterium, assembly GCA_017539865.1. GTDB lineage: Bacteria > Pseudomonadota > Alphaproteobacteria > CAAGCB01 > CAG-977 > UBA11549. Next base: position 26,675 of record JAFYCE010000124.1, read on the forward strand.
TTTCCTATCGCCGGAAAATAAAGCCGGCGGAGCGTTCATCACATTGCTTGCCGTTCGAAAACTTTGCTCTTCGACTTTGCCGTCACCGCCGATTAAAAAACCCAATGTTTTATACAAGCGCAGCACCACACCGGAAATGCGCTTTTTGGCTTCTTCGGACACACCGTCCTGCCCGACTCCGGTCAACGGCATCGTTTGTAAAACGGAAGAAAAAGGCAATCCTACATGAATAATGCTTGCAGATGAATCCAACACGATCCGGCCGTTTGTAACGACTTTTTCAGTTTGAACAGCGCCATCGGCCAAGACAGCAACCGTCTGTCCTTCCAGATGTTCCAAACCGGCGACTTGCGATACGGCCGTTCCGTGATAAGACAGACCGCTGTCCACAAAAAAACATTCCGATGTATCGGAGGCGTCTTCTTCCATACCGCTTTCCATCACTTCGATATAACGTTTTACGGCTCCGTTGATTTCCCGCCTGACAAGCAGAAACAGCTCGTCCCGTCCGCCGTTTTCAGCCGGCATCGTTGCGACGCTTTCAACAAAAGCGCCCGACAATTCGTGAGAATGCCAAGCCCGAACGGCTTCCGTCGCTTCATAAGTCAGTCCGACCAGCCCGCCATTATTCAAAACGCACCAAATAATCGGAGACGGCTCCTGCTGCAAAGCCATATCCTTAATGCCGCTGTATGTCATATGCGGCGCCAACATCGTTAAATCCTTGGCAATATAGTCGTCGGAGTTACTGTCATACATAAACGCCCGAAGCTTTCGCCCGTAATGCTGAACAAACAATGTCGTACTGCCGACTTTGACAGGTGCGACGTTCTCGCTGCCATAAGTCGAATGACGTTGCGCCTTGACCGTAAACGGAATGGCCCCTTCGCCTCCCGACGTTTCCAAAGTGAAATCCGCGCCGACTGTTCCAATGGCCAAAGCCCTTCCGGAAGACAACCAACACACATCATTGATTTGATCGGATGACAGCTCGTAGCCGTAACCGTATTCCGCCGTCACGGAAGCATTTGCCGCTGACGGAGAAAAAATTTCATACTGCCCCGTCTTGGATCCGTAAATGCCGTTTCCTTTCCCCAGAATCAACCGCTGTTCAAAAAACGTTGCCGTTGACGGATAACCGGTTGTCGCTGAAAAAACGCCCAACCGCCAAGCTTTCGACGCATTTGTATTCATAAAGGGGTAATTCGGAAATACAGTCGCCTGCACACTCGTCGCACTCGTATACGCCGTGATTTTGGCCGCTCCCCACTGCACATTCGGATTGGACGCCTGCATAATGCGGACGGCCCTGCCGATATCGGTCGAAGAAAACACGGCGGCCGAAGCCGTAATTGTGATATTTCCCTGCGTTGCCGACGGCGTCAAGGAAATACTGCCCGTATGTACCGGCAAATAAGGCCCGTCGATCAAAGCGATTTCCTCCGTACGCCAATCCGTCTGCCCGTAACGGGTAATCGTTCTGAGGGGATAGGACGGATGCGCGATATAAACGACATCGCCGGACTGCGAAAAATAAAGCTTATCCAAATCTTCCGCCGCATACGGAACGGTTATTTCAATCGGGTTATCGTTCCGGTCAACAATCGGATGACGATGATAAAAAAAACGCACATAATGATCGCCGAATTCCAACAAATAAGACAAAACGGCCGAAAACTGAAATGCGAACAGCCGCGTTTTCTTGGCTGAGGTTTTGACTTCGGCGACAAAACGGGTTCCGCCGCGACGGGAAACGGGGCCTTGCACGGACGGAATGAAATTTTTTAAAACTTTGCATGCGCCTTTATACTCTTCGGTATCGACGCGTCCGCCCATCAATTCCGAAATTTCGCCGACGTTAAATCGGATCAAACCGGTCGTGTATGACATTATATTCTGGCCTCCACCCATCCTTGTGGTACGAAAACGTCTTGAACGCCTTCCATCGCGGAAGCCGTTTTCGCCTGTTGAACGAATTGTTGATATTCTTTGATCAGACTGTCGCGTAAAGGAACGGAAGCGGTCAAAGGAACAGCCAGTTCCGCCGCCAGACGCAAAGCAAACGCTTCAACAAACATCGGATCGAATACGCTTGCGTCTTCCACACGGGAAATGCCTATGAAACGGCAAACCTTTAAATCCGTCAGCAAGCACTGACCTTCGACTTGATAAGGTTGATTTTCCTCCATTTTCCAAACGCGCAAACAGTCCGACGGTAAAGAAAACTGATATTCGTAACCGAACAGAGGCTTGTCCCGCAAAGGAGCCAGAACATACCGCTTCAAAGCGAACCGCCACGGATAGGAACGCAAAACGAAATCGCGCGTATCGGCATACAAAGCCTTGCAGTATCGGGCAGGCTTTGTGTTATCGTCCAAAGACAGAATAATCAGCTCATCCCCTATTTTGGATAAAGCGCGATTGCAAACGGCAACACTCGACGTCATTTTTTTTCTCCTTTTAAAAAGAAAGCGGCGGAAAGATTCTTTCCGCCGCCTTCCGGTTTTTTAAGATTCTTTGCAGTTGATTTTGACAACCAATTCTTCCTGCATACGCACGGCGCCGATGGCCATTTCGTAATAGACCTGCGTTGCAAAGCACTTGTCATCGCGTTCCGTGATTTTACCGATGATGTCTTCGCCAATGCCCAACTTGATACCGTCCGCCTGAAAAGCCAGACAGGAACGTCCGATCACCGTGTTGTTGGATGTGACATCGGGCAGAATCAAATCGCCGTTTCCGTCTTTTGCATTCAGCTGAACGAACTTGAATCCCATAAAGGTGTCCAATTCCCCCTGCACCAAAGCTTTGGCGGAAGCATAGTCGGACGATGTCACTTTGGTTTCGCTCAACAAATCGTCCAACTGCTGTGCGGACAGAACGATGACGCGGCCTTCCATTGGCGCGTCGCACGCATCGAACATACGCTTGACTTCGCGCAGTTTATCGAAAGTGAATTTATACGTGCAGCTGCTGTCGACGACCTGTGTCGCAGGCAATGCCATGGAGGTTGCGCCCGTTTCACCGGTGTAAGCCGTTCCGAAAGCGGCCTCGACAATTGCTTCATCAATGGCTCGTCCCATCGCCCAAGCGGCGGCATTCGCGTAATCGCTGGTCGGATCGATCAACATTCTGACTTTGTCATCGTTATCGATCAAATCCGCCCAATGATAGGTGTCCAGCGTCAACCGGCGGCGTTTATGCGGCGTGTCGTAACGCGGCGTATCGGCATGACGCGTCGTTTTCTTGACGGCGGCGACCTGACCGATCTGATCGATGAACATATTTTTGCCGCGAACGCTTTCATAGCCGACCAAGTCGCGCAGTTTCGACCCTTTCTGCTGAACCAAAGCCTGAATGTTGGCACTGTACTGATTGACAAAAGAAGTAGTGATTTCCGTACTCATTTATTTTCCTCTTTAAAGTTGTTTAAGACATAAAAAAAGCCCCGCTTTTGAAACGGAGCGACGAAACACGCTTGAAAAAGCGGGCTTATTCTTCGCCGAACAGACGTTTTCTCAAACGGTATACCTGCTGAACCGTCGAATCGTGTTCGGGATGTCTGGCTTGCATATAAGCGGGCACAGCCATCAAACGGGCGATTTCAGCTTTGATTTTTTCTTCCGAAGAAAGCGCGGAAACCTTTTCTCCGACCAAACCGCGGTCTTCATTTGCGGCATCCGCTAAATTCATCAGGAAAGAAATGATTTCACGACAATTTCCGACGCCGCTTTTTTTCAGAAAAGCGATCAATTCGTCACCGCCGTATTTCAGAATCAGATCATTTGCGGCTTTTTTGCGGGCTTCGAAACCGTTTCCGTAAACGCCGCGCAGATATTCTTCCGTTTCCGCGCAGTAGTCAGCCGAGTCCCGGTTCAAATCTTCGACGAATTGCATTGCCCCTTGAACCAACCAGTTCCAAACGCCCTGCGCCTGCTCTTCAGACAAAGCCAAATCAGACGCCAGAGCCTGAAATTCGTTGACGGTTTCCTCATCAATGAATTTGTTGATTAAATCCTTCTGCGCCGTTTCTTCTTTTGACGGCACAGAGACAGTGTTGTTATTCATCTTTGTTCCTTTCAGTTTCTTGCAACAACTCGACAAGCTTGCGCTCGTCACACGCGGACATTTTCAAAATGTCCAAAAAAGCCGCCCTCTTCCCGTCATAAAAAGCGCTGGCGGCGGAAAACCCGTTTGAACCGGAAACGTCCGTTACGGGTGACAGCATATGGCATTTTTCGGCCAGATCCTGTAAAACCAGACGACCGTTCTCCGATGAAAAAACGGCTTTATAGGCTTGAATCAAACAAGCGGCTCTAACGACTTTTTTTCGTTTAAAAGCATCAAGCATTTTCACCCTCCGTCATTTCGCGATGAAAAAGCGAAGCCCCGACGCCATACATTTCGCCGATTTTCCGAATCGCTTCGGGCGCGTTGAATACGGCGGCAGCTTCGGGCTGAATCTGCAAAAGCCCGCCGGCCAGTTCCAACGTCCGCATCACGGCTTGTGCCTGCAAATGCTTTTGCGCCAAAGACATCGGGGAAACATACTCCACACGGACATCCCGATAATCCACCCCGACCGGCAAAGTCAATTTGCCGTGCCGTACCAGAAGCCCGAAAATACGCGTCATCATCGGGCTCAGCAATTCGGTCTGAAGCCTGCCGAACACCGGCCCCATCAGACGCATTTTTTCTTCCGCGCGCTGTAAGACCTCGGTTGCCGACATCTGAACGTTTTCAGTATTCATCAGACGGTCGTTATAAAAAGCCGCCCGAATCCTTTGACGGATTTCGTTCATGATTTCCAAACCGATACTTGAATTTGCGCCGCTGACAAAAGTCTTCGGAGTTTCGCCCGTATAGCGAATGATACCGCCCGGAACGGTCGCCGCCGGAGAAAACTGGTCGTCATCCCTGACCAACAACGGCGGCCTGTTTGCCAGCTGCGCGGCGATAATTGTTTCTTTCATCATTTCTTGCAGCATTTTAATGTCAGGCAAAACGGAAATCGCAGGAGATCGGCCATAAACCTCCGTACAGGCCTTGCTCCAGCGAGTCACGAACAACGGCATTTCCTCAAACCCGCCGGAAAACAAAATCGTTTTTTCGTCTTTCAAAATATAAACGGAAGAAACCGGCTTCTGAAAAGCGCCGCCGTTTTCAAACAAATCGTTCGGAAAAACGGCGTGAATGATTTCAAATTCCCTTTGCGCCTGCGTTCCCGCTTCAAAAGCGGCGATCATATTTTCAGAAACGGCGGATTTTCCCCACGTCTGAATGATCTTTTCCAAAGGCATCTTAAAAACACGGTAAATCCTATCGACCCGCCCTGCCGCATTTTCCTCTAAAAACAATTCGCCCAAAAAACGCGACTGAAATAGTAGAGAATTGTTTTTTTCGTCCCAACCGACGTACAGACCGGCCGTTCCCAAAACCGCCAAATCCAAATAGACTTCATGGATATTGGTTGAAAAACCGGCACTCGGACGGATGATCTCGTCAACAATGATTTGTTCCGCTTCAATCAGCCACTTGTCGATTTCAGGTGTTTTTGCAGACTCTGTCACAGTCAAAGAAAACCACTTTCCGGCCGGATTCGTCATCAGCCCGTGCAAACCGGCGGCTAACAGTTCGGCCGCATTGACGGCTGTCGTTTCAAACAACTTCCGCCCTCGCTTCGCCCCTTGCGCCTGCACGGCCGTAAAATCAGCCTTACGCGGCAGAACCAACTCGGAAACTTCCTGCCATAACCGCTCAAAATTCATGCGCTGCGATTTCAGTTCGTCCGTTCTTTGAATGATTCTGTCCGCCAAAGAATAAACGTTCATTGTCATCACAACCCCAACAGATTTTTCTGACCGCCCAATCCGATTTCATCATTATCGCCCAATAATCCGGCAAAAATGACATTTGTCCGTTTTGACGTCCTGCGCTTACGCTCCAAATCGTTTTGAAACTCCTGTTCTGCGGCATCGACGGCCGCCTTTTGTACTGCCGCTTCCTGAGCCGCCGTTTCGACCTGAACCTGCTTCTGATGGTTTTCGATGTTCTTATCCAAAGCATACACGGAATACATCATATTAACGGCGTTCAACGGATTCACCAAAGCCTTGCCGATTTGCTTTACCGCTTTTTTGGCTTCTTTTCTAATTCCCATTTTTTTCTCCTCAACTAAAAAAGCGCTCCCGAACAGAAACGCTTCATTTTCAAGACACAAAATCCAGTGTAATAACAATATGTCATAATATTTTTTTAATGTCAACACATTTTGTTATATTTTACTATCATTCTTGACTTTTTGCTCTAAAGCGGCTTAGTTCCATCAAAAAGACGGAGAAAAAAATGCTGAAATTTGAAATAGAAAAGACCTGCGGACGGGCGCGTTCAGGCAAATTGCATACGGCGCACGGCATTGTTGAAACACCGGCGTTCATGCCGGTCGGTACAGCGGCGACAGTCAAAGCGATGATGCCCGAATCGGTAGCGGAAACGGGTGCGCAAATATTGCTGGGCAACACCTATCACCTGATGCTGCGCCCCGGAGCGGACAGAATCGAACGCTTAGGCGGTCTGCACAAGTTTATGAACTGGAACAAGCCGATTCTAACGGATTCCGGCGGTTTTCAAGTTATGTCGCTATCCAAATTACGCAAAATTTCGGAAGACGGCGTTGACTTTCGCTCTCATATAGACGGTCACTTGTGCCGGCTATCGCCTGAAATTTCCATTGGCATTCAGCATAAATTGGACAGCAACATTACGATGTGCTTTGACGAATGCCCGCCTTATCCCGCGGAAAGAAAATACGTTGCCGACTCGACCCGCCGCTCGATGCGCTGGGCGAAACGCTCGAAAGAGGCATTCATCGATCGCGACGGTTACGGCATTTTCGGCATAGTTCAGGGCGGCGTTCATCCCGATTTGCGCGAAGAATCCTGCAAGAGCCTGACGGATATCGGCTTTGACGGCTATGCTCTGGGCGGCTTGGCGGTCGGCGAAGGGCAAGATCTGATGTTTGACACGATCAGCGTGACCACGCCGCACTTGCCAACGGATAAACCGCGGTATTTAATGGGTGTCGGCCGTCCTTCCGACATTGTGGGAGCCGTTCTGCGGGGCGTCGACATGTTTGACTGCGTCATGCCGACGCGATCGGGCAGAACGGCGCAAGCGTTCACCCGTGCCGGCGCTTTGAATTTGCGCAATGCCAAATACATGGATGACGACACGCCGCTGGATTCCGAATGTCGCTGTCCCGCCTGCCGGAATTACACGAAAGCGTATCTGCATCATTTGGTGCGCACCAAAGAAATTCTGGGCGTCATGTTGCTGACATGGCATAACTTGACCTACTATCAGGATTTAATGCGCGGCATACGCCAAGCCATTAAAGAAGACCGGCTTGAAGAATTTGCCAAAGGCGACTTTGCATGACGGAAAAGAAACGAACGGAACCAACAGAGCAGGAACCGCATCGGCGCAGTTCCGGTTTGGTTTCGTTCGGTGCGGACGTACGTAAACTGGTCGGTCCCCTGTTGGGCAAAAAAGGGATGATTCAAGCCGATGTTCTGACACATTGGCAGGACATTCTTGGAAAAGAATTATCCTGCGGCGTCACACCGTTTTCCGTATCCTTTTCGAAACAAAAAGGCGCCGTTTTGATTGTTAAAGCGTTCAGCGGCGCGTACGCGGTCGAATTTACCGCCCGCAAAGAACAAATCAAAGAACGCCTGAATTTTTATTTCGGATATGCGGCGATTTCAGACATTCGCGTTATGCAAGGCGGAACATTCACGCCGCCTTGCCCGAAACAGGAAACGGATGATTTTTCTGCCACCGGAACAGAAGAAATCCGGCAGCTTTCTGCCGGAATTGAAAATGAATCCCTGCGTGAAGCCCTTCTCCGTCTGGGAATGCTGATAAAAGCAGGAAAAAAGGATTAACAGCATCCTTTTTTTCGTTTATAAAGAAGGAAACGTTTCTTTAAAGGGGATATATCATGAAAAACGGCGTAAAAGCTTTTCTTTTCAGTTCTTTGTTTTTAACATCCGTCATTTCGCCGGCACAGGCACAGGAAAGCGTGTCATGGGTACAAAAAATAAAGAATTTTTTTGCCTCTTCCCCTGCGACGGAACAGACACAAACGATTGTTTCCGCAAAAAAGGAAAACACAGTGCAGACTCCGGCGAAAGCAGCCCCTGTCTTCGATTTTTCCGAAAAAACGATCGGCGACAGAAACGCTCCGTTGAAAATCAATATCATCACTTCTCTGACCTGTCCGCATTGTACAGGGGTCCACACACAGTTGCTTCCGTATTTGCAGGAAAAGTATGTCAAAACGAACGAGGCTTTGCTTGTTTTAATCGATTTTCCCTTGGATCAGCGGGCTTTAACGGCATCTCTGGTTTCCCGTTGCTTAAAAGGAAACAATTATTTCGCTTTTATGGAAACGTTGTTTGAAAAGCAACATGCATGGGCAACCGCGTCAAACATTCAAGAAGCCCTTTTTCCTTACGCCAAACTGGCCGGTCTGACGGAGGAGGAAACAATTTCCTGCGCAACGGATGAAGCGGGGACGAAAGAAATCATCCGTCAGCGCAATTTGACGATTATGCGTTACAAAGTTCACGCCACACCGACGATTGTTTTGCAATTAGGCAAAGAAAAGGAACGGCTTGAAGGTGCTCCGACCAAAACGGAAATCGACGACATCATTAAAAGGTTAAAGAAAAGCTACACCGGCACATGGCCGTCGGCTGCGCCGGACAAACCGGAAACGGCACCGTCTGCGCCTTAAAATTCTTGACATTTCGGATTTGACTTCGTAGCATTACTTTCAGTTTACGGTGAAACAGTGACGGAACAGCATCAATCGTCCGAGCATGCATTAAAAGACATTGAAAACCGTCTTAATGCATTGCGTCGGGAAATTCCCGTCGATCACGCCCGTTCCTCCGGCGGTTCGTATTCCGTCGGACAGTTGATGTGGTTGGCTTTCAATGTTGTTTCCGATCTGATTGCCGGCGTTGTTTGCGGTTTGGGAATAGGCTACGGACTTGATTATTGGTTGGGAACGCGTCCCGTTTTCATTGCCGTATTTTTGATATTCGGATGTATGGCCGGTATTTTGAACGTTGTTCGTTTTCTGCGTCAGTATGAGGAGCGGCAGCGTGAAAAACAGGCAGACATCAAAGGAAAGGAATAAGTTGTGTCCGGTCCGATAGAACAGTTTGAAATCAAACCCGTTATCACTCTTCCGAAAATTGACGGCATTGATTTATCTTTCACCAACTCTTCCCTTTTCATGGCTTTAGCCGTCGGCGTCGGTTCCGTTTTCTTTATTACGGCGATGCACAAACGCCGCTTGATTCCGACGAAACTACAATCCGTGGCGGAAATCGTTTACGAACTGGTATCCGGTATGATCAATGAAATGGTCGGTCCGGAGGGACGGAAATTCATTCCGTTTATTTTCACATTGTTTACATTCGTCGTTCTGGGTAATCTTTTAGGATTGCTCCCCTACAGTTTTACATATACCAGCCACTTTGCGGCCGTCGGAACGCTGTCCGTTTTTTCGATTTTGGTCACAGTGATTGCCGGTTTGAAAAAGCGCGGTCTGAATTGGTTTACCAACTTTTTCCCGAAGGGGACGCCATTTGCGATCGCGCCGATTCTCGTTCCGATTGAGATTATTTCTTTTTGCTCGAAACCGTTCAGTTTGACGGTTCGTTTGACTGTAAACATGATGGTCGGCCACATCATGCTCAAAGTGATCGCCGGATTTATTTACGGTTTAAGTTTTTGGGGCGGATGGTTGCCGCTTGTATTCATTTCAATATTAACCGTTTTTGAAATGGGGATTGCAGTGTTGCAAGCATACATTTATACTATCTTGACCTGTGTTTATTTAAGCGATGCGCTTCACGCGCATTAGCTTTTTTTTGTGAAGGTGCTTTTTAGGAAGGAAAAAAAATATGGAAGCCGAATACATGAAATACATTGCCGACGCCGCGAAGTTCTTTGCCGCCGCATTGTGCGCTTTAAGTATGAAGACCGCTGCAGAAGGCGTGTCCAAAATTTGGATTACGATGATTGACACCGTCGGACGCAATCCCACGGTAAAAGGCGATGTCAACGCTTTCGGTTTGATCGGCTTTGCCGCGACCGAAGCTATCGCATTGTATGCGTTGGTTATCGCATTGATTATGTTATTCTTGTAATACCTCAATTCATTATAAGGACCGACGAGCGATGTTGCCTCAGCTTGACCCGACATGGTATGCCTCCCAAAGTTTTTGGATGCTTTTAACGTTTTGCATGATGTTTTTAATCATGTGGCGTTTTGTCATGCCGTCAATGCGAGCAACGGTTGACGCTCGTCGATCCAGAATTGAAAACGATCTGCAGAAAACGGAAGAGCTGAAGAACGAAGCTTCCCGTTTGCTTAAAGAGCTGGAGGAAACGCAGAAATCGGTCAAACTGAAATCGCAAGCCCTCTTTGCACAGGCTCAAGCGGACGCTCAGGTGTTGACTCAGCGAATGGAAGAAGACTTCAATGTCCGCCTGTCCGCACATATTACGGAAAAGGAACAGGTTCTTGAAGCGGCCAAAACAGCCGCCATGCAGGATATCAACCGTATTTCGGCGGATTTGACCGGCTTGATTGTTCAAAAAATCGCAAACATTACGGTACCGACGGAGGAACTCAATCAAACGACATCCTCTGTGATGGAGAAACACGCATGATTATTTCTCAAGCTTTTGCGTCTACGACCGCTCATGCGGGGGAACATAATATGTTTCAGGATCCGACGTTTTGGGTCGGAATAGCTTTTTGTATTACCATATTAGCGTTGAGCAAGCTGGCGGGAAAAGCGATAGGCGGCATATTGCAGGCACGTTCCGATAAAATCGCCGCCCGATTGGATGAAGCGAGCAAATTGCGTGTCGAAGCGGAAGCCTTATTGGCGGAATATACGGCTCGCCATCAGCGAATCGAACAAACGACGCAAGATGCTCTGCAGGAAGCCGAAAAAAACGCGCAGCAGTTGAAAGAAAACATCCGGAAAGAATTTGAAGAAAAACTGAAAAATCGTGAAGAAGCCGCATATCAGCGTTTGGATCGCGCGGCGGAAGAAGCTTCGGAAGAAGTGCGCGATTTGGCGATTAAAATTGCGATGCAGGCTGTTGAACAAATTCTATCTGAAAAGCTTTCCGGTGAAGACGGACAACAGTTGATTGAAAAAGCGATCGATTCCCTTCCAGCCCTTTTTTCAAAAAAAACGGCGGCTTAATCGTCGGCACAGATAAAAAAATTCAATTAAATTGACATTTGTTTTCTTTTAGCGGATACTTTTTCAGGTATTTCCAAAGGAAACGGGTATGTCGATATCTTTATACGAACAATTTATGGCCATCGGTTCCGTCAAAAGTCTTTTGACCGGAAAAGAGATATCCGTTCCTCAAGCGGAAGAAACGAATACTAAAAATGCTACGGCGTCATCTCAAACGCCGGTTCCGGAAAAATAGTTTCTTACCGTTATTGTTTTACAATCAAACAGGATTTCAGTTCCGTTGCCAAACGCCGGCAAACAGCCTTCAATTTGGCTTCGGTATCGGCGATAAATGTTCTGAACCGAATTTTTCCGGCGACATTGACCTCTCTGAAAATCGGAGAATATGATTTCAGCCCGTTGTCCGCAGCCGTCAGTTCGCGCCAATAAGCCTGAGCCCCCTCCAATTTTTCAAAAGAAGAAATTTGCAGCAGCATATATTCGTCTGCCTGCTGTTTTTTCAATGTCGTTTTCTTAACAACTTTAACATTAGGCGTTTTTACCGCTTCGGGACGAGGCTCCACCGCACCTTTTAAAACGACCGGTTCATTCACAGCCCGATCGGCAAAAGCGTTTTCTTTACCCACACGGCGCAAATTCGACCATTCCAACAATTTGGCGCGTTGATCGGGACTTAATGCGGTCAAATGAGCCTTATCGGACGGCGGACGGTCGTACGACACTTCTTTAAATCCGCGCGGAGCATTTCTGGACAAATTATCTTCCAGCATTCCGGCAATGGATTGAATATTAGCCTGCGCCATGAAACGCGGCAGCGGATCCACCCCCAAAGCAACGAACAAATTGCTTTCCGCCCCTTTGTATTCGGCATACGCGAAATCACGCTTCAAGTGGGAAATCAAACGTTCGACGGCTGCCAGCAAAGTCTTCCGCTGTTCCTGAACGGTTTTATTTTTTCCGGCGAAAGCCTTTTGCCACAATCCTTCATCCACCTGATTTAAGGAATCCGCCACTTCAAACGCATCAGCGGCCTGACGCATTTGCAAAAAAGAAACGTTTACTTGTGTTGTCACAGCCATTGTCATGGCCAACCGGCGCAAACGCTCCAATTCCTCCCTGTCTTTAGCCAGACGGATAGCTTTCGGCTGAACGAACAATTTCATCAAATTCCACGTTACGCCGATACCGGCTTCCGCCCAATTTTTATTTTTTAAATAAGAATTGGAATTGTAATTGATTCCCGCCTCGAATTCGATTCCGGGAAACAAGCGTAAAATTTCTTTTTTAGCTTCGGCTTCGGCAATTCTGGCTTCATAATCGCCGATTCTCAATTCCGGACGATTGACCAAAGCGAAATGTTCCAAATCGATCTGCCCGAAATCCTTAACGATTTTAACCTGATCCATTTCAGCCGGAATATCCAAAGTAAATTCGGTATTCGGGGGCAGATTCATCAATGCGCCCAATTCAACCTTTGCCGTCAAAACCTCGTTTCGCAGTTCCGTCAGATTCTGCAAAGCCATCAACAGTTTCTTTTGTTCTTCCAACTGTTCCCGCGTTTTTTCGGCACTTCCGGTATTGACGCGCACCAATTCGTCCTGAACGGAACCGATCAAAACAGCCAGATCATCAACAATACGCTGAGCGGCGGCCGCTTTCCAGAAAGCGACGCGGACTTCATGAATGACCTGATGAATGGACTTGCGACGCAATTCTTCGCTGATATAACGACGGTCGGATGCCTGTTTGGCGTTGACATAGCTGATTCCGAAATCCAGCACGTTATAGACCATTTGCAACTGCCCGCTGCGAACGGTTCTGTCTTCAATATAAGAATCCTCCAACGTCTGTTGTCCCGTCTTAAAAGAGTCCGCGGAAACGGTCAATTTTTTGGAACGGGAAGAAAATCCGCCGGTTGCGGCGACTTCGGGCAACAGTTCCATAGAAGCGGAATCGGCAATACCGTAAGCGACGGCCTGCTCCATCAGTGCGACGCGCTGATCCGAATTATACTTGATAGCCCGAGCCATCGCTTCGTACAAAGTGACCGGTTTAATGATTTCTTCCTGTCCGCCGAACAAAGCGGCTTTATCCACGGCGGCTCGCGCCGATCTTTCCCCCAAAGTCGTCGGCTCCGTCTGTACTGCGCATGAAACGGTCATTGCAGAAAATAGAGAAATTAAAGCGAATGATTTCAATAGGTTGTTTTTAAAAACGCGCATCGGCGCCCCCTGAATAAATGGACGGAAACATACTGCTTCAAGCATATATTATTTTCCAAGATACAATATCTTGAATCTCATTCAATATATTTTTTACACTTTTTTCACTTTTTTTGCCGAGTCGCACTTTACCTCGAGATTTTAAGCGATACCATATCTTCTTTTAAAGTGACGGTTTACACTTTCGCCCAATAAACCATTCTCCGAAAAAGAAACGAACTCTTTTCCGGAGAATAATCCATTCAAAACGCTTTTTTAAAAGATCACTTTTGATGAACTTTCCGATAAACGGCGGACAAAACTTTAAAGAATTCCGAAGCGATGACAACCGAAGCTGACAATGCCAGAATCCTAATCCACAATTCCGCTGACAACGGAACGGTTCCGAAGACATAACCGCCATATTGACTGATGACATACTGCAACAGAAAAGTCGCGACAAATGAAACCAGCATCAGTTTATTGTCAAAAAAGTGCTTGAAAATGCTTTCACGCCCCAATTCCCGACAGCAAAAAGCATTCATCAACTGGAACGATACAAACAGAGTAAACAAGACCGTACCGTTTTGTTCTGCTGTACAATCCAAAATGTTCCGTGTCGTCTGCAGCATGAACATCACCGAAATGAACACACCGTTAAAAATGATGCGAGTCAACATTTCTTTTGTAACGATATGCGCATTGCGCGGCGTCGGCTTATTCTTCATCAAAGAACTGCGAATCGGTTCAAGACTGAGCGTCAGCGCGGGAGGCCCGTCCATGATTAAATTAACCCACAACAGCTGCAAGGCCGTGAACGGCGTCGGATATCCCGCTATCAGGGAAACCAAAACGACAATGACGGAAGACAGATTGACCGTCAATTGAAACAGAATGAAGCGCTGAAAGTTTTCGTAAATACCGCGTCCCCATTGAATCGCTTTGACGATTGTTGAAAAAGAATCATCCAGCAAAACGATATCACTGGCTTCTTTGGAAACTTCCGTTCCCGAAATCCCCATAGCCAGACCGATATCGGCGTTTTTGATTGCCGGCGCGTCATTGATGCCGTCCCCTGTCACGGCAACGACACAATCCATCGCTTTCAATGTTTTGACGACCCGCATTTTTATAACGGGCGTACTGCGCGCGATGACTCTGATTTTGGGCAGCAGCTCTTTTAATTCGTCATCGGATAGCGCGTTTATGTCCTTTGCCTCCAACGCGACATGGTCTTTGTCCAGCAATCCCAAATCGTTGGCTATCGCCGTTGCGGTAACAATATTGTCGCCCGTCAGCATCTTAATATCAATTCCCGCTTGACGGCATTGGCGAACAGCGTCATAGACCTCTTTGCGCAGAGGATCCGCAATCGCCGTAAAGCCGTCGAAAGTCAAAGCGCATTCAATATCCGCCCTTCCGTTTTCAAAATCGACGTTGCCGGCCATCGTTTTGTGCGCGAAGCCGATAACGCGGAAAGCTTTCTCCTGAAAAGCGACGATCTGCGCCGTATATTTGACTTTTTCCTCTGCGGATAAGGAACACATTGACAAAATCTTTTCCGGACTGCCTTTCGAATAAACGACATAACCGTTTTGCGATTGAACGACCGTTGTCATGTTTTTAGTGTCTGAAGAAAACGGATAGACATGAGCCACACCGTTCGACTGACGGGTTTTCAAATAATCCCGTCCCGCTTTGTTTGCCGCGACCAGCAAAGCGCATTCCGTCGGATTGCCGATAAACGTATAGGCATTATTTTCAAAACCGATGTCTGAAGTCGAATTCAAACAGAAGTTGTTTAATAAATCGGCATCGGTCACTTCCTCCGGTTTTTTTAAAACGCCTTTTTCGTAAATCTGCTGACCGGTCAGTCTGTTTTCGGTCAGAGTTCCGGTCTTGTCCGAGCAAATGACATTGATGCAGCCGATTGTTTCGCAGGCGATCATCTTTTTGACCAAGGCGTTTTCCTTGGACATTTTAATGATATTGAGAGCGAGACAAATGGCGACCGTTGTCGGCAGCCCCTCCGGAACGGCGGCGACGATCAAAACGATACTGGTGATAAACGCCTCCGAAACATTGTTCAGTGTAGCCGTTCCGTTCAATAAAAACATACCCAACTGGATAAAGAACGCCAAAGCGGCCATGGAAATGCCCCATACGGCAATAACGCTTCCCAAACGCGCCAATTTTTCTTGCAGCGGCGTCATTGTTTTTTCAGTGGAAGACAATTCGCGTGCGATTTGCCCGAATTCCGTTTCATCGCCGACGGCGGTAACAATCATTTTTCCGGAACCGGCCGTCACGAAAGTTCCCGAATAAAGCATATTCGTTCTGTCCGCCAACGGCGTGTCGGGATCGGAAAAGACGGCCTCGGCATCCTTTTTCACCGCTTCGCTTTCCCCTGTCAGAGACGCTTCTTCAACGCGTAAATCGACACTATCCAGCAATCGCCCGTCAGCCGGAATTTTCGCTCCCGTTTCCAGAAAAACGATATCGCCGACGACAATATCCTTCTGACTGATCAGACGGATTATTCCGTTGCGCAGCACTTTTGCGGGAATGTCGTCTTTGATTTTATTCAAAGCTTCAAAAGCTTTCGCACTTTTACCTTCCATAACCAAAGAAATGGTGACAGACAAAAAGATGGCGACGATGATACCGACGCATTCGATGTATTCCGTTTCCTCGCCGGAAAGACCGCGGATATAGTTCACGCCGAAAGCGATCAGAGCGGCGACAATCAGCATTAAAACCATCGGCTCGGTCAAACTGAGCCAAACTTTTTTCAGCAAAGATTCCGGATCGGGACGGGATAATTGATTGATTCCGAACCGAACGGCGTTATCAACGGCACGTTCTTCGGACAAGCCCTTATTTTCGGAAACATCCAATTTTTCCAAAAGCTTTTGCCGCGTTAATATAAAATCTTCAGTCAAAATGCGACCCCTTTATAAAAAATGTCAAATTTAGAATATTACACTAAAATGACATCCGGAAAAGGTCAAGAGGAAGTTTGCCTGAAAACCGCAAAAAACCGGCCTTCATCCATTTTTTTGTCTAAAATTTCGTTGACTCAGACCATTTTTTTTCATAATATTAAACGGAATGTATTCAGGCTGAAGGGGACTGACTATGGCAAACAAAGAACATTTGGACTCTATTCAAAATTATTCCGATTTGGCGGATAATTTTATCGTCAACAGAGCCAAAACAATAAAAAAGCGTGATTTTTCAAAGCTTGTCAGTCAAGCCATGCAAAAAACGGAGCCCGTCGCCGGTGAAAAAAACAAAACGCGCTATCGTTCAAAAGAGGAAAAAATCGAAGCGCTTGACGAGATTTTGAACAGTGACAAGTTCAAAGATTTGGATTCTTCGGAAGTCATGGAACTTTTTTCCGCGTACCGCTCGCTTAGAAATTACGACCGGATGATTGAAACTTTCCGCAAAACAAACAGCAAGGATTTCAAAGAAGCCGCCCTTGTACGGGAAACCGTTGCGGTCGCGATGCGTAAACGCTATCCGCATGAAAAAGACGATTTGAGCAATTCCATGAGCATGAGCTGGGAATTGGTGGCGAACAAACAGGCCAGCAGCATTACCTATGATAACATCGGAAAATGTTTGGGAAAAATGACGGGGGAAAAAGCTTCGTCGCAAATGCTTGATGTTTTTGAACAGGGGTTTGCCGCCACGTTGGAACCGGCATTGGGAATGCGCGCCGTCCGGACGAACATGTATCTTGGCAACAACGAACGCGCGAAACAAACGGCAAAGGTCGTTTTCTTAAGCGCGCTGCGCGACGGTGCGGATGAATCAAGAGATTTCTACACGGTGTCTTCGGCTTTACAGGCGGCTTGCATTGCCGGAGAGGATAAAGACGTCATTGACCATTTGTGTTGTCGTTTGGCAGCCAGTTTGGATTCTCCGCATCAATTCGCCGAATTTGAAAAAAATATGCGTAAAATTGAAGAAGCCGGCCTGAATCCGCAGGGGATCAAATATATTCAAGCGCAAGCGGCCGAATGGAAATCGAGAATAAACGAAGAAGCGCTGAAAGGCGGCCTCATCGTTTGGAATGAACAGGGCTCTGACGAGCGCAGTTTCGGAAACGATCCGAAATTGGAGGCGATCGTTTCGCACAGCTACAGTTACCGCGGTTGCGGTTCCGATTTCCGCGGAACCAATCGGGTTGGCGGAAACATGGCTTTCGGCGGACAGTTGCCGGATCATACGATTTCCAAAAAGGACTTGGAATTATTTACCGGTTTGGTTGAAAAAACGCCGACCGAATTAGGCATTAAAGGATTGGATAAAATTCCGGGCATTGATCCGAATCTGAAATTATCCGAAATAGAAGACCCCGAAATGTTCATGCGGTTGTCGGACAAATTCATCCGGCAGACATTTACGACCGACAATTTCGCCGGAACGGGTCTGCATATGGAAGAAAACGCTTTGGCAAAAAATAAAAACGGGGAATCCGTCTATGACGCGACGGTCAAAGCGGTCATCCGCTCCTGCGGAAAACGAATGGAAAAAGACGCGGACATTGACACCAGAACGAATATTTCAGCCATTTTCGCATTGGGGATGGGCGATTGCCGCCACCACGCCCAAGTCAAACAAATCATGTTCGACATGTATCAGCGCGTTCAAATGAACAAACAGTTGAGCCATATGTATGATCAAGTAAAGAAAGGACGTCAAATTGATTTACACGGCAATGATACGGAAAAATTCTTTAATGTTTTGAACACGGAAGTCCGCACGACGGACGTTCAAGTCAGAATGCCGGTTTTGATGAAACAAAAAGTTGCGACGGAATGGCGTGAAACGGATGAAACGGATGCCGAAGGCAAAAAGGTTTGGAAAGAGTTTCCCAAATTGGATGCCAAGGGAAATCCTTTGATGCGGGATATCCCGTATAGCCCCGATTTGGATGAAAAAGGACGATATAAAGTGGATTCGAGCGGATTGATGCACAATCTGGAAGACCATACTCTGTGTTGGGTGCTGAAAAAAGACCGCAAAGGAAAATTAACGTCTTTCGGAATGCGCGACGCTTTCTATCAAGATAAGCATTACCATTGGGGAAACATGGATGTCGATGTCGACAAAATCAAAATCAGTTCCCATGGGAAACTGATGATTCCGGCCGGTGTCATTCCTGCGGAAAAAACAAGTACGGGCGTTCCTTTGCGAATATATCAAATGCCGACGATTTATAATACGGGACGACGCGATACATTCGAAACGCGCAGCATTGGAACGGATGTGTGTCTGGTTGGAATGCGGCTGAACGGTTTTTCCGATGCTGACAGTTTTTTGAAGCGCATAAATGCGCGTGAAAAGATGGGAGCGATCATGATGGACATGTTAAAACGCGACCCGATGAAAAATACGCCGGATATGAACTATGCGCCTGAAAAATCGTACAAGGAAAAATCCGTTTCCGGAACAAAACAAAAAGCCTTGAGTTTGGAAGAGATTATTTCCTTCAAAAACAAATACCATAAATCGCATTAAAAACGATATCGGGATTGCATAAAGATGATAGAAGAAACCTATGAATTCATATGTCCGCATTGCCATAAAAAAAACAAAGTGACCGCTTTGTTGGATGAGGATTTTAACGATCCGGAAGATGTTCATTGCGATTTCTGCGGATTGAAAATAACGGAAATTCCCGCTGCGGAACCACCGGTTTCGAAATGTATTGATAATAAATAGAGATAGACTTCCCCCTCCTTGAACCTCCCTTAAGACGGTCGCGCCAGCTCTCATATCGACGACATCTGAACGATGTAAACCGGTTCAGTTGGTGCATTTTGTTACTTGCAGTGTCAGCTGATCCGGTAAAGTGTCTTCATTTTACAATCTTATCCCCACAATATCGACAGAATATCCCTTGCACCAGAATTCTCTGTTGCGATATTTGTATTTGACATTGATCCGCCGTTCATAGATTAAAAGGCTACTCTTCCCTTTCAGAAATCCAATAAAACTCGACACACTCCTTTTCGGCGATATTTCGGCGCAAATACTATGTGATATTTGCAGTTCCATGCCGTATGTGGTAATGTCTTTATATCATTCATTGTTAACTCCTTAGTTGCAGTTGCCAGACCGCAATCTGAATTTACCTAAGGAGTTTTTTCTACGCATAGCTATAAGCTTTCCTGAACCACGCGCCTAACGCGTGGTTTTCTGATTACAAAAAGAGCCTCCGAAGAGGCTCTTTAAATCTTTGATTAACGGGCTTTCTGCATTTTCTGCATCAACGCCGGATTCATATCGCGATGACGTCTGTTGCCTTTCTTTTTGCCGCCATGACCGCCTTTTCCGCCACGGTCGTTTTTGGCAACCAGAATTTTCTCGTAATCTATCTTTTTGACATCTTCCCACTTTTTGGAAACAGGATTGAAGGCCTGTTTAATATAACGGAAATCCGGATTCATAAAGTCGTCATTATCATCAATGACCGCGATACGGCTGGCCTTTCCGATTGTCGGGGAGACCTGAACTTCGCCTTTGGAAACAACAACCTTCTGCGCATTGGTGATATGTTCAACTTTTTCACCTTTTGACTTGAAGATTTCTTCCGTAGCATGAGTTTGCGTTTCGTCACCGTGAATGCCGATGAACGTGCAGCGGCGATCAGCAGGACTGTTCTTAGCAGCGATATCGGCGACCTTTTCCATATCGCCGGCGCGACCGTGACCGGAAACATAGTAGGTTTCCCCCTCTACGAACGGAGCACCGCGTTCAGGAATCATCGTCTTCCATCCCTGATCGCGCAAAGCCAGCATCATTTCATCAACAATGGCCTGATTGTCGCCGGCCGGAATGACCGCCTGCTGATTCACGCACAAATTCGGACACGTTCTGGACGGACGGATGTTTCTGTTTTCACCGCGTGAAACACGAGCCATCGCAGCCATCTCTTCACCCTGTGTACCGGTTACCATGTAAATGCGTTCCTGCGGAGGAACGGCTCTGGCTTCCGGAGATTTGGCGTCAAGAATCTTAACATGGACCCCCGTGCGTTCATAGCACGCTTTTGTCATGCTCAAACCGGATTTATTCAAAGCGTTATTTACCTGAACTAAAGAAGCGCCGTCCAAAATGAACGTGCGGGGCTTTGTTCCGGTTTCCTTGGCGTATTCGGCAACGGCAATCACGTCTGCCATCATCTGTTGAGCGGAACGGGCAATTGTACCGACCATCATCTGCGCATTCGGATTTTCACGTAAAATCTTCTTAAAGCCTTTAGTGACGGCTTCATACGAAGGCGTTACTTCCTTTGACGTTGTTGACGTGGAGTCGCAGAAACAAACATCGATTCCTTTAGCGAAAACGCCGGCCATGCGAGCATCTTCCCACCCTTTGCCCAATTCAACGGGAGTCGTTTTGAAATCCCCCATATCCATCAAGCGCGTACCATCCGGAGATTCAACAACGAATGCGATGGCTCCGGGGGCGGAATGTGTTACGGGAACGGGTTCGACTTCGAAACCGTTGACCATAAATTTTTCACCGTCTTTGACATCATGGAATGTCGGCATATTATCCAACGGCAATCCTTGTTTGGTCATTTCGGCGAACATAAATTCATGCGTAAATTTATCGGCATAAATGTTCAGCGGACGCTCCGGATTCATCTGAATATGATGAATGATTCCGGCGATATGGTCGGCATGAGCATGCGTAATCAACAAATCGTCACATTCCAACGGAGCGATGTAGTTATCCACACCGGTTAAGGCTTTTTCGGAAAATTTCATTCCGCAGTCGATTTGAATGGATTTTTTGCTTCCGTCTTCGGCCGTATAGGTAATTTTCTTGGCGTTTCCGCCGATACCATCCAAGTTATTACCGCCGAGAGATTCGAACTCTGTTCTTTTTTCAGCCATAACGACACCTTTCTTTTAAATAGAATTAACCTTCGGGATAAGCGACATAGACCCAACGGTTCCAAATTGCGCTCAGAACCGTTTCATCGGGATCGCCCGCATCATCAAAATCCGGCAGAGACTTCACTAAGCGAATCAGTTCTTCGTCCGGCATGTCGGTCAAAGCCATATCAGGATAAGCTTCGTTTAAAGCATCTGCGATTTCACAATAATCTTTCCATTGTAATGCCATCACTCATTCTCCTCTGATTTAAGACTTCGTATCCCGAACCCTTTAAGAAATATACTACACCTATTTTTTTACTTTTTGCAAACACTTTTTTGACAATTTTTCAAGTTTTCTTGACAAAAAAACGGATTTTCACAGAAAGCAAAGAAATTATTGAATTTTAAAATAAAAGAAGGGGCAAACCCACCGGAATGCCCCTGAAATCTTATCTTTTTTCGCAAATATTTGATATAAAGCCTGAAAACTATTGGACAGGCGGAACATTCAACAGCGCGATATAACCGGGCGGAATCCGCACCGTTGCATAACGAATATTTGCCGTTTCGATTTGGAACTTCGGAATATTCAAAATATCTGCCGCCATACTGAAAAAGTCCCGTCCGTCAACCTCACGGCGCTGAGCGTTCATAACATACAAAACGCATCCCTGCCCTTTTTGCGCGATTCCGCAGCGCGGACGACCTTTGGGAATTTCCATATTGTAAACGACACCGGGCATGCTCCCTCCGCTTTTGTCCTGCAGCATGCTTCCCCAGAATCCCAAAGCGCCGCCGCAAACAAAAAGAAACAAAAACACCGGAAACAAAAATTTGGTTTTGACAAAGAAAGGCGGCAATCCCAAATCCGACGCCATATTATGTTCATACGGACTGGGTTCGACTTCCTCTTCCTCCGCCTCTTCCTGTTCAGGTTCGTCATCTTCCAAATCGTCAATGAATCCATCATCATCAACTTCTTGAGACTGAACGTTTCCGGATTCATCCCATTCTTTATCAATATCCGTGTTGTCAACGGGGACCGGAACCTCGGCAGCGGCAGGCGCGACAGAAGCGGCGGGATACCCCCCCACCGCCATTCCAGGAGGAGGCATTCCCATCGGGGGAACGCCGGCCGGACGCGGCGGCATTTTAACGCCCGCCGGCATCGGATACCCCATCGGACGCGGCGGCATTTTAACGCCTGCCGGCATCGGATATCCCATCGGACGCGGCGGCACTCCGGCCGGACGCGGCGGCATATTTCCCTGCGGCGGATATGGGGAAGCCGGCGGATAAGGTGGACGCTGCTGTTGATCTGACATCACTTTCTCCTTCAGTTGAATTCTTTAACCAGCTTAATGACACTCGGAGTCAAAATAACGACCGTTTCATACCCGTTTAACGAATCGCTGAAAGAAACGGACGGGATGCCGATTAAAACAATATTGTCGCCCAAACGGCTCTTAGCCGTAAAAGCCGTCACCTCCCCCTGATCGGAATCCAATGTGATTTCCGTATTCATCCGGCGTTCGCCGTACAGTTCCGTCTGAGTCAAAACGGACAGCTGCGCCTCCGGCATGGACATATAGCCGCAGCGTCCCACATCAAAACGGGCGCGCCATTTATTAGCGGCGATGAACATTCCTTCCGAAACCTGCGTTACGGAACCGCGTGCATTTAAGAAGTTTCTCAAACTTTTGGTATTGATGCCATAATCCGTGACCAAAGCCCGCCCCAAAACGCCTTTCAGCATAAACTTAATCCGATCCGCACCGAAAATATCGACCAATTCCTGCCAGACGATTTCTTTGGACGCTCCATACGGTTTAACACGCAGAACCTGAACATTGAAAACGATCAGCTTCGGTTCCGTATCGAACAGTTCAATCAATTTTTTGACTTTGTCCTCAACTTTTTTATCGCCTGTAAAGGAAATGACGCTTTCTTCCCAATTCACGATCAAATCGTGTATTCCGGCTCCGCGCAAAGAATCCAGAACGGCGATCATGACCTCTCGCTTATCGGGGACATATAAATTCCAACCGACTTCACGACTGACGATCAAGACTTTTTGTTGATCGTTATAGCGGTAATACACATCAGCGGCGCCGGCAATCATATCCATGACTTCGGACAATTCGCCGGTAATGTTTTCAGCCGCCAGTTCCGGAAAAGGTCCGTCTTCGCCGACGACTTTGATTTTAGCTTCGCCCAACAGCTTGTAGAAAACGCGTTCCGCCGTTTGGCCGTCGAAAGAGAACCCTGTTACCTCATAACGCGGCAACGGATCGCTTTTTTGAGCGCGTTCCAATCTGAAAGCTTCCTGTTTGAACGGAATGACCGTCATGATATTTTGCTGTGATTCCTGAACGGTACAACGCATTGGCGATTCCAAGCTGACCATTTCCGCCGAACGGGTCGTTTTCGGTTCTGTCGGCAAAGCGGTCGGGCGCACCATTTGAACCATCGGACGGCCCGCGCGAATATCGTTGCCGCAGGAAACCAGAAAACAACCGCATCCCAATACAATCGCGGATAAAACATATTTCTTGACGTGTTGAAAAAGCATAAATTTGTTATCCCTAAAATTTAGC
>JAFYCE010000125.1 GCA_017539865.1 Alphaproteobacteria bacterium
AAACCTTACCTTATCCGGCGGCGATGTCAAAATCATTTTGTTTGATGATGAGGGGAATGAAGCGTTCTGCACCTCTTTAACGCAGAATCTCGCCTTTACAAGCGGCAGTATTGACGAAATGAGCCAGACAATTCAGGACTGGCTGCGAAATGCCGTGGACGGCCCGCATCTGACCACCGCTTCCGTCGGATTGAACGCCGACGGTCACTTTCACGTCGATTTGGGAACAAGCGCTTATACCATCAAATTCCAAGATGAAGCCTCCATTCTACGGGGCAGCGACGCCACAAACATTTCCATCGGATTTGACAAGAACGGAAACGGCGTGATCGACGAATCATACTCCGGATTTTCAAATTTCTTCGGATTAAACGATTTAATCATCACCGGAAAAACGGATTCCGTTTATGAATCCGAAATATTTTCCTCGGCATCGCTGATGGGCATCAAAGGAAAAACCGTTTTGAATTTTTCCGATACGGAAAATGGATTGAACTTCGCTTCCGTTGAAATTTTCGCCGGCGACACGATAAAAACCGTTGCCGAAAAAATCAACACCGCGCTGCAGGATGCATCCGGTCATCAAATCGTCAAAGCCGATCTGGTACGTGAAGGATCCGGTTATCGTTTACGCCTGACGAATATTGACAATCGTCAAATGGAAATTACGGAAACACGCTCCACCGTCGACAACATCACAAGCAGCAGCATTATTGAACGGCTGGGACTGAAAGTGTCTCACGCGGAATACGCCTCCGTTCTGAAAGTCAGACCGGACGTTCTGAACTCGCCCGACAAACTGAATACAGGAAAAGTGCAGTACAGTCCTTCTTCCGGCCGCTATTTTATCAGTGAAACGGACAATGCCCTTGCCAACGACTTTGCCGAAATGTTTACAAAAACATGGACATTCAACTCGGCGGGCAGTTTTACAAAAACGACAGCTTCTTTTTCCAGCTATGCGGCATCAATCGTCAGCGGTTTGGCGACGAACTTAAACGCGACGAATTCAGCCAACGATTATCAAAGCGATTTGGTAACGACCATTTACAAAAAAGAGCAGGATGTCAGCGGCGTCGATTTGGATGAAGAATTGGCCATGATGCTGCAATACCAACGTTCATACAGTGCGGCGGCAAAAGTTCTGAGCACTTCTTTGGAAATGCTGGAATTGCTGGATAGCATCAGGTAATAAGGGAGGAAAATCATGACAAGAGTCCCGACCACGGCAACATATAACTTATATATGTCCAACATGAGAAAACAGAAAGCCGCCATGTCCGATGTTTCCTATCAGGCATCCACCGGCAACAAATACGCATCTTACGACAAATACGGATTATCCACCTATCGTTTACTGTCCTTGCAGAACGAACGCACAGTGACAACAAAATATCTGGAAACAAATTCGATTTCGCAAGTCACGCTTGAATCTCAACAGACAGCGGTGGACGGAATCCGTTCATCCCTGATCGACATCCGTTCCCAAGTGCGCGAGTTTTTTTCAAACGATTTGACCGCCATGTCGAAAGATCCGTCGGAGGAAGAATTGATTGCCTTGCGCAACGTTCAGGAATCCGCCTTTGAAGCCATGTCTTTGATTGCGTATTACCTGAATACGGAAGTCGATGGCAATTATATTTTCGGCGGCGGCAAAACGACCGTTCCGCCGGTCGATTTCCCGTATAAGACTTTGGAAGAATTTCAAGCGGTCTATGACGGTGACATTCTGACTTATCCGACCAGCTACTCGGCAGCTTTATCGCAAATGTCCTCGACGGCGGAAACGCTGAACGGCGTTACGATAGAGCAGGAATTTCAGACAATAGAACCGAAAACGACCGTCTACAACGGTTCGGCGACCAACACGATGACCTTTGACGTTTCAGGGGCATTAACGGCAAATGCCGGTACCTTTACGGGATTGACCGTCGGCGATCAAGTCGTCGTCACCGGAACGACCAGCAACAACCAAACGCTGACGGTCAAATCCATATCCGGCGACGGATCAATCGTCACTTTTTTAGAACCGATCGCCGATGAAGCGCTGCCGGATTCTTCAAGCGTCCGTTTAACTACCGTTCCCGTCAACTACAACGGCGCAACTACAAACCCGATGGCGTTTTCCGCGCACACTTTGACAGCAAACGCCGGTACCTTTACGGGGCTTTCCGCCGGAGATAGGATCGTTGTCACCGGCACGGCAAACAACGACCGGACATTGACAATCCGTTCGGTATCCTCCGACGGCTCAACGTTGACTTTCAACGATACTTTGACAAACGAAGCGTTAGCGGATTCTTCCGGCGTCACGTTGACCACGGTTCCCGTCAATTACCTTGGTTCCGGCGCCAATGAAATGACCTTTACCGCCGCAACGAACATATTAACAGCGGATGATGGAACATTTACCGGATTGAAACCCGGCAGTCAGGTCATTGTCGACGGCACGGCAGGCAACAACGGTGCACTGACCGTCCAGTCCGTTTCCGGCGACGGTTCCACCGTTACTTTTGTTGAAACAGTAAACAATGAAACATTAACCGATTCATCGGCTGTCACGTTCACGACGGAAACATGGACTTTTGCTTCGGTCTATGATCAGACAACCGGTATTACGACGAATTCTCTGACCGGACGCGCCGGTTCTTTTTCCGATTTGAGAATCGGGCAACAGATTTTACTTGCCGGCACAACAAGCAATGACGGATACTTAACCGTTCAAAGCATTTCAAAAGACGGGGCGACCATCATTTTTGATGAAACGGTCACGAACGAAGTTTTGAACACCCCCGTTTTGACCGGCGGCAGCATTACCATAAAACAAAGCACGCAAACAGGAAAAATCACGGCAAACTCAAATATCGGCGAAGTGATTGAAACATTTTCAATCTATAATTCATTAACGACAGACACGACAAACAATACGCTGACGACCTTTCCGGGAACATTCAGCGAGCTTTCAGGCGGTCAGACGATAACAATCACAGACTCTTCAGGACAGGAATACGCCTTGTACGTCAAATCCGTTTCGGCAGACGGCTCAACATTGAATATTTCCTCCGGAACGCCCGTGCCGAACACAAATTTGACAAATACACCATTAACACTCAACACACATTCCGATATCGGCGGCTTCATCACATCCAGTTTGAAAGGCAGCGCTTTACAAACCGGCGACGTTTCTTTCAATCTGAACCAAAATACGATGACCGCCACCATAAAGGGGGCGTTTTCCCAGTATAACAAAGGGGATTGCCTGATTATCAAAGGAGCCGATGAAAACGATAAAATATATCTTGTCGACTCCGTTTCCGCCGACGGCCGGACGATCAAATTTTCAGACGACACTCCCATCGTCAAGGAAATGAACAATCACAGCGGAACGCCGCTGGTTAACGGTGAAGGATTAACAATCTGCAAGACCTATTCCATCGGCGCAACAGTCGAAATGAAAGGAACGGATAAAAGTCACAACGGATTATACACCGTTTTAGGCGTTTCCGATGACGGGAAAGAAATGACCGTGCGTACGGAAAGTTTTCCGGAATACGGTCAAACGGCGACATTCGATCTGGCTTATTTTGAAACGGAAACCTATTACAAAGGCGGTCAGCTTTCAACCGGATATCGTATCAGCGAAACGTCTAAAATCGCAAACGATGTCAATGCTTCGGCGGGAGCTTTTGAAAAAATATTCCGCGCTTTAGGGTCGGTCGCTCAAGGAAACATGCTGGATGCCGACGACCCCGAAAGCGCCGCCCGACGTGTTTCCGAAGCCATGGATATGCTGGATGCCGCCTTGACCGTTCACGCACGCGGAAAAAATGAAGACATAACCAGTATCCAATATTCAGTCATCACCAAATTGGATCAGGTCAAAACGACGATCGAAAATCAGACGATTATGGAAAATTCGTTGGAAACATACATTTCCGCTCTGACGCAGGTTGACAAAACCGAAGCCGTCACAATGCTGTTGCAAGCATCGGAAAATTTAAAAACATCTTATTCCGTTTTATCAACATTGAACGGTTTAAGTCTTTTGAATTATCTATAGTATAGTATTCCGAAGAAATAAAATCCCGCAACTTGCTGAACTTGCGGGATTTTTATCATATCCGGAAAGATTGTTCACTTCGTTTTCTTCGGTCTTCAAACTTTGAAATCAGACAACCATATTGCGTTTAATTTCGATTTTTTAAATAAAAGCCGGTTGTTTCGCAACGGGATATCGTTTATGCGTTCCGGCGAAAACTCTTCCGGAAAAGATAAGATTGCGTGCCAAAAAACGAAAGGATTCAGTGAAGATGCTGATTCAGATTTGTTCCCTGTCCTAAAAGCCGTAAAGAAAATACGGGAAGACTTAACGGAACCCGCCGGCTTGATGAAAGGCTTCAAACCGGTGGAGAACCGATTGCGGACAGTTGTAAAACAACGTTCCGCTTTATTGATAAAGCGAACCTGATTCAAAAACATCCTTCGCTTGCGCTTAAAAAGAATATTTAACGTTCAGCATCCCCGTATGATCGGTATATTTTTTCTTAAACCCTCCTTCATAAGAAAGGCCGATTTCCGTTTGTCCGTTCAGCTTGTATAAAACGTCGCCGCCGATTTCCAAACCGAAGCGATTCATCTCTTGTCCCTGAACGACATATCCCGTTCCGTTTGCCAACGACACCGACTTTTTCACCTTTCCCTGTTTCAAATCATACGTCAGCGCTACGCCGGCCTGCGTGGAAAGAGCTCCTTTTTCAAGCTGAAATTCTTTTGCCGTTTTCACCCCTGCGAC
This sequence comes from Alphaproteobacteria bacterium, assembly GCA_017539865.1. GTDB lineage: Bacteria > Pseudomonadota > Alphaproteobacteria > CAAGCB01 > CAG-977 > UBA11549. The sequence continues at coordinate 4,793 of JAFYCE010000125.1, forward strand.
CGCCGTCCATGTCTGCAGGTTTTTACCCGATATTTTGGCGCCCAAAGCGTCCGTATAAGCTTTTTCCTTCACGTCCGTATAACGCAGCCCCCCTTCGGGCGTGAACCGGTCAAAAGCGTATCCCGCCATTGCTTGGACGGAAAACGTATCCGCTTTATAGTCGCTTTCCAGTCCGAGTATTTTCGTCTTTTCATCATACTCGGAACAACCGTAGCTCAACACACCGTTGACATAAAAGACATCAGGCTTGTAAGAGCCGTAAACAAAGACCGTATGCGTATCGACGCTTGTTTTGCTTCGATCGGTTTTAATGTCCGTGGATGCAAAAGCGTAACCGGCCCCGACTTTGTAAGAATCGTCAATACTGTATTCATACCCTGCCGCAAAGCCGCTTGAATCCGCATCAAAGCCGTTTGCTCCGGTCAATTTAGCCTTGTTTAACATACCTTGCGCCCAAACGGCGGAATTGCCCGCGATAAAATCCCCGCCGGAACGGCCTTTTACGGAAGAACCTCTGCTAAAACGGGAAGAAACGACAGCCGTTACCGCCTGCGCATTTGATCTGGCCGTTTGAGAGATTGCCGGCGTCGCTTCCGTCCCCGTTTCGTCCAAGATCGCTTTTACCCGTGCATAGTCTTCAAACAGAAAACCGTAAATCAGCTCCGTATTGATTTTTTGATAATTGTCCTGATGTGCGCCCGCCAAAATATCTTCAAGGTCGTCGGCCAGCTTCTTTGTCGTATTTTTCATATCGGCCGTCACCGTATATCCCTTTTTAGCCAATTCGGAAACGGCAATCTCCGCCACATTCAAAGCAAAAACATACAAATCCCCGCCTGTCCATGCGGATGGATCGAACGCGGGAATGTTCATTGCGTTTTCTTTTACAAACGGCGTCGCCGAAACGGCGAAAAACTCCGGAAGAATAAAATTTATCGAATAACCGGTGTTTGTTGAAGTCAGTATATAATGCTGAACGGCTTTGTTTGTCACGTCAAAAGGCCAGACTTCCAACGTCACTCCGCCTGCAGACGTTGCCGTAATAAGCTTTTCCCCCGCCACGGCGAATTCCTTCAAATCAACGGAAACCGTCCCGCCCGTCAGCGTATTTGCGGTCAAAGTGTTTTTTGCAATATTTAAAATTCCTTCGGTCATATCGAGATTCGCGCCGCTGAAATCCGCACCGGATTTCATTTCAACACCCCCCGTTACCGTAACGTTTCCGGACAAA
>JAFYCE010000126.1 GCA_017539865.1 Alphaproteobacteria bacterium
AGCGGCTGGAACAGCGCACCAATTACGACCTGGAGATGATTGCCGCGACCGGCAGCTGCAACGGGATCGAGAATTACAGCCGCTTCCTGACCGGCCGCCTGCCGGGCGAACCGCCGCCGACGCTGTTCGAATATCTGCCGAAGGACGCTCTTTTGTTTGTTGACGAAAGCCACGTTTCCGTGCCGCAGCTCGGGGGAATGTACCGCGGCGACTTTAATCGCAAAAGCACGTTGGCAACTTACGGTTTCCGTTTGCCCAGCTGTGTGGACAACCGTCCTTTGAAGTTCGAGGAATGGGATAAAATGCGGCCGCAGACGATTTTCGTTTCCGCGACGCCGGGGGAATGGGAGCTGGAACAGACGCAAGGCGTGTTCACCGAACAGATCATCCGGCCGACCGGCTTGCTCGACCCGTTGTGTGAAGTCCGTCCCGTTGCGACGCAAGTCGATGATTTGATGGCGGAATGCCGGATATGCGCGGAAAAGGGACAGCGCGTTCTGGTAACGACGCTGACAAAAAAAATGGCGGAGGATCTGACGGATTATCTGGCGGAAAACGGCGTTAAAGTGCGGTATATGCATTCGGACATTGACACGTTGGAACGTATCGAGATCGTCAGGGATCTGCGTCTGGGTGTGTTTGACGTGCTGGTCGGCATCAACCTTTTGCGGGAAGGGCTGGATATTCCCGAATGCGCTTTGGTCGCGATTTTGGATGCGGACAAGGAGGGGTTCTTGCGTTCCGACCGTTCTTTGATTCAGACGATCGGGCGGGCGGCCAGAAACGCGGAAGGACGTGTCATTCTGTATGCCGATAAAATCACAGGATCGATGAAGCGGGCGTTGGACGAAACGGCGCGCCGTCGTGAAAAGCAGCAGCGGTTCAATCTGGAACACAACATCAAGCCCAAAACAATTCAGCGCGAAGTTGCCGACATTTTGCAGGAACTCTGTGAAAAAGAGGGCATTGACAAACTGCCCGACGATAAGGAAAAAGATTTGTTCGCTTCCGAAAAGAAGATGAAAGACGCAATCGCCAAACTGGAACGTCAGATGCGCAAGGCGGCGCAGGATCTTGAATTTGAACAAGCCGCCCGTTTGCGCGATGAAATCAGGCGGCTGGAACAAACGATGATGAAATTTTAAATCATCTCAGCGGAAACAGCGAGTTATAATTCAGCTCCAATCCGTTGTATAACTTTTTCTTCGGGTGAGGCATGGAAACCTGCGCCGTTGACAACAATCCGTGTGAGCGCAATATCCATTCCAGATTTTGCAGTTTGTCGCGATACTGAGGGTTGTCCCCGATGATGACGCTGAACCATTGGTACGCGTTAACCGGATTATATAAAGGTGTTGCGGCATCCCGATACAAAAACGCCAGTTGCTCTTGAGCCGCTTTTTGCCCTTCTTGAGCGGCAAGCGTAAACCATTTTTGAGCCATGTAAGAATTTTTTTCACCGGCCAGTCCGTGCAGGTAAATCAAACCGATCAGATATTGGGCGTCTGTGTCGCCGCGTTCGGCAGGTCCTGTCAAAAAGTTCAGGGCCGCCTGATAATTGGCCACGTCAAAAGCGTTAATGCCGCGAGCCATTTCCGGATTCGGAGCGTCCCGTACCGTTGTGTAGTCTTCCACTAACGAACAGGCGGCCGAAAATAAAATAAGTATGCCGATGACAAAATGTTTCATGGTTTATCGTCCGGTTCTTTGACGCAACAACAAAGCCTGCTGTTGAACGGATAGTTTGTTCGCCTTAGGCTTTTCATTGTCAAGAGTCGGCGGATCAAGTTGGACGTTGACTTCGAAAACGCGTTTCAGAATGCTTCTGTTTTCTTTTGTCTTTTTGCGTAATTCGTGCCGTAAAGCCAGTAAATCCTCCGGTTTCATGTAAGTCGTATCCAACAACACGGCGACGGGCTGTTTTTCGTGTGTGAACTTGTTCGGATGGGTTTTATGCAACTGATTCAATATCGTGTCCGCCACACCGTAGGCATTAAATTCCCATTTGTCTCCGATCGTCGGAGACAGAGGTGTTTTAACGTCAAACGGATAGCCTTCCCCGTCATAAAAATCAATCCAACTTGTATCACCCCTTGATACGGGAGATTTTACCTTTCCTGACATTTCCGCTTCCAGCGCGGACATCGCTTCCCTTAATACTTTCCCCGGTTTGTCACCTTGATGGGCGGGGTCGTTTGTCAATTCCTCAAAGCGCGGATGATTCCGGTAACGAGCCGGAATGTTTTCCATTTTTCGCAGTTCCGCCTGTCTGTCTTGCTGGCCGGCGGCGGCATCAACGCGCGAAGGGTCCGGAAGTTCTAGCATATTTGTTTCCTTTTTCCAATTTCTCTTTATTTTGTCTTAAAAAATCCGTTTTGTCCAGCCAGATGTTTATCGGTGTCGACGGCTTGAAAATGAAATAATCCGTTTCCCAACACAGACTGAACAAAGAACCGAAAACTTCCAAAGGCGAGCATAATGAACCGGCATTCCGGTAAGTTAAATAAGCAATCGGTTTCTTTTCATTTTTTTGTTTTTCAAGCAAGCTTTTTGCTTTTTCTGCAAAAAAACCCGTTCTGTGAAAATCGGATCCGTTGAATTTCCGTTTTATATCCGGATCGACAATGGCTCGTACGGTCGAATTCTTTGCTAAGAGCGGAACAAGTATTGCTCCGGGGATCTTCCGGATAACCAAAAGGGTGTCGTCCGGTAACGGAGCTGCTTTTTTCGGTAACAAAGGCGTATTGTAAGGATAAGTGAAAAATAATCCGTAATTGGTAGAAACAGCCGCAGTTACGACAGCTAAAAAAGATATGAAAAACAGCAATCGCTTATCGTTCGAATGGATTTTTCTGTCTTTGAAAATAAAATCCACCAGTACAATGGATAACAACAGTTCAAAAGGAATCATATAACGGTAAACACGGAAAATGATGATCCAAAAAATATAAACGATCGTCATCCAAAACATTAAAAAAGGCAAAAGAGATGTGTTTTTGTTTTTTTCTTCAGAACGTTTTGAAAAACAGATTATTTTAACAAAGGTCCCTAAAAAGATAACTCCGCCGACAACCAATCTTAAATTGGAAAAAATAATCGTGCCGTTTGTTAACGGTATCAAACCTTTCAGATTGAAAAACAATAAGAAAGGATAAAATACCAAAACGAACCATGGTTTGTTAAAATAGCGGATGTCTTTATAATCGGCTCCCAGCCATTTGGGAGAAGGAAAAACGCTGTTAAAAAAGGGAAAAAAAGGATTTTGAAAGTTCTTCCACAAAATCCATCCCCAATATCCGTAGGATACCAGAAAGCCGGCAATTCCCCCCAATGAAAAATAAAGGATGTTTTTCAAAGGGATGTTTAATTGCTTGTGAAAAACAATCAAGGCTGTTCCTGTCGCTGCGGCGTATGGCGCGTAGGTCAGTTTCAATCCGGCGGCCGCACCTAAAATAAAAGCGGAAAAAACCAAATGTTTAACGGAAAAACGCCGCGTTTTTATTTCTTTCAGCAACAGATACAGTGACGCTAAAATCAGAAAAGACAGTAAATGTTCATGGGATGAGGAACAAATTTGAAAAAAAACGTTTTCGGAACAAATGCCAAGCAGAACCGTCAATCCGATTCTGATTTGTCCCTGTGTCGTATTGTTTGAAAAAAACAAGGTCGCTATTTTATAAGTGAAAAACAACATCAATCCGTATGGAATGGACATGACAACGCAAAATATGACGGGATGTTCGTTTAAGGCGTTGACTAAAAAGTAATACGGAAAATCAACAAAGGGAGAAAAAAATGAGTTTATGACGGCCGGAACGATGTCAATATTCATCCGGTCGTTCAAAAACGCCCACGGGTTGTAATAATGATAATTTGCCGCATCCCACCATGCAAATTCATATCTGGCAATACCGCCGCAGATGCAACCGAAAATCAGAAAGGAAAATAGAGCTGTTTTATTTTCTTTAAAAAAGGAATTAATAAAGGATGTCATCAATATTCGCCCGTTTTTATTCTTTGATTCTTGAATTATAAACAAAGAAGGAAATTCTTGTAAATATTCCGGTCGGAAAATATAAAAAGTCAATCAACATAGGGACATAAAAAATACGGTATGTAAAAATCATCTTGAAAAAGGGTGAGCAAATGAACGCATTTTTTGTCTTTCGGGTGATCGGTCAGAAGAACAATCGGGTTTTTATTTTTTTGATATTCGCTAATCAGCTTATGACGTTTCTTTGAAAAATAGCCGACAGCATAAAACAATGAGCCGTTAACATCTTCAATATGCGTGGGCGCTATGGCCGCAGGCATTGTCTTGTCTTTCGATAAAAACGGTATCATAAGCGAGCTGGGAACGACATCAATCAAAATCAATGTGTTTTTTTCCAATGAAACATTTTCGATTTTAGGAAGCAATGTGTTGTCTAGAGTTCTGGATCCCGGAAGATGAATACACTCACGTCCCGTTAAACAAATAAATAACAGGAAAAGCGCTAAAGAAACCGGAGAAATCTTTTCTTTTTTGAAAAAGAAATGAACCAAAACGACGGAAAGCATCAATTCGAAAGGAATCATATAGCGGTAAACGCGGAAAAGCCACAGCCAGAACAGGTAAGCGACAACCATCCAAAACATTAAAAAATGCAGAAGAAGGTCATTATCATTTGAATGAACAAAGCGTTTTTTCGCGACCGAGATAAACGTTATGATAAAAACAAACACTCCGGCAATGAGCCGCAAATGCGATATTAAAAAGCGATGATGTAAAGAATAATCCCCGCCGGTTTTAAAAACGATATAAAACGGATAAAACAGAACGGTCAGCCATGATTTGCCAAAATAGCGGACATCCTTATAATCGACATCCGTCCAATAAGGCGATTGGAAGATATTGTTGAAAAAGGGGAAAACGGGGCTCTGGAAATTTTTCCACAGAATCCATCCCCAATATCCGTAAGATGCCAGAAAACCGATCGTTCCGGCCAGTGTGAAATATAAAATCGTTTTCAGCGGATTGTCGAATTGCTTATAGAAAAAAATCAAAGCAACGCCTGTGGCAGCGGCATAAAGCGCATATGTCATTTTCAATCCGGCGGCGGCGCCTAGAACAAAGCCGGAAAACAGAAGGCTTTTTATGTTCAGATGATGTTCCTTCATCCCCTTTAACAGAGGATACAATGCGGCCAGCACCAGAAAAGAAACAGGATGTTCATGCGTTATTGCGCTGACTTCCATGAAAACGATTGTAGAAAAAACACACAACAAAAGTGTTAAAGCTATTCTGATCCTTCCTTCTTTCGTATCCGGAGAAAAGAACAGTGTCGCAATCTTGTAAGAGGCGAACAAAAGCAATCCGTAAGGGATGGCCATGATTGCACTGAAAATGACGGGATGATCATTCAGGGCGTTGGTCAGGAAATAAGCGGGCAGTTCGATAAAAGGCGAAAAGAACGTGTTGATAAACGCCGGAACGACGTCGACATTCAATCTGTCATTCAGGAAAGCCCAAGCGTTGTAATAATGATAATTGATAAAATCCCACCATTCCAGATCATAACGGAAAACGGCGCCGCAAAGGCAGCCGAAAATCAGAAACGTGAAAAATGACGTTTTATTCTTTCTAAAAAAGGAATCAATAAACTGGTTCATGACAGACGCCAAAAAAAACAACAAGCATTAAACAATTTATTAAAAACGGAGGAAAAAAGCAATGCGGCGTTGTTAATTTTTATGGCATACACCTTTATTGCTTTTCGGAAACAGCCGGAAGTCTGTCGTAACATAAATGATATCTCGGGCTGACATATAAATCATGCGTCATTAGATCTAAACAGTTTGATATATCCGCTTTCGCTGTCGGGGTGTTTCCGTCCTTTTCTTCTTTCGGGATATCGGTGATATAGGCGACAGGCTTTTTTTCCTTTAAATGTTTTTTCAGCAACTGACGGCTTTTATCCGCAAAAAAACCGGATTTATGAAAATCGGAACCATTTACTTTATCAATGTTTGTACTTTTTAAATTGACAATGGCTCGTATGGTCGGATCTTTTGCTAAGACGGGAACTAAGATTGAGCTTGGAACACAATCCGAAATTAAAAGCGTGTCTTTGTCCAAAGAAACGGATTTGAATGGCAACAAAGGGTAATCGGGGATTCTGCGGTATAATTCTTCCATACAGTCTTTGGTTATTAAAACAGACAGAATAGAAAGAAGAACGGCACATTTTTTTCCGGCATTCTTATCTGCCTTTTCAAAAGAATAATAAAAAAGCATAAAGAAAAAAAGACAACCCGTTTCCAGAACATAAGTTTTAATTTGATGATACGCATCATGTGAAATGCTGAGGAAGGCGATTACAAAGATGAAGAAGAAAAAAGCAAAAAACCTATCAACATTCACGATCTTGTTTTTAAAAATAAAAGACACAAGGATGATAGAAGATATTAAATCAAAAGGAATCATATAACGGTATAAACGTAAAAAACTCAGCCATATAATATAAACAACAATGTTCCAGAATATAAGGAAATATAACGTTGTTTTGTCTTCACGGCATTTTTTGTCCGTTTCGTTCGTCCCTGCTTTTTTTATATGGAAAAGTGTCCCCAAAAAGAAGAAAAAGAAAAAAAGAACGCGAAAATTGGATAAGTTGACGTGTCTTAAAAATGGTATTTCATTGTTAATATTCCAAAAAAGGAAAACAGGGAAAAATAAGATAGTCAGCCAAGATTTGTTGAAATAGGGCATATCTTTATAATCGGCGCCTTCCCAATACGGCGATTGAAAAACGCTGTTAAAAAACGGGAAAACGGGGCTCTGGAAATTTTTCCACAAAGTCCATCCCCAATATCCGTAAGACATCATAAAACCGACAAAACCGGCGAATGTAAAAAGGAAAATGGTTTTTAAGGGATTGTCTATGCGTTTGTAAAAAACGATCAAACTAATGCCTGTCGCGGCAGCATAAGAGGCATATGTCATTTTCAATCCGGCGGCGGCGCCTAAGATAAATCCGGAAAGAAAACAACTATTTATGTTCAGATGATGTTCTTTTATTCCTTTTAATAACGGATACAACGCAAAAATAACCATGAAAGACATAAAATGCTCATGCGTTGTCGCGCTGACTTGAGATAAGACAGCGTCAGAGCCGATATACAGCAGAATAGTCAATCCGATTCTGATGCGTCCTTGTTCCGTTTCGGGAGAAAAGAACAATGTCGCGATTTTATAAGAGGCAAACAGCAGCAATCCGTAAGGAACAGCCATGATCGCGCTGAAAATGACGGGATGATCATTCAGGGCGTTGGTCAGGAAATAAGCGGGCAGTTCGATAAAAGGGGAAAAGAATGTGTTGACAAATGCCGGAACGACATCAACGTTCAATCTGTCATTCAGAAAAGCCCAAGCGTTATAATAATGGTAATTGGCAAAATCCCACCATTCCCGTTCATTTCGAAAATAAGCACCGCAAATGCAGCCGAAAATCAAAAAAAAGATTAAGGCCGTTTTGTTGCTTGCGAAAAAGGCGTTAAGAAATTTGGAAAAGAAATAAAGCGGTTTCATGACAGGCTCTAAGAAAAGCAGGGATTTTACAATAAGGGGCGTTTTTCCAATACATTCAACGGGCATAAAAAATAGACTTGATCATCTTGAGGAGAACGGAACGCTCCTAAAAACGAACATGATGAATGCCAATCTCTGGTTATATAATAAATGTTTCCATTTGTTTTTTCATGTTCTTTAATCAATTCATCACGTTTTTTGGCAAAAAAACCGGATGTATGAAATGTGGAACCGTTTACCATTCCTGTTAATGTCGGGGAAATAACAGCACGTACGGTCGCATTGTGAGCTAAAAAAGGAATGA
>JAFYCE010000127.1 GCA_017539865.1 Alphaproteobacteria bacterium
ATATGAAGGGTAATGTGTGGCGGGGTCGTATCAAACAGCTCTGCCATTTGCGATTGCGTCAGCCAAACCGTCCCGTCCGTTTCACGCAAACTGATTTTCGTTTTCCCGTCCGCAGTGCTGTATAAAATCAAATCGTTGTCCATCACAGCCCCAATTCTTTCAAATACGCGTCCATCTGATTTTGAACCGTCGCCAGTTCGGTTTCAATCTTTTGGATTTCCGATTTTACCGCCTGCAGGTCGATTTCGGCTTCCTCCTCAAACGTATCGACATAGCGCGGAATGTTCAGGTTGTAGTCGTTTTCCTCTATTTCCTGTGGCGTCGCGACGTGGGAATACTTTTCGATTTCCTTGCGTTCCTTGTAGGTGTTGAAAATTTTGGCGATATGCTCCGGCGAAAGCGTGTTTTGATTCTTGCCCGCGACAAATTCCTTGCTGGCATCTATGAATAAAACATCTTTGCGGTTTTCGTTCGCGCCGCCTGCCGACCTTGACTTGTCAAAAATCAAAATCGCGACGGGAATGCCTGTCGTCTGGAACAATCCCGCCGGCAAGCCGATCACCGCGTCCAACAGGTTTTCCCGAATCAAAGCCGTGCGGATGCGTCCTTCCGAACTGCCGCGGAACAAAACACCGTGCGGCACGATAACGGCAACGCGTCCCGATCCCTCTTTCGCCGTGGCGATCATATGGGAAATGAAAGCGTAGTCGCCTTTGCTCGCCGGCGGCATACCGCGATCAAACCGGTTGTATGTGTCGCTTTCCAGTTGCTTTTCGCCCCACTTGTCAAGAGAGAAGGGCGGGTTTGCGACAATGACGTCGAACTGCATCAGGCGGTCGTCTTCTTTTAACAGGGGATTGTTCAGCGTGTCGCCCCATTCGATACGCGCCGCGTCCTGTCCGTGCAAAAACATATTCATTCTGGCAAGGTTGTATGTCGCTCCGATTTTTTCCTGTCCGTATAAGGCGTAATCGTTCGATCCCTGCGCGGCAACTTCTTCACCCGCCAACAACAGCAGGCCGCCCGAGCCGCAGGTCGGGTCGCAAATCCTGTCCCCCGGTTTCGGCATCGCCAACTTTGCCAGCAGGGAGGAAACAATCTTCGGTGTGTAAAATTCTCCGGCTTTCTTGCCCGCGTCCGATCCGAACCGTTCGATCAGATACATATACGCGTTGCCCAGCAGGTCGCCTTCGACGTGCGACAAATCGACTTTTTTGAAATCGCCCAACATATCCCGAATCATCTTGTTGCGCTGTGAAGTCTGTCCCAAAATCGCCTGACTGTTAAAGTCGATCGTGAAAATGTCGTGCAGGGATTCGTTCGCTTCTTCAATGTTCCGCAAGGCGATGTTCAGCAGTTCGCCGAGGTTGTCCGCGTTCTGCTTTTCATAAATGTCGTAAAAGCTGGAGCCTTCCGGTAAAACAAAGCGCGCGTTCCGCAGTTTCAAGGCGATGCGTTCTTTGTCGTCGCCGTAACGGGCAACCAGCTTTTCCGTTTCCGCTTTTTTGATGTCGCTGATGTATTTGAAAAACAAAAATGCTAGAATGTAGTCCTTAAAGACGCTCGCGTCCACCACGCTGCGGGCGGAATCCGCCGCGCTCCATAAAAGCTTGTTCAGGTCGTCTTGTGTCAAAGCGGTCATTTTTTAATCTCCGTATTTAAAGCGAGTTCCAATAATTTTGTTTTTTCTTCTGCCAGACGTTGCGACAATTCCTTTCCCCGCAAAAGCAAAAAATACGTTTCCGCAAGAAGCTTTTGCCTTTTTATCGGCAAGAGGGGAACGTCCAGACTCTCGATGCCGGACCGGACGATCGCTTGCAGCGCGCCCGGATTTTTGCGCGCGGCCATTTGCGCTTGCCCCGATTTCGAATTCAGATAGAAAACAATATACTCCGGCAGAAAACTCTTATTCCGAACGGAAAGAACGAAAAGCAGATTTGAGGCCAGCGTTTTACATTTCCCTTTATAAAGGGCGGCTTTGAATTCACCGCGGCTTGACAGAAGAATGTCTTTGTCTTTTAACAAATAATCAGGTTTGAGCCGTTCCGGCGTGAAGTGAAGCGCGACTTTGTCAATGATACCGCCGCCGAACACGTCTTTCGGCTGAATGACCTGGCATAATCCGTCCGGCATATCCGGCACGGATCCCCGAAAAGGATATCCGGCGCGGATTTCGGCAATGTCGCAAAGTTGAGTCAATGTAATCCTCCCGTATCTTTAGGTATGGTAGCAAAAGAGATTGTATTTTGCAATAGAAAAAGAATGCGAATATTTTACTGAAAAGCTAAGTGGAATATCTCTAAAAAAGGAGGGAGGGGGAAGCTTCTCTCTTTGACAGTCGAAGTGATGTTCGACTATACCTAAGCAATATCTGTCATACTTCATCGCTTTCGTTTCTGTCAAGGG
>JAFYCE010000128.1 GCA_017539865.1 Alphaproteobacteria bacterium
CATATCCAGCGCCTGCATCGCGCCTTGAGAATAACCGAATATGACGGTTTGAGAATCTTTCAGACCGAATTTTCCCTGACAGAAATCCAGAAAGGCGTTCAGTGTTTCAGAGGCTTTTTTCATACCGTTTTCGCCTTCCGCCATGACGGAGAATTTTTCTTTTTCCCGTTCGGACAAAGCGGCGTAAGGCGTTGAAAACAACGATTTGGAATAAGGGCTTTCAATATCAAACCATTGATAGGCGTTGTCGTCTTCCACGGACGGCAGAAAAGCGTCGGGAGCGACGGCGACAAAACTTTTATCGCCGGTCTGCCCTTTGATTTGCGGCGCAAGCTTTAAAATATCGTCCGCATTGCCGCCGCAGCCGTGCAACATGAAAATCAGGCAATCCGGCTTTTTGTCCGGATCGCTTTGATAGTATTTCCAGTTTTTGATTTCAGGCGTCGTTGTCATCTTTTTTCTCTGATTTCTCGGCCAGTTTTTCCATGTGTTCCGCCGATTTCTGACAGGGCGGCGTTTTGTCTTCGTCATCGGGGATAAAAGGCGTTCCTTCGGGAAAAGTCATCGTTCTAATCTTTCTTTGAAAAACGGAAAATGATTTTGTAATCGTAATATTTCAGGAAATCCGTGACCTGCGGAAAGTAGGTTTCCCGATCCGGCCAGCAGGTGATGAAGCCTTGCGGAATACATTTTTGAACGGCTACATCAAAGCCCGCTTTCCAAAACGCTTTGGCAAAATCGTTGATTGAATAATCGGGCAACGGAACGTTGGAGTAGCTTTCCACCTCTTTTTTCCAAACCGGCCACAACGGCATTTCCGCATAACAGCCGGTCGCCGCGTAATAAACGCCGTTCGGTTTCAAAACGCGTTTGATGATTTCGGCGTGTTCGTTCAGGTCGGGCAAAAGATAAATCACGTCGTGACTGAACGCCGTGTCAAACTCCGCATTCATCGAATCCAAAATGTCGGGCGTCGTGTATTGCAAAGGCATATTGCCTTTCAGGCTGTCCGCTTTTTCCAAAGACTTGACCGCCAGATCGACGCCCAATCCCTTTTTGAACGGTTTCATGCGAAACAGAGTGCGTAAAAATCCGCCCTGATTGCACCCGAAATCCAGAACGGACGCGTTGTGCAAATCGCTTTCCGTCATTTGGGAAATGATCGCCCGCCAGAATGGTGCGTGATGATCGTTCATAACATCTTCTTCATTTTGGATTTTCGCCCAGGTATCAATCGGCTTCATTTTTGTTTCCTCAAAAAAAGTTTCACGAGTCAAACATTTTATGTTATAAACAGGAAAAGAAGTCAAGTGAAAAAATCTTTTTGAGAAAAGTTGACTTGAAATCAGGAAAAAAAGGATAATAAATCCAGTGATTAAGGAAAAACGCAATGACCGAACATTCACATCACCATCATCATGGAGAAGTTACTGAAAAATCAGTTAAATTGCTGATTTTATCATTTGTAATCAATATGCTTTTATCGGTTGCCGAAGTTGTCGGCGGTATTATTTCCGGCAGCGTGGCGTTAATTGCCGATGCGCTTCATAACACTTCGGACGCCTTGTCCATATTGATTGCCGTCATCGCTTTTAAAATAGGAAACAAAAAGGCGTCTGAAAAATATACGTACGGCTTCAAGCGGGCGGAAATCATCGGCGGATTTGTCAATCTGGTATTGCTGTTCATATCGGGGTGTTATTTGCTGGTTGAAGGCGTATCCCGATTGATTAAACCCGAGCCGATAGAAGGAATGTTGATTATAGAAATTTCCGTTTTGGCTTTGATAATTGATACGGCTACGGCCAAAATATCGCATCACGGCGCACATCATAACGCAAACATGAAGATGGTTTTTGTGCATAATCTGGCGGACGCTTTGGGGTCTGTCGGCGTTATTGTTTCCGGTTTGTGCGTGGTTCACTTCGGAATATACAGCATGGACGGCATTATTGCGATGTCAATCGCCGCTTATATGATATTCCAGTCAATCATATCTTTTCCGCAAATCGTCAATATTTTGATGAATGCCGCTCCCGATAACATCAATATCGAAGACGTTAAAAACGAAATACTTCAAATTGAAAACGTCAGAGGCCTCCATCATATTCATTTATGGTGTATCAGCGAACATGATGTGGCGATGGAATGTCATGTCGAAAGCGATGATGCGGATATAATCCCGCATATCTCCGAAATCCTGAAAAACAAGTTCGGCATAAGCCATTGCAATATACAAATTGAAAAACAACTGTGCGAAGAGTGCTGTAATCTGTAAGGGGGGGCGGTATTGCCGGAAGGGTGTCATTCCTCTGCGGGCAATAGTTTGAGGACTTTTTGCATCAAAGTCGAGAAGGGATGTTTCTTAAAATCCTCCGGCGGAACAAAAAAGCCGTCGCTGTTTTCGGGTATTCCGGATACACGCGTGCGAACGACGGTCAGTGTCAGGTCGAAATGCGTGAAAACATGACGGACTTTTTTGTTCGTGATTTCCCAGTCGGCGTCAAAGGGAAAGCTTTTATCCGTGTTCCACGGCAGTTCCGTCAATCCGGACAGCAATCCCTTTTCCGTGCGTTTGCGCAGCAGAATCTCGCCCTTTTCGTTTTCGATCCGGAAAACATAACCTTCTTTAACTTCTTTTTTCGGCTTTGTGATGTCGGGAATGATTTCCGTCAGTTCCTCGGCATAAGCGACGCATTCCCGATTTAGAGGGCAGAAAGTGCATAACGGCGTGCGCGGCGTGCAAACGCAAGCGCCCAAGTCCATTATGGCGGACGCATGGTCGGCGGGGCAGACGGATGCTTTCGTCAATTCGCCGGCAAAGGCCGCGATTCGATCCATGATTGAGGAAACCGGTTCTTTCCAGCCCTTCAGTCGGGTCAGCACGCGAATGACGTTGCCGTCGACAACGGCTTCCGGCAGATTGAACCCGAACGACGCAATGGCTGCGGAAGTGTATGCTCCGATTCCCGGAAGCTTTAAAAGCTTTTCACGGTCGGGCGGAAATTCGCCGTCGTATTTTTCGACCAGAATGTTCGCGCATTCGTGCAGTTTTCGGGCGCGGGTGTAATACCCCAATCCCTGCCAATACAGCAGAACCTCGTCAACCGGTGCGGCGGCCAGCTTCCGAACGGTCGGAAAGCGTTTTAAGAATCGGTCGAAGTAAGGAATGACTGTTTTGACGGTCGTTTGTTGCAGCATGATTTCCGAAATCCAGACCTGATACGGATCACCGTGCGCGCCGCCTTTGACCCGCCACGGCAGATCTCTTCCGTTTTTTTCATACCATTTCGCCAATTTTTCGGTTACAGTCATAGAAAATCCTTTCCGTTGAAGATTAAGGACGGGAATTTCATCAAAATCAACTGTTATTTTGCGAGGAAACTATGCAGGGTATTGTTTTGGAAGTCGATTTAAAAACCGATTCGGGAATAATCAGAGGGGATGATCAAACCAGATATGATTTCGACTTGTCGGCTTGCCGGAACGGGAAGCCGCTGGAAGGCGCAACCGTCGATTTTGAAATTCAGGAAGGAAAAGCGGCGGCGGTTTATGTATTGAAAACGACGATGAAAGCCAAGTTGGACTGGCTGTTTTGGTTTTTATTTTCTTTCCGCGGCCGCATTTCGCGAGACCAGTTCGTCATATTCTTGGTTTCGGTGTTGTCGGTGTTGCCGTTGCCCGTCTTTTTCGCCGTATGGTCGGGTGTTTCCGTTTTTTGGGAAGCGGGCGGTTTTCTGTTCTTTTATGTTTGTCTGACCGTTTTAATCAAACGATTTCATGATTCGGGAACATCCGGCGCGTGGTTGTTCTTTATGCTGGTATTTTCCCTGTTTGTGTCTGCGGTCGCAACACGCGTTTTGAATTTTGCCTTTATCGGGACGACGGCAGTGTATGTGCTGTTGGCTTCGGCGGCGTTGGCAATAGTCTTTTGTGTGTATTTATGCTTTGCCAAAGGCTCCATCGGGGCGAACCGTTATGGAAACGAACCGTATTCCTGCAAAACAATACGATTAAAATAAACTTTTATTTTCCTTGATTTAGCCGGAAAAATCGCTAAGTAATAAACAAACAACTGAAGCGAAAAGGATGAGTGTGTCGAAAATGAAAACCGTTGAAAAACAACAAATGAAATACTTGAAGGACTATAAAAAACCGGATTTTAAAATCGATTCGATTCATTTGGTTTTTGAGCTGGATGAAGAAAACACGCAGGTTGATTCCACGTTGGAAATTTCCAGTGATTACGACCGGACAAAGGGTGTGCGCCCGTTGGTTTTGGACGGTAATCATTTGACATTCAAGTATGTCAGAATGGATGGTCGGGAACTGGCGGCTGATGAATATGAAGTCGCCGAAAAAAGCCTTACCCTCTTTAATCCTCCGGAAAAATTCACTTTGGAAATCGGTACGGAAATCCACCCGAAAGCCAATACCCGATTGGAAGGTTTGTATTATTCGAACGGGGCTTTGTGTACGCAGAACGAACCGGAGGGCTTCCGTTGCATTACCTATTATCTGGATCATCCTGACGTGATGAGTTCTTTTACGACGACATTGATCGCCGATAAGAAAAAATACCCGATTCTGCTGTCTAACGGCAATCCGGTCGAAAAAAAGGATCTGCCGGACGGCCGTCATCAGGTGACATGGCATGATCCGTTCAAAAAACCGTGCTATCTGTTCGCAATCGTCGGCGGCGATCTGGCGTCTTTGCACGATACGTTCACAACAAAATCCGGCCGTGAAGTCAAGTTGGGAATCTATGTCGAACACGGCTATGAAAATCAGGCGGCTTTCGCGCTTGAATCCCTGAAAAGGGCGATGAAATGGGACGAGGACGTGTACGGTCTGGAGTACGATCTGGATCTGTTCAATATCGTTGCCGTATCCTATTTCAACATGGGGGCGATGGAAAACAAGGGGTTGAACATTTTCAACACGTCCTGCGCTCTGGTGAACAAGGACGTCGGAACGGACATTGATTTCGCTCATATCGAAGGGGTGATTGCGCACGAATACTTCCACAACTGGTCGGGCGACCGCGTGACGGCGCGCGACTGGTTCAACCTGAGCCTGAAAGAAGGCTTTACCGTTTATCGCGATCAGGAATTTTCACGCGATATGCACTCGCGGGCGCTGAACCGGATCAACGACGTGTTCGATCTGCGTACCCGCCAGTTCCCCGAGGATGCCGGTCCTCTGGCGCATTCCGTCCGTCCGGAGTCTTATCTGGAAATCAACAACTACTATACGGCGACCGTCTATGATAAAGGCGCAGAGGTCATCCGGATGTATGAAAAGCTGTTCGGTAAGGAAAATTTCCTGAAAGGATGTACGCTGTACTTTACGCGTCATGACGGACAGGCGGTGACTATTGACGATTTCGCCAAATGTCAGGAAGATGCCAACCATGTCGATTTGACGCAATTCAAGCGTTGGTATTCTCAGGCCGGTACACCGGTCGTGACGGCTGCGGCCGACTATGACAAAGTCTCGAAGAAATATACGCTGACTTTGAAACAGGAAACAAAGCCGACGCCGAATCAGCCGGAAAAACTGCCGTTCGTGATTCCGTTGGGAATCGGTCTGATCGCTTCCGACGGCAAGGATATGCCGTTGCAGCTGGAAGGCGAGGATAAGGCGCAGGGAACGTCGCGCATTCTGATTTTGGATAAACCGGAACAGGTTTTTACCTTTATCAATGTGGCGGAAAAGCCCGTATTGTCGGCAAACCGCGACTTTACCGCGCCGATTCATTTCGTGATGGATTACACGGATGCGGAACGCATTCATCAGGCTCGCCATGATTCGGATCTGTTCAACCGTTGGGATGCTTCCCAGCAATACGCCGTCAAGCTGATGCTGAAGATGATTAAAGCGGCGCAGAACGGGGAAAAGGAACCCGCCGTTGACGAAGATTTTATCAAGTTGTGGGGCGGCTATCTGACGGATAAGACGCTTAATCCGGCTTATATCGCACGGTTGATTACGTTGCCGCAGGAAAACTATATGGCGGATAAAATGGACGTCGTCGATGTCGACGCGATTCACCTTGTCCGCGCGCATTTGAAAAAAGTGCTGGCTACCCGTTACAAACAGGAACTGTTGGCGGTTTATCACGAAAACGATTTCGGAGATCAGCCGTACAAGTTTACAACGGAAGACGCCGCTAAGCGTTCGTTGAAGAATATGGCTCTGTCGTTTTTAGGCAATCTGGAAATCGAAGAAATCGACCAAATCGTTCAGAAACAGTATTTTTCGGCAAATAATATGTCGGACAAGCTGGCGGCGATGAATATCTGTTCGAATTCCAAAGACCCGAAGCGAGATGAGATTCTGGAAGATTTCTATCAGCATTATAAAAACGACGACGGTGTCGTGAACAAGTGGCTGTTCTCTTGCGCTTGCGCCGACCGTCCGGATGCCGTTTCCGTTGTGCGCAAGTTGATGGAGCATCCGGCGTTCAATATCAAAAATCCGAACAAGCTGCGTTCCGTGATGGGCGGTTTTGCTTACAATCAACCCGAATTTCACAAAGCCGACGGTTCCGGATATGCTTTGGCGGCGGAAATGGCGATTAAAGTCGACGAGTTCAATCCGCAGATGGCCTGCCATATGGTGCGGCCGATGATGCGTTGGAAACGTTTTGACGAAAAGCGTCAGGAAATGATGAAAGCCGCATTGGAAAAAGTGCGGGAAAAATCCGGCTTGTCAAAGAACGTTTACGAGTTGGTTTCCAAGGCTTTGGATAAATAAAGGCCGATAAAAAACAAAAGAACCGCTTTTTTTTGAAAAGCGGTTCTTTTTTGCTTGTTTTTGGACAAAAACTATGTGTAATATGTTGAAGATTTAGACAACGGAACTTTTACAGAGGGAAGAGTTATGTCGGAAAATACACCGAAGGTCAAATACTTAAAAGATTACAAAAAACCCGATTATAAAATCGAATCCGTTCATTTGGATTTTGATTTGGATGAGGAAAATACGCACGTTGCTTCGACAATGAAAGTCAAGTGCGATTACGATAAAAAAACGGGAAAAACAAATCCGTTGCATCTGGATGGTGACGAACTGACGCTGACCGGAATCGCGATCAACGGCCGCCCGTTGGATCCGAAAGAATACGTCGTTGATGACAAAGGGCTGACGATTTTGAATCCGCCTCATGAATTCGAATTGGCAATCGGTACGGAAATCCATCCGAAAGCGAATACGAAGCTTGAAGGGCTGTACGTTTCCAACGGTATGTTCTGCACACAGTGCGAACCGGAAGGTTTCCGCCGCATCACTTATTATCCGGATCATCCGGACGTAATGAGCGTTTTTACGACGACGATTCGCGCGGACAAGGATAAAATGCCGCAGCTGCTGTCGAACGGCAATATGATCAAAGAAGAAAAAATGGATGACGGCCGCACGGCGGTGACGTGGCACGATCCGTTCCCGAAACCTTCTTACCTGTTCGCTTTGGTCGGCGGCGATCTGGATTATATCAACGACAAATTCGTCACGATGTCCGGCCGCGAAGTCACTCTGGGCGTTTACGCCAACAAAGGCCAGAAAGACAAGCTGGGCTTCACGATGGAATCGATCAAAAATTCGATGGCTTGGGACGAAAAGGTTTTCGGCCGCGAATACGACTTGGATCTGTTCAATCTGGTGGCCGTGTCCGACTTCAATCAGGGCGCGATGGAAAACAAAGGCCTGAACATCTTCAACAGCGCCTATGTGATTGCGAACGCCCATACGGCGACCGATGAAGACTATGTCGCGATCGAAGACGTCGTCGGTCATGAATATTTCCATAACTGGTCGGGCGACCGCGTGACGGTCAGCAACTGGTTCAATCTGAGTCTGAAAGAAGGCTTGACGGTTTACCGTGATCAGGAATTCTCCCGCGATATGCGCTCCCGTTCCGTGAACCGCATTGACAATGTCGCCACTTTGCGTGCCGGTCAGTTCGCGGAAGACGCCGGCCCCACCGCGCACGCCGTCCGTCCGGAATCCTATGTTGAAATCAACAACTTCTACACGTCGACGATTTATAACAAGGGGGCTGAAATCGTCCGTATGTACGAGAAAATGCTGGGCAAGGAAAAATTCCGCGAAGCCAACGATCTGTATTTCTCGCGCCATGACGGTCAGTCCGTGACGATCGACGATTATGCCAAGTGCATGGAAGACATTTCCGGCAAAGATCTGACGCAGTTCAAGCGTTGGTATTCGCAGGCCGGTACGCCGTCCGTTTTTGCGGAAGGGGAATATGACGAAAAGAATCAGACGTATACGCTGAAACTGCGTCAGACGACGAAACCGACTCCGGGGCAGGATACGAAGTTGCCGTTCGTGATTCCGATGGAAATGGGATTGCTGGGCAAAGACGGCAAGGATATGCCGCTGCAGTTGGCCGGTGAAAAGGAAGCGCAGGGAACTTCCCGCGTGATGATCATGGATCAGCCGGAACAGACGTTCACGTTCGTCAACGTGAAGGAAAAGCCGGTTTTGTCGGCAAACCGCGACTTTACCGCGCCGATCAACTTCCATATGGATTACACGGATGCGGAACGCGCCCATTTGATGGCGCACGATTCCGATTTGTTCAACCGTTGGGATGCGGCGCAGCAGTATGGCGTCAAGAAAATGCTGGATATGGTCAAAGACATTCAGGCCGGCAAAGAACCGAAAGTCGACGACGGTTATCTGAACGCTCTCGGCTCTTATCTGAAAGATCCGTCTTTGGACAAGGCTTTCGTCGCCAAGACGCTGGATTTGCCAAGCGCGAAATACATCGGCGACCAGATGGATGTCGTTGATGTCGACGCGGTGGCTAAAGCCCGTTCGATGGTGTCGAAAGCGTTTGTCGCCCGTTTTGAAAAAGATTTGGTCAACACGTATGATGCTTTGGATATCGACAGACCGTTCGAACCCGTTGCCAAAGACGCCGGTGAACGCGCTCTGAAGAACAAGGCTTTGGCTTTTCTGGCTTCAACGGAAAAACCGGAATATGCCGATCGCGTTGCGGCTCAGTATGAAAAGGCGAACAACATGACCGACCGTTTGGCGGCGTTGAACGCGGCGGCCGGCATGAAGGATGAAAAAATCGTCGCCGACTTCTACAACCGTTTCAAAGACGAGGAACTGGTCGTCAACAAGTGGCTGGGCGTCGTCGCTTCCGAAGGGTTGGAAGGCGCGAAGAAAGCCGTCAATCACGAAGCGTTCTCGATCACGAATCCGAACAAGGTTCGTTCCGTCATGCGCCGCTTTACGGGCAACCAGAAAGAGTTCCATGCGAAAGACGGTTCCGGTTACAAATTTGTTGCCGATATGGCTCTGAAGCTGGACGGCATCAATCCGCTTGTCGCGGCTGATGTGGCAAAGCCGTTGGCTTCTTGGCGTCGCTTTGACTCCGAACGTCAGGAAATGATGAAGGGTGCATTGGAAAAGATCATGGCAAAGCCGGGGCTTTCCAAAAACGTTTACGAAGTCGTTTCCAAGGCTTTGGACGGTGCGGATACCAAAAAGAGCAAGATTCTGGAAAACAAAGCAAAGCTGCAAAAACGCGTGAAAGCGGACGCTTTCTTGAAACGCGAGCCGTTGAAAGTGTTCGTTTCCGGCGCAAACGGCAAGGCGAATACTCCTGTTCATACCGCATTGCTGGAAGGCACAAAAGCGAAAGTTGTCGCTCCGTCTTCTCAGGCGGTACAGATCGCCCGCGGCAAAGCACAGGAACGTTGATTCGTTTTTTCAATCATTCAAAACCGCCGGAGAAATTCCCTTCGGCGGTTTATTATTTTGTGGGCAGAAAAGGCTTTTCCTGATATAAATATCAAAAGGGATGCTTCTTTGAAGGGACTTTGGAATGAAGAATAAAATGACGGCTTTCTTTTCCATTTTCATGTTATACTTTTGCGCTGTAATACAGAATGCTTTTGCCGAAGAAGGTTCTTACAACAGGCTGATGCGTGAATACAGGGAACATCAGGGAAAAATCGCCGCGCAGAAAAAAGCGGAAAACCCCAAGTCGATTTGGGATGATGAGAACGCATCCAATCCTTATTTTAAAAAAACGACAAATAAAAAAAAGACGGCAGTTCCGGAAGATCAAAAGAAGAAGAATGTTCGGGAACCGAAAAAGTCTACTTTTAAACGGCGTGTCTATACCGGTCCTTCCAAAGACGAAATTGCCGCCGCCGCAAAAGAAAAAGCGATTTCAAACTTTAACGCTTTTTTGTCTTCCAATGAATACGTGTTTAAGTACGACGGTATTTCTTACGATGATTCCGCAGATTCCTTAAGCGTCAAAAATATCGTGTTTTCTCCTGTAAAAAAGAACGGGGAAAAAACGCAGATTTCCTATTTGATGAAAGCCGATGAAGTCGTTTTAAGAAACAGCAATATCGGCGAAACAAGCGGAACGCCTTTAGCAACGGACGGGGAAATGACCGTTCGAAAATTGGAGATTCCCGTCTGGAATGAAAACGGCGTCAAAAAAGGAAAAGTGGATATCGCCCAGTTGAAAATGACGGGCGATTTGCCGTCCTATCTGAAAGCCAAGGGGAGTGGAAAGCTGAACACTTTGGAAGTCAAGGATCTGCGTTCGGAAACGATTATTAACGAAACGATATTGAATAATATCATCCGTTCAAAGGTTTTCTCCGCTTCCGCTGTGGATATGAAGGACGTTGAAATACAAAATCAAATTGTGGACGCTTTGAAACGGCAGGATATTTCCGGATTGAATTTTTCTTATGCGCAGATTGACGGGCGACAGATTCCGACGCTGGATGGTCTCAAGGCGTCAATGACGTCATATTCCGCACGTATTCTGAATACGGATCTGGTTTTGGGGGCAAGATTGGAAGCCGCTAAAGAAAAACCGGAAAAGGAACCCGATTTGGAACTATTGAAAAAGAATGCCGCCGAGAATAAGGCGGAAATCAAAAAAGTGGCGGCGGAAACATTGAAAAAGTAAAAGCGGACAAAGCATGACGGAAAGCAGCGAAAATAATCAGCTTCAGGAAAATCAAGGCGTCTACAGTGCTTTGACGACGCGGCCGGCTCCCAAGACGGTGGATGATTCGGATTCCGGTGTCAGCTATGTGGCCGGTGTCCGGATCGTTGACGAATTGCAACAGCGGAAAAACAAATTCAACGGTTGGGAAAAGGATGATAACGCTCTTTTTGTCGTCAAATGTCTGGGGCAGGGCGAGGTCGATAAATTTGTCGGTGCCGATTTGCATGAAGTCGATTTTTCCGGCGCGGATCTTTCCTCCATCAACTTGCAAAACGCCGATTTGAAAAACGCCAATCTGTCCGGTGTCGATCTGCGCGGTGCGGACTTGCGCGGTGCCGATCTGCGCGGTGTCAATCTGGAAGAAGCCGATTTGGAAGGGGCTGATCTGGAAGGGGCTTTGCTGGACGGTGCGTATTTGAAAAACGCTAAAATCGCCGGAGCTAAGCTGGCCAAGCAGGCTCTGAACGAATTGGAAAAAATGCAGCAGATGCAGCGCGATGCCGAAGAAGGCAAGTTGGATCTGCGCAAAGTCAATTTGAAATACCTTGATTTGCGCAAGCTGGATTTACGCGGTGTGGATTTGACCGGTGTGGATCTGTCCGGTGTCAATCTGGTTGGCGTCAATCTGACAGGGGTTAAGATCGATCCGATGTATTTGGACGGATCTTATGCGTTCAAGCAGGCGGCCGGTCGGAAAATCGAAATCAAAAAAGGGAATTTGGCGGGATTGGATTTAACAACCGCTAATCAGATACGGGCAAACTTGACCGAATTGGAGGTTTTACGGCGTAAACGGGCAATAAATCAGCAGGAAGAACAAAAACGGCTGGAGGAGATGAATCGGGCGGCGGAAGAATTGCGTGTGCAAGCCGGACCGTCTGATGGACAGGACGAAACGTTATCGAAAGAGTTGGATATTTTACGTTCCCGCCGGCTTAATCAAGCCTCTCCGGAGGAGTTGAAGGCTCGCTTGAAAGATGTCGTCTTGGAAGAACGCCCCGCCTTGGGCAGCGGAGCCAGAAGTCTGGTGACTCATCGTCCCCGTCGCAAGGAGGAATTGCCGCCCAGCAAATATGATTTTCCGATTCTCTATCCTGTTGATGAAGACGAAAAAAAGCCGCCGCAAGAAGAAAAAGCAACGGCTGTTCAGGCCGTTGTCAATACCGCCGGACGGGTCGTCCGTTCTGTTATGCAAAGAATGGTTCCGCATCGGCGGCCGTCAACACGCATACGTGTCAAACGTCAAAGACAAAAAATCAGGAGTTAGGGAATGGATCGCTATTCTATGCTTCCGTCCCGTAAAGACGGGAACTTTGACGAACACTACAGGGCGTTGGACTGGATTGTTTTAGGATTCATTTATTCAGCCTTGGCGGCTTTTTTATTTTCTTTGATCGCCTATCCGTTGGGACATATGATATCTCACGGCTTTTCCGCACAGTCTTGGGGAAATGTTAAAAACTATTTTTCTTATTTGAAAACGCATCCGCATTATTATTTCATCGGTTATTTCCGTTGGATAATGCAGTTTGCTTCAGATCCGTTCCAAAGCTTTGCCATTTGGATTCCCGCCATGCCGATTTTTATTTTTATCGGCGGCTGTTTGATGACGATAAAAACCAATCCGTACTATTTTGTGCAGTTGAATGAAGGTGACGGCCGTTTCGCTGATGAACGCGATCTTAAAAGCATGGGCGTATGGGACGGAATGTCCTTTGTTCTGGGGCTGTGGGAAGACCGCCGGATGCTGCGCATGAACAATTACATGTCGCTGTTTGTCGTCGGCGCGCCGGAATGCGGCAAAACATCCGGCGTCGTTGTTCCCAGTATTCTGGCAAATGATGACAAGTGTATGTTCATCAATGATATGAAAGGGGAGTTGTTTAAAC
>JAFYCE010000129.1 GCA_017539865.1 Alphaproteobacteria bacterium
GATGAAAAGGCAACTTGTAAGAATTACTTACAAGTTCAAAACGAAGGACGACGGCAAGTCAAGCGGACCCTGAAAATTTATTCTCTCGATATGATTTTGGCGGTCGGCATGCGGGTGCGGTCCGTTCGGGGAACGCAGTTCCGGCAATGGGCGATCGAGCATTTAAAGGAATACCTTGTCAAAGGGTTCGTTTTGGATGATGACCGCCTGAAAGGATCGGTGAGAAGCGATTATTTCGATGAATTGCTTCAACGGATCCGGGACATTCGGGCGTCCGAGATGCGCTTTTATCAAAAAGTCAGGGATTTGTTTGCCCTCGCGGTTGACTACAAAGGAAAAGAGGAAGAAACGGCGGAATTTTTTGCGATCGTTCAAAACAAATTATTGTATGCCGTGACGCAGAAAACGGCGGCGGAACTGATCGTGTCCAGAGCGGCCCCGTCTCAACCGAACATGAATCTGACCAGCTGGAGCGGCTCTGTCGTTCGCAAGACCGACATCTATGTTGCGAAAAACTATCTGACCGATACGGAAATAGACGGATTGAACAGGCTTGTAACGCTGTTTTTGGATTTTGCGGAAATGCGCGCGGGAAACAGACAAACGATTACCCTGAACGATTGGAAAGAATATGTTGACAGGTTTGTCGCCTTTAACGAACGTCCGCTTTTAAAAACGGCGGGAAGCGTTTCACACAAACGAATGAAAGAAATCGTTTCGGAAAAATACGCCGAGTTTGACGCGATCCGTAAAGAACAAAACAGACTTGCGGCAGAGGAACAGGACGCCAAAGAAATCGCCGAATTGGAAGCGGTGGAAAAACGGCTTGAAAAGAAATGACCGGAGCAAAATTTGATGACTCATTTTGAAGAATACAAAAAGCAAGGCGAACCGGAGCGGTATAAACGGGCTGAAAACTGGGGCGTTGCGATCGGGTTGCAGAAAGTGGACGGGCTGACCCCTTCAAAATATCTGATCGAAGTGGCGAAGGACAACATCGAGGGCAAAATCACCGTTGACGAAGCCGCCGAGCAAGTCGCCCGCTATTATCAGGCGAACCCCGCAAAGACCGTCAAAGAACGGAACGAAAAAGAAGCCGACGAAGTTTCCGCGCGTATCGCAAAGCTGTTAAGCACGCACACGTTTTCTTTCCGTCCCGCCGAATTGGTTTCGATTCACAAAGCGTTGTTTTCGGGCATATTGAGCGACGAGATTGCGGGCAAGATCCGCACTTACGACATCATCAAAAAAGAGCCTGTTTTGAACGGCGACACGGTCGTGTACGGGCGCGCGGACAACATTATGGAAATGCTCGAGTATGATTTTTTGCAGGAAAAGAATTTCAAGTATCAGGGGCTTTCCAAGCGCGCAAAGGCGGAACGGTTGGCAAAGTTCACTTCCGGCATTTGGCAGATTCACCCGTTTGCGGAAGGCAACACCAGAACGACGGCGGTCTTTGTCATCAAGTATCTTTACACAATGGGATTTGAAACGAACAACGATCTGTTTGAACAAAACGCCGAATATTTCCGCAACGCTCTGGTTCGCGCCAATTATCAAAATCTGGAAAAAGATGTTCCCTGCACAATGGAGTATCTGAACAGGTTTTTCGGCAACTTTCTGTTAGGCGAAAATAACATTCTGGACAGCGCAGAAATGCAAATTCCGGAAAAAACTACCCAGAAAACTACCCAGAAAATCTTGGACGTTTTAAAGGCCGATCCGACGGCGACGCGCAAAGAACTGGCGGATTTACTCGGTTTGACGTCGGACGGAATCAAATGGAACATCGAAAAGCTGAAAAAAGCGGGCAAACTGCGCCGCGTCGGTCCCGACAAAGGCGGATGTTGGGAAGTGATTGAGGAATAAGAAAATGAATATGCAAATTACGTTTGAACAAGTAAAAACCGCGTTAAGTATCGCAAAATCCGCCTATGATATTTCTCAGGATATATTGCTTTATCAAGAAAATTGGAAGGCATTGAACAGCAGAGATTTTGCTCAAATTCACAGCCAGTTGCAAAAAAGTATAGATAAACACGGACAAACCATAAAAAACTTATCGTTGTTTACGGGTGTAACAGTTATTCCTTGTTTAGAACTCTCTTTTCATAACTCTTATAACGCGCTGTATTATGTAACTCAAAATCTTCCTTTTTATGTGGCTATTGAACAATTACCCGAAAAGGCATTGGAAGAATTATTAAGCTGCTTGGCGAAGCAACTTCTTTAAAAATATTTTTAATTGATCGAAGGATAAGGGGAAGATAAAAGATGTTAACATATCAAGATGTATTAAATTCTATAGAAAACAACAAATCGACATTACTGTTAGGAAATGGGTTTAGTATGGCTTACGATCCTCATCGTTTTTCCTTTACTCATTTATTAGAAAAAGCCGTTTCAGAGAAACTGATAAGCAAAGAAAGTCCATTATATAGAGTTTTCGAGGAATTTTCTCTATCCGATTTTGAAGAAGTAATCCGTATGCTAGAAAATTCTGCAAAAATTGATTTGAAATACGGCTTAAATAACGTTGATGAATTAAAAAAAGATTCAAAAAACTTAAAAAAATATTTGGTTAAAATAATAACAAACAATCATCCTGAAAAAATATCAGACATTTCTGATGAAGAATATATTTCATGTGCAAAGTTCATTAGTAAATACAACGAAATATATACGTTAAATTACGATCTTCTGCTTTATTGGACCACAATGAAACTGGATTCATTTCGTCATTTTCCAGACCTATATCCAACAATATCTTCTACCGATTTTGGTTCATTAGATATTAACGATGGTTTTGGAAATGATGAAGATAACGAAGACGCCAAATATGTCGTTTATCAAACAGAAAGACCATATGGTCAAAAAATACACTATCTTCACGGAGCACTTCATATTTTTGATAAAGGAAATAAGATTATTAAAAACACTTATTCAAGAACGGGCGAAATCCTTAAATTTCAAACATATAGAAATTTACTAAAAGACATTTATCCTGTCTTCATATCAGAGGGAACATCTGAAATGAAGAGAAGGAAGATTTTACATAACGCTCTATTAACGCATGAATATAAAAGCTTGACGGGAAAAGGAGGCGATCTTGTAATTTTCGGCACAGTTTTAAAAACAAATGACGAACACATAAGAAAAGCCGTATTAGATGGAAATGGAACTAAGGGGTTTAAACAAATCTATATGGGAGTCTTTTCAGAAGATGATAAAAGAGCCGCTGAAGCCTTTAAAATTGAAGCCGAACAAAAAGGAAGAAAGTGTTTCTTATATGATGCTACTACAGTTCATGTTTGGAGATAGATAATGCTTCAGTTTTTACAACAAAATGCAGAATGGATGTGCGCGATAGGAATGCTTGTTTTTGCCGGTGTTCAGGTGTGGCAGACAAAAGAACAGCAAAAGCGGGATTTATGTTTAAAACGGTTGGATTTGGCGCACGAATTGGATCAAATAGCTTCAACCTTTACGGACGACGATGATTCTGCTGTAAAAATTTGCCAATGGCTGGATTCTAACGCTTCGTATTTCTGCGCGTATTTGGATAAAGACGGATTGGACAATTATAAAAAGCTCGGCTTTTATCTGCTTCAATTAAGACAACAAAAAGGGGCTTCTTTTCCGAAAACCATAGAAGACGTTCAAACATTTTTTCCGTTAGTTTACGCTTTAGATAACAGTCTAATCAAAACAACCAAAGGGCTTTCGACAAAGGGGACAAATCAATGACAAAAACCAATCAAAAAATCCCCGAAGGGTGGAGCGTTAAGAAACTTATAGATATCTGCCCTTTACAACGTGGCTTCGATTTACCCGAACAAGATATTGTTGCAGGGGATTATCCTATTGTTTATTCAAATGGTGTAAAAGGGACTCATAATACTTATAAAGCTAAAGCACCAGGTGTAGTAACAGGACGTTCAGGCACAATAGGTAAGGTCACCTATGTAACAAAAGATTACTGGCCTCATAATACAAGTTTATGGGTTACTGATTTTAAAGGGAATAGTCCAAAATTTATTTTTTATAAAATTCAAAATCTTAAGTTTTCAAAATTTGATTCTGGTAGTGGTGTTCCAACTCTTAATAGAAATGATGTGCATATAGAACGGATCCTTCTTCCCCCGCTTTGTGAGCAGGAGAAGATTGCGGAGATATTGGGGACGTGGGATACGGCGATTGAAAAGCTGTCCGCTTTGATCGAACAAAAAAAGCGGCTGAAAAAAGGATTGATGCAGAGACTTCTCACTGGGAACATACGTTTCTCAAAATCCACCTATCCGTGGAAAAAAATAAAGCTTATAGAAATCGGATCGACATATACGGGTTTATCCGGAAAAAACAAAGATGATTTTGGCAAAGGGGCAAAATTTATACCATATATGAATATCTATCAAAATAATAAAATAGACCTTAATTTCTTGGAAAATGTAGAAATTCTTCCGAATGAAACTCAAAATACGGTTCAATATGGCGATATATTTTTTACAACTTCATCTGAAACTCCTGAAGAAGTCGGCTTTTCGTCAGTTCTTCTCACAAAAATCAATTATCCTTTATACTTAAATAGTTTTTGTTTTGGATTTAGGCTTAATGATTTTAATACCTTAATACCTGAGTATGCTGTGTATCTATTCAGATCAAAACAGGTCAAAAAAATAATGTATAAATTGGCTCAAGGAGCAACACGTTTTAATCTGTCTAAAAATGAATTGATGAAACAGAAAATTTATATCCCCACCGATATTTCTGAACAAAGGGCGATTGCGGACATTCTTTCCAAAGCGGACGAAGAAATAACTCTGCTGACCCGAAAACTGTCCGCGTTAAAAACACAAAAAACAGGCTTGATGCAAAAACTTCTGACCGGTCAAATCCGTGTAAAGGTGGCGTAAGATGATTGAGACTACAAAAATTATGGATACAATAAAAAAACTGTCCGAATTTGCGGAACGGGTTAAAGATATTGATGCAAGAACAGCCGTTTTGGATTTAAAGGAAGAAATTCTTTCTTTACGGGAAGAAAACTTGAAACTCCGTGAACAATTAATCGAAAAAGAAAAATTCAATATGAAATTTGAAGAAAGTGTTTATTGGAACATTAAAGAAAACGGAGAAAAAGAAGGGCCTTTTTGCTCTGCGTGCTGGGATAAAGATAAAAAAGCCATTCATCTAAGCCCCGGAGCGTATTCTTCTTTAATTTGCCCGGTTTGTAAAACCATAATTCCCACAGGTGAAAAAAATGATTTTTTATCATCGGGAGAATCTTCGATAGATTGGTGTTGAAAATGATAAAATCAGATAAAAAACAGAAAAATAGCTTTACGCAAAAAAATAACCTCGGAGTGGTAACGCTACCAAGGCGCCATAGCACTTTCCGAGGACTATTAGGGATAAAAATATCCTTTTTTACGGATTTGTCAAGGGGGGAATGAACGTTAATGTTACAGTTATTGAAAGAAAGCTTTTCGGAACAACGTTTAAGCACTTATCAGAGAATTGCCACAACAAAAGGACTTTCTGAAGAAAAAGCTGTCGAATTATATAAAATCAACATCTTAATTTGTGAAGAACTTTATGCCTTTATTGATTGTGTCGAAGTCTGTTTGCGCAACAAAATTCATAAAAAAATGACAGAGTCTTTCAAATGTGAAACATGGTACGATTCCGTGCAATGGCTTACCTTGCATCAAGACAGTCTGGATAACGCTAAAAAAGTTAAATATCCGCAAGAAACTCCCTCGGCCAATGACGTTATAGCCAGACTGAATTTCGGATTTTGGTGTCATATCTTTGACGCTTTTTATGAACAGAGTTTATGGATTCCCGTTCTGCGATTTCTTTTCCCCAATTATGTAGGAGCACCTTCACGAAAGTATATATCGAATGTTTTCAACAGACTGTTGAAAATAAGAAACAGAATCGCCCACTTTGAACCTGTTATTAAAGACGAAGCGGATTTACTGAAAAGCTATAATCAACTGGTAGAGGTTATCAATTGGATGAATCCGGAAATATATAATTGGTTCGAAACATTCAACCGTTTTAAAGAACTTTATAGACAACTAAAAACAAATTCCTTTTAGAAAAGGTCTGAAACCATGTTCTTCCTTCCCGATTTTGATGAAGCGTCCAGTTCGCAAATCCCCGCGATTTTGCAGTTGATCAACCTCGGTTACACCTATATTCCCCGCCGCGAAGCCGCGTTACATCGTGACGGGACGGGGCAATACGTCCTGCGCGACATCGCTTGTCGGGCGTTGCGCCGCATCAATTCGGCCGACATTTCCGATAAAAGCATCGGGGAAGCCGTTTTCGCTTTGGAAAAGGTCAAGCTCGATGATGGCATGATCAAAGCGTCCGAAACCGTCTTTTCCAACCTGTTGGGTGGCTGTTCCGTTTCCGAAATCGTCAACGGAAAAAAGACCTCCCCGCAGTTGCGTTTCATCGACTGGAACAACCCGCGCAACAACGATTTTCACGTCATCGCCGAGTTTGAGCTTGAGGAAGACCAAAACCGCCGTCCCGACATCGTTTTATTCGTGAACGGCATTCCTTTCGCCGTCATCGAAAACAAAAAAGCGTCCGTGTCCGTCAACGAAGCGGTCAATCAGATGATCCGCAATCAAAAGCAATCCCAAACGCCGAAGTTTTTCCTGTTCCCGCAAATCCTGATCGCCACGAACGTTTCAACCTTAAAATACGGCACAATGCTGACGCCGTTCGAGTTCTATGCGGTTTGGAAAGAAAAGGACGCCGGCGAAGACTTTGAAGAAAAAGTCCTTGCCTCGATCAACACGCCGGTTTCCCCCGAAACGGTCGGGCAAATCGGTCAGGACTTGCTCCGTTCCCGATACGAACAAAAGCCGCGGCAGATTTTAACCGAGCAGGACAAAGGCATTTACAGCCTGCTGAAACCGGAACGGTTGCTTGATTTGGTGCGCAACTTCATCCTTTACGACAACGACAAGAAAAAAATCACCCGTTATCAGCAATATTTCGCCATAAAGAAGACCCTCGCCCGCATTGAAACGAAGGACGAAAACGGCAAGCGGCAAGGCGGATTGATCTGGCATACGCAGGGATCGGGCAAATCGCTGACGATGGTGATGCTGGTCAAAAACCTGATCGAAAAAATCACCAATCCCCGCGTCATCATCGTTACCGACCGCCGCGATCTGGACAAACAGATCCACGACACTTTTGCCGCCTGCAGCATCAAGAAAGGCGTGCAGAAAGCGATGTCGGGCAAAGATCTGCTTGAAAAAATAAAGGATAAAACGCAGGACGTCGTAACGACCCTTGTTCACAAATTCGATATGTCAACATCGCTTGTCGATAACGACAACGACATCTTTTTGCTGATAGACGAAGCCCACCGCACGCAAAGCGGCGACAACAACGCGGCGATGAACAAAATCATGCCCCGCGCCTGTCAGATCGCTTTCACGGGAACGCCTTTGATGAAAGCGACGAAGACGAAAGACGGCGTTCTGACAAAATCGCAATCCATTGAAAAATTCGGCGGTCTGATCGACGAATATACGATTTCCGAAGCCGAAGCGGACGGCGCCGTTTTGCCTCTGGTTTATCAGGGGCGCTTCGTCGACCAGAAAATCGATCCGGTGGCGGACAAATTCTATGACCGCATCCTTGCCGACCTGAGCGAAGAACAGCGCGCCGACTTTATGAAAAAGTGCGTTTCCGCCGCCGTGTTGGAAGAAACGTCCCAACGCATTGACATGATCGCTTTGGACGTACACGACCACTTTATCGACAATTTTCGAAACACGGGGCTGAAAGGTCAACTGGTCGCGCCCAGCAAATACGCCGCCGTGATGTTTAAAAAGGCTCTGGACCTTTTGGGCGGCATCCGGTGCGAAGTCGTCATTTCCGACACGCAGGCGAAGGACGTTCCCGCCGAAGACGAAGACGTCAATCACAAAAAAATCATCGAAGCGTATTTAAACGAGCAAAAGCATATCTACGGCCCTTTGGACAAGCGGGAAAAGCAAATTATCAATGATTACAAAAACAATCCCGAAGGATGCGAATTGTTGATCGTCGTTGACAAGCTTTTGACGGGATTTGACGCGCCCCGCGATACCGTTCTGTATCTGGCAAAGCAATTAAAGGATCACAACCTGTTGCAGGCGATCGCCCGCGTCAACCGCGTCTTTGACGGCGATGTCGGCAAGCAGGCGAAAACGGCGGGGCTGATCATCGACTATTCGAAAAACGCCAGCAACTTAAAAAGCGCTTTGGAACTGTTTTCAAACTTCGACCCGAAAGATATCGAACGGGCTTTACTGGACACCGACAGTCAGATCGAGTTACTGCAAAACGCTTTCCGGAAACTGCACGACGCTTTTGCCGTTCTGAGCAATCCCGACGACACAAACGCCTATGTGCAAAAGCTGATCCACGACGACAAACTGCGCGAACGGTTCAAGGAAGACGTCAACGCTTGCATCAGGCAGTTTTCCGTTTGCGCCTCTTTGTATGATTTCTATGACAAGACGGACGCGGAAACGCTCAAAGGCTATCAGCGCGATTTGAAAAAATTCATCGAACTGAAAAAGACGGCAATGCTGGCATGCGCGGAAGTCGTCGACTTTTCAAAATACAAAGACCAAATCGCCCGATTGCTGGACAAGTACGTATCCGCCAAAGACGCCGAAATCCTGTCCAGAGAAATCAACCTGTCCGATATGCGCGAATTTAACGACTTTATCGAAAACGAAGCCGCGGGACTGTCCGATAAATCGAAAGCCGACGCCATTCTGGCTCAAACGAAAAAAGTCATTCGGGAAAAATGGAGTCAGGACGAGGCTTTCTACGGGAAATTCAGCGAACTTGTCGAAAACCTGCTGAACAAACTGAAATCGGCAAAGCGCGAAGATCTGGCGGCTCTGTTGGAACAGGCGAAGCAATATCAGGCGGACGTTGCGAACTATTCGGATGCCGATATTCCCGAAACGTTACGCTCAAAGCAGGTCTTTCATCCGTTCTATCGCAACATCAAAGGCTTTTTCAAAACGACAGGCGACGAATACGCCGATATCGTCCGGCATATCGTTTCCCTCGTCCAATCAAGGAAAGTCGTCGATTTTCAAACCAGAGACGATGTCAAACGCGCCGTTTTGAACGATGTCGAAGACTTCCTGTTTGACGAAGTGGACGAGAAACTTTCCGCCGACACGATAGAGCAAATCGCGATGACCGTCTGGAATCTGGCCGTTGAAAACAAGGATCTGTTCTGATGTCGGATTATCGCATCGTTCGGGAAAAGCGCAAATCTTTCGCCGCCGAAGTCAATCCCGATTTTCAGGTCGTCATCAAAGTGCCGAATGAAGCCCCCGATATTGCGGTGGACGATTTCATCAGCCGGAAAACAAAATGGATCAACAAGCAACTCGACTATTTCAGGCAATTTAACCGCCCCGAAAACAGTCAAATCATTTCCGGCTGTTCCGTTTTATACCTTGGGCGGCAATATCAGCTGATTATCGAGAAAGCGCCTTGGAAAAACGCCGTCCGCGTCCTGAAAAACAAAATTTACATTCTGTCGTCCGCCCCGCAAAAAACGGAAGAAATCAACGCCGCTTTTCAACACTGGCTTTTATCCCGTGCGCAAACCGTTTTCAGCGAACGGCTCACAGAATGTATGAAATCTTTTCCGAACATGACGCAGCCCGAACTGAAAATCAGGAAGCTGAAAAAACGCTGGGGAAGCTATCTGAAAAAGCATCAGATCGTACTCAATCCCGATTTGATCAAAGCAAGCAAGCGTTCCATCGACTATGTGATCTTTCACGAACTCTGCCACGCGTTTTATCCCGATCACACGGCGGAGTTCTACAGCCTGCTTTCGACAAAAATGCCCGATTGGCAGGACGTGAAAGAAAAAATGGAGCTCAAGTTGCTAAGCTTTTAAAGCTTGCGGGAATTGCCATTCAGGTCATGGGCACCATAAAATAAAACCTTGAGAAATCAGGGCTTTTTTTTATTGCCCGAAACTTTCGCCGCGGCGAAAGCCTTGCTTTGAAAAATCACCGTTGCAACCTCTTTGCAACCCGTTTCTGTAATTGAAAGGCGGAGATTGCCTCCGCCCTTCGTTATAAATCCAAAACGCCGGTAACGGCGGTTTTCTTCAACGAAACAAAGGACAGGATTTCCTCTATTGACGCGCCTTTGCTTTTCCAGCCGTAGAATGTTGTTTCGTCCAGCAAAGCGTATTTCCATTTGGCGTTCATTCTGTCTTTTTCGGGCAGAGCGTTGATCTGCGCCGCCCAGTCGAGCGCGCCGCGGTGTTTTTGAAGCACGTTTGCATCATTGGCGGCGTCTTTGTCGGACTTTGTTTCAACGACGAAGATTTTATTCCCGCACTTCACGATAAAGTCGGGATAGTAGGACGACAGCATTCCGTCCGTTCTCAGATAGCGCAAATGGGCGAAAGTATGCTTGTTTTCGTTGATTTTGACAAAGCGTTCCACGCCCGTATCGCCGTCGCAGGCAATCAGAAAATCCCGTTCAAGTCCGCCCCTGTTGGACGGATAAGCGGTCTTTTCGTAAATCGTCTTGACAAAATCAAGCGCGAAGTTTTCCCGCATCGGCAGTTTATCGACTTGCGAGAACCATTGTTTCAAGACATCGGCTTCGGTAACATCGACATTGTTCTGCATTTCATAAACGGCGCGGCTAAATTCGCGCATGATATGTTCGACGATGTTCGCTTTCGACAGGAGCAAAACGCGCCAGTTGTTGCCCTGCATCGGCTCGAAAGGACAATCGAACAGGCGCGTGCGGACATATTTGTCGATCGTTCTGACAAGGACGGCGTGATTCATCGCCATCAAAGGCAAAGGCTTCCCCCGCCCGTCCGCGCCGAAGCGGTTGATATTGCCGCAAATGACGGTCAGCAGTTTTTGCAGAAAGTCGTTATACGTCTGCGCGGTGAACAGGTCGGCCTTGACTTTGTATTCGCCGTAGTTCGTCTGCACCATCATATCTTTGGAATAGAACGTTTCCGCGCCCGCCGCCGCCATCATCTTTTGCAGTTGTTCCAACCGGTGGGTCTGCAAAGGACGCAAAGAGGAAACGGGGATTTCGACGTCCGCCATGATTTCCTCTTTTTCGTGCAGAATGACGGGCCAGAACAAGTCGTAATCGGCAAAGTTTTCTTTCAGCCCGACCGTGATCAAGTCGCCGAGGACGCTTTCCCTGCTTGCGCGTTCGGCGACGTCTTCGATGACGATATCCTTGTCCAAATCTTCATAGAAGCGCTCGAAAGCCGGATGTTCGACAATGCTTAAAATGTCCAGATAGTTGGCGGGGGCGGTCTTTTTTTCATACAGGTTGACCAGATTTTCCCGCTTGATTTCCTCGTATTCCCTGCCCCGCCACATCAGCCGCAAGCCGCGCCCGATGACCTGCTCCAACAAAATCGAGGCTTCGCTGGAACGCAGAGGCACGATCACGCACACGTTCGACACGTCGAAACCTTCGCGGAGCATCAAAACGGAAACGATGACTTTCGGTTTAGAGTGCTTGTCCAGATTGAACAGCCGCTGTTTGACGATATCCCATTCGGCGGCCGAGATCTGCCCTTTTTTATTGGAATCGATCGTCATGACGTCATCGTCTTCAAGCCCTTCGGTTTTCAAAAAGTCCTCGACAAACGGCGTAACTGAAGTGTCTTCGCAGATCACGAGCATTTTCGGATGCTTGGAAGTATCAA
Source organism: Alphaproteobacteria bacterium (assembly GCA_017539865.1). GTDB lineage: Bacteria > Pseudomonadota > Alphaproteobacteria > CAAGCB01 > CAG-977 > UBA11549. Next base: position 11,759 of record JAFYCE010000129.1, read on the forward strand.
AGTCGGTGAAGTGCTTTTCCAGAATCCGCAGTTTGGACAGCCCCGCGCGCAACATCAGCCTCTGCCCTTCGGATAAAGCGACGACTTTTTTGCCTTCGCGCACCGCCTTAAAGTCGATTTCCGAATTTTCCAGACTGGCGATTTCCTTTCGTTTATCCAAAGCGATCGCCTTGACCAAGCCGCTTTTAACGGCTGTTTTCAGGGCGAAATCGACAATGAGGTGCGGAAAGTAATGCTTTGTCCGCCGCTGTCCGCTCCCCGTCACGTCGTAAGGGGTGGCGGAAAAGTCGATTTGAACGAAGTTCCGCCCCTTGCCGTCGGAGATTTTGTTCATCGCCTCCTGCCATTCGACATCGGAAACGATACCGTCCGTCTTGTTTTCGTGAATGTGATGCGCTTCGTCGTTGAACACGCATATATCGGGCAGAGAAACCAGATATTCCAATTCCCCGCCGTTCAGAATACGCCTGTCGATCGAGTTCAGATCGTGTCCCGCCGTCGTCCCCGGCGTGATCGGCAACAAGTCTTTAATGATGCCGCGCCCGTCCTCCAAAGCGGCGGAAGCGGTGACGGAAGCGTCTTCTTTATCGTCTTCGTCGCCGCTCAACAAATGCCAGTTCGTAACGGCGATGATGCCCTCTCCTGTTACTTTGCGTCCGATGTCGCGCTTTTCGCACACGGCGTTTTGCAAAAAGGAAAAGACCGCCTCCCGATACCGTTCGGGCAGGAACAGGTCAACGTTCTGCACGATGTCCGCGCTGTAAAAATCGCGCGTTCCGGCGAGAGTGAGCTTTCCCTTGAACGCGTCCAGCAAGCGGTCGTAAACGATCAGCCCCGGCGCGACCACCAGAAAGTTTTTTGTGTATTTCTGCTCCGTCTGTTCGCCGTATTTCGCGTTCAGGTACTGCCAGATCAGCAAAGCGTTCAGCACCCACGTTTTCCCCGTTCCCGTCGCCATTTTGACGCAATACTTCGGAAAGGCGTATTTGTCCTTTTGCAAAGTCGGCAGAAAACCGGCGTCCAAAACGTCTTCGTCCGTCAGTTCCCCGACAGCGGCGTATAAATCAAAGACGTTTGCCGCCTTTAAAACTTCGTGGCAGTAAACCGCGTTCAGGATCGCCTGCCTTTGCCCGATATGAAAATTGCGGGAACGTTCCTGACAAAACACGTCTTCGAACCAATAGCGCAACAAGTCCGCCGTAACGGGCGTTACCTGCCGCAACAGGGATTTATCCTCCCACGCCCCGTTCACGATGCCGGTCAGAGCGGCGGCGAATTTCAAAGGAATGTCGCGCGTTCCCGTATTCAACAAATTCGCCATAGTTAAACCTCCTCGACACAAACGCTTTCCAAACCGAACACATCAACCGCTTTGACGCAGATTTTGCGATGCTCTTTTTTCGGAACGATCAGTTTTGCCGAACGCGAAACGCGGTAATCGTCCGAATCGTTGTCTTTGTTTTCGCGGTAATCCTGCCACTTGGACACAAACGTTTCCCCGTCATAGTCGGGATCGACCGACCAGTATTCGATCAGGTCAAGCGGATCATTGGCAATGACTTCCTGTATTTTTTCCTTGTTTTTATCGTCCAAAGACAGCATATCCGGCGACAACAAAACGTAATTGTCCAAACAAACCGTGATTTCCTGTTCTTCGGATTTGGCGGCCTGTTTGACGACCGGCGGCTTTATCGTCAGATATTGCAGGGACGAAAAACGGATCTTCGTTTCGGCGATGTTGAACTTTTTGGATTGAAGCCTGTCCATCAGATCGGGCGGAATGACCAGCACTTCCAATTCGGAACGGTCGATTTTCCGCAACGTTTCGCCGATGTCGAAAGAAAACTGCCACCCCAGAACGATAACTTTCCGCCAACCGCCTATGAAACTCTGCCGCAAAGCGAGGGCTTTTTTCAACGTCGCCGAAGACGTGATCTTGTTCGGACTGTCCGCATAGACAAGCGTGTGCGCCTCTTTCATCTGCCCCAGATTGGCGGGCGCGGCGTCGTCGGTGAACGGGATCGCGCCGAACAGGTTCAAAACGACCCGAGCCAGATCGCCGATGCGTTTAAACTCCTTGTTGGTTGCGAACACTTCGCGCTGATAGTCGCCGATGGATTGATATAAAAACGGACGGGCTTCGTTGTCGACCAACCGCTTGCGCATAATCATGCAGGCGGGCTTGCCTAAATCGGACGTGATCCACCGCCGCCCCAGCTTTTCCGCAACGGCGGCAGTCGTCCCCGACCCGCCGAAAAAGTCCGCCACAATCGAATTTTCATTCGATGAAGCGGCTATAATCCGTTCAAGAAGCTTTTCCGGCTTTTGTGTTGAATAACCGACTTTTTCTTTAGAAAAACTCATTAGTTGAATAGAATCCAATGAGTCTAGCGCAGTGCAATTCCATGTATCTTCAATAGGATAACCTTTTCCGGTAGGAGCGTTTCCATCACGTCTTACATATCCTTCAGGATAAGGGATATATTCTTTATTGAAGATATAATCCTTGTTTTTTGAATAAAACAATATTGTATCGTGATTTCGTATCCAATTATTTACACTGCTTTTATATCCGGAAACCCATCCAATTCGCCATATTATTTCCCTTACGAAATTTTCTTTCCCGAAAATCTCGTCAAGAATCAGTTTGACATAATGCGCGACATGCCAATCCAAATGAACATAAATAGAGCCTTGTTCCGAAAGCAATTCACGCATTAAGACAAGACGAGGATACATATATTTCAAATAGCTGACCGTTCCTTCTTTCCACATATCGGAATATGCTATCTGTTCCAAAACTGTCGGACGCTGTTCCACATTTTCATTCGGTAAGGTTATATCTGTTCTGTAATCGGCTTTTGAATCATACGGCGGATCAATGTAAATCAGGTCGATCTGACCGCGCATCGGAGGCATTCCAGTCGCTTGGTCGCCGCATAACAACGCCTGCATCGCCAGTAAATTGTCGCCGTAAATCAGACGGTTTTTCCAATCCCCGCCCTGTCTTTCCATCGACAAACCGTAAGAAAATCCGCTCCTGTCCTTAGCGGGTAACACATATTCATTCGTTTGCAAAGTGATTTTGTTCTGACTTTCGATGCGTTCCAAACAACGCTGAACTTCTTTCTTCCCCTCCGCCACGATTTCCGACAGACGCTCTATCAGGCTTTTCGGCATAAACTCTCTCCAATTCCGCCTGATGAAAGGCGGATCGGAGAGTTAGAAAATCATACACGAGAATGACCGTTTGACCTTTAAAGCGACCGATATAAATCGGGGCTTCTGAACATACGTCAAATCCTCCCCGATCCATAGTTGAAATCGGGGATATAATTCCGTTTTGCCATACGCAAAACGGATTACGGCGTTCATATCAAACACCGCTCGTGTAAGAAGCTTTCTACGGCTCCGAACCTGTCTTTTTCAGGCTCTAAACGCGGGCGACCCTATGCCTCCCGCACCTAGCCAAAAGGATATAAACAGACGGCTATAAAATCAAGTACAAAGGAATGCTCCATTCTTCTCCGTCTTTTTTGTGCCAAAAATTCTTTCAATAAAAACTTAAAAATGATATAATCATTATCTTAAATATTTAAAGAGGATAAAACATATGGCTGATACGAAAAAAGTTACCTTAAAAGCTTTTTCAATTAAAAATTCACATTTAACGAGCAACACGACAACTTATTTTTCCGATATATATACAAAATTTAACAATACTCTTGTAAAAGATCGTTTTATGAAATTAAATACAACAGATACTAACACAGATGAAGACTTATTATCAAATTGTGAACTTCACAATAATGGAACAAATATATTCGGAACTTTATTCAGAATTGCTCACACTGGAGAAATTTCTGGAATTACAAATGCTCTTTTAGATAAAAAAGGATTTTCTTATCAAGACTTAGCTAATATAAATACTGATTTTCCCGCTGTGTATAAAATGCACTATTATTTTTGTATGGACGGTCTGCATTTAGTTACAAACTTGCCGCGCAATAAAACAGCTACTATGTTGCAGACATACATCAATTATTTTTTAGATATTTCTGATTTTGAAATTACACCCATGATAATTTCTGCGAATCAAACTCAGTTATGTGATTTAAAATCGATAAAATTTCAGGATCCTCAAGTCAAAAATGAAGGGGATGAAATTTCAAAACGCTCTATCAGTTTGAAAAATGCGGCGTTTTCGTTAATAAAAGACTTATTTTCAGATACGACTTCTTTAACAGAAGAAGAACTTAAACGAGTCATATCAGCTGTCTTGACGATTAAATTTAAAAAGCCTAAAAAAATGTCTGATGAAGAATACCAATCAAAATTTGGAGCTATTATGAAACCTATTTCTGATACTGATAATATATCATTGATTGATAGGCACGGAAATAAAATTTCTGGAACAGACATACTTGTAAAAAAAGATGTTTACGTTGACACGACAGAAACAGGATTGTTGGTTGAACCTCAACTCCAACAGGAAATGAAAAAATTTCTGGATACATTATGAGACACTTATATAGAATAATCGTTCTATTTTTAGTTTTTATTATTCTTTCTTTTTTTAATTTTTGTTTTGAAAAAGAAGTTTTGAATACTATTTATAATGTTTCTGGAATTATGTTTTCTGTCGGATTAGGACTCATTGTTGGAACAACTTTTTCCGAATTAAAGAACACTAATTATTTAAAAAGCGTTCGCCAAAATTTAAAGTATATAAGGAGTGTTTTTATATATTATTTCCTAGCCGAAACATTTTTGTTTTTATTTGTAGGAAATAAATTTAATACAACAATTATGCATTACAATATAAAATACGATACTTTCTTTGCAATTTTTTCAATATATACAATTATATATTTTACATTTAATTTTTTACAGATACAAAAATTAAATGAAGATATAACAGATAAAAAAAACAAAGAAAGGGAAAAAGATTAAATAATTATTTTTTTGAAAAGTTATTAAATAAAATATTCCCCCCCCTTGTGATGTCCCTGAACATCTCCGCGCCCCATAAATCCAAATTTGCCGCGTTTTTGATAAACGGCAGGACATCTTGCTTCGCTTGTTCAAAATCAATCTTTTCAAACCGCTCATTCAGCATTGAAATCAGCTTTTCCAACTAAAAACTTTATTAGGGACAATCAAAAAAAACGTCCGTGACAGCGGTCAGACCATCACGGACGATAAAGCGATTACCGCTTTAAGAGTTCAAGCAGAAATGCTATACTTAACAAAAAGTAGGCAACCGCTTTTAAGCAAGAGGTGTTTATCACCGATGTTCAAAACCCGTCGCGGTCAAGCGACGGGTTTTTCTTTACGGTAAAACAAAGCGTTTTTCTTGTCTTTGATCGTTCTTGTTTCATAGGTATCAAGCATTTGTTCCAAAACGGTTTTCATAGCGGTTTCTTCCGAAAAAATTTGTTTAATAAAGTCAGATTGGTTGAACGATACAAAGGACACAACGCGTTGATCGTATCCGTGTTCAGCTTTTGCAGTTCCTGTTCGTCAAGACGCAAATCTTCAAACATCAGCGCGTTCAAATCGCCCATATTCCTGATGGGAGGCAGGGAATACAGCTTGTCGCACAGGGCTTTTTCAGGCGTTGCGATCTGATACGAGTATCCGTTTTCCTGATAAAGCGCGATTTCCAACGGATAAACCGCCGCAGGAATGTCCCGATAAGTGAAAACGCCGAAAGAATTTTGGTATTTTTTGGTCTTGTTCTTCTTAAACGTCGCCGAAGTGTAAGTGTGATACACCGCTTCGGGAATCAGACCATACCGCGCCAAAGCGTAATCGAACGACAAATAGGACGGCCCGTAAATGCGCCCTGCAAGACACTTGCCCGACACGTCGGGATTTGTTTCATAAAGCCCGTGCGCAACGGGAATCAGTCGCCCCGCTTGGACTTCCCGCCGGATTTTGCCCTTAACGTCGGTGTAATCGCCGAACTTCGACGCCAAATCGTCAGACGAATATGCCATATTTCCTCCAGATAGTTTTATATTATCAAACTATCCGGAGCAAATCAACGCAGTTTGTTTTCCCTTATTCGTCTCTTTTTTTGAATTTCAAATGAAATGTCGTTCCTTTTCCGACGGTACTTTCGACCGAAATCGTTCCGCCGGCTTCTTCCATAATCGTTTTAACGATTGAAAGCCCTAAACCGCTGCCTTCATTTTTATCCTGAGACATTCTTTTAGAAAAAAACGGTTCAAAAATCCGAGGCAGATTTTCCGGTTCGATACCGACCCCCGTATCCGAAAAATCAAGCTTGACATATTCATCACCTGCTTGAACTTTTATTTCCATCTTGCCGCCGTCGGGCATGTCGTGGAAAGCATTCTGCATCAAATTGACGACAATCATCCGCATTTCCGCATCCGCAGCGGAAATGACGGCGGGTTTATCTGATTCTCGGACAATGATTTCAACGCCTATTTTCTTCGCTTCGTATTCCAGCAAAGCGGATGTTTCCGTAACGACTTCGTTCAAATCGACGGGAGAATCGGCCTTTTCATTTTTTCTGGCCAATTTTAACAGTCTTGAAGTCACATTGATACACAATGAAATCTGGTCGCCGACTAAAGTCAGATAATGTTTCAAGTCCGGCTTGGATAACGGCCTCGTATCCATTTTATCTAAAATATTTTCGACAATCAGACGGACGGAACCTAAGGGATTACGCATTTCATGCGCAACGGAACTGGCCAACATACCGACTGCGGACAATTTTTGCTGGTGAGAAAACAAAACATCATTGCTCAAATCATGAAAAGCTTCTATGATATAATAATCTTCCTTTCCGGCACCGAATTGCAGTTTTGCGGCATTAAGATAAAGCGGAGCGTGATATACTTCATGAATGGTTGACAATGCTTCTTGCTTGCCGTTTAAAAACTCTTTA
>JAFYCE010000130.1 GCA_017539865.1 Alphaproteobacteria bacterium
GCCAATTTGAATATTTTGGAAAGGACGCCGAGCTTTTTTGATCTGTCTGTGGATATTGAGGTGCAGGATGTGCGGCATCTTAATGATATTATGGCCGCTTTGCGAGCCAGTCCCGGCATCAGTTCTGTCCGACGGACGCAGGATTAGCCATGATTATCGGTATCGGAAAGGATTTGGTTGATATCAGACGGATAGAGCGTTCTTTGGAACGCTTCGGGGACGCCTTTTGCAAACGGATTTATACGGCGTCGGAACAGACTTTTTGCGATTCTCGGGAAGGACGGAAAAGAGCGGCTGCCTATGCTATGCGCTTTGCCGCAAAGGAGGCGTGTTCGAAAGCGTTGGGAACCGGGTTGAGAAACGGCGTCTTTTGGCGGGATATGGAAAGCGGGCATCTGAGCAGCGGAAAACCGGTCATGACGTTAACGGGAGGGGCTTTGGAACGCCTGCATACTCTGATGCCGGAAAAAGCTACGCCGCAAGTGGATGTTTCTTTAACGGATGAATATCCGTACGCTGTAGCGGTCGTTATTATCAGTACAAACAAAGAGCAAGGAAGCGAATGATGAAAGAAAAAAACACTCAAGGAGGATTTTGGGAAACGGTAAAAACAGTTGTTTATGCTGTTTTGATTGCATTGTTTGTCCGTACCATTTTTGCCGAGCCGTTCAGTATTCCTTCCGGTTCTATGATTCCGACATTGCTTGTCGGAGATTATCTGTTCGTTTCCAAAATGTCCAACGGGTACAGCCGTCATTCTCTGCCGTTGAGCCTGCCTTTAATCAAAGGACGGATTTTTTACGAAGAACCGAAGCGCGGCGATGTGTTGGTGTTTAAAATGCCTTCCGATAATCGTACGGATTATATCAAACGTTTGATTGGTTTGCCGGGCGATCATATTCAAGTCAAAGAGGGTCGCTTATACATTAACGGAAATATGGTCGAACGTATTCCTGAAGGGGAATACGTTTTGCGCGATCCCACCGGTGAAGCCGTCCGTTTTGAAAAATATACGGAAGTTTTGCCCGAAGGCTATCATCATCCGATTATTGAAATTTCCGATACGATGCTTTTCGATAATACGGAAGAATTCATTGTTCCCGAGGATCATTTCTTTATGATGGGGGACAATCGCGATAATTCTTTGGACAGTCGATCGACTAAGGTCGGTTTCGTGCCGAAAGTCAATTTGGTTGGAAAAGCCAAGTTTTTGTTCTTTTCCAATGACGGAACGGCGGCTTGGTGGCAGATTTGGAAATGGCCCATGGCCGTCCGGTGGTCACGTTTGTTTAACGGTATCAAATAATGACGGATTGTGCCGAGCTTTATCCCGCTTTAGGTCATGCGTTTAAAAGTAAAAAGCTTTTAAAAAAGGCTCTGACTTTAGGCTTTGAAAACCATTTCGCCGGATATGAGCGTTTGGAGTTTCTGGGCGACCGCGTTTTAGGCGTTATTGTAGCCGAAATGCTGTTTCAGGCTTTTCCGAATGAACCGGAAGGGGATTTGGCCAGACGTTTTACCGCTTTGACGCGTGCCGAGCCGTTAGCTCGTATCGCGATGGATTTGAAATTCGATAAATATCTGATTTCAGCCGTTCCGTCCAACAGACTGGATGTGACTAAAGCCGTTCTGTCCGATGTTTGTGAAGCCGTTATCGCCGCTTTGTTTCTGGATGGCGGATTGGAAACTGCCAAACAATTTGTCATCCGGTATTGGATGCCGTTTATGGAAAAAATATCGGCGCCTCCGGTGGATGCAAAAACAAAATTACAAGAATGGGCTCAGGCGCAAAAGTTGTCTTTGCCTGTCTACACACAGTTGGAACGGCATGGCCCCGATCATTCTCCCGTATTTGTCATGCAAGTTGAAATTGAAGGTTTTGAAGCCGTTCAGGCGGAAGGAGCATCCAAAAGGGAGGCGTCTCAAAAAGCCGCGTCCGAATTTCTGAAAAGATTGGAAAACAAATGACGGAAAGATGCGGCTTTGTGACATTGTTAGGAGCTCCGAATGCCGGCAAATCGACTTTGGTCAATTATATGGTCGGCGCAAAGGTCTCAATCGTTTCTCCCAAAGTTCAGACGACCCGCTCCCGTGTTCGCGGCATTGTCGTCAAAGATGATTGCGAAATCGTCATGATTGATACGCCGGGGGTGTTTAAACCCAAACGCAGATTGGATCGCGCCATGGTTGCCGCTGCATGGCAGGACGCCGAATATGCGGATGTGCGTCTTGTTTTGGTGGACGCCAGACGCGGCGTAGACGACGATACACGCTCCATTACAGATTCTTTGATTAAAAGCAGGCAAAAATCCGTTTTGGTTTTGAACAAGTCCGATTTGGTCAAACCGGCAAAATTGCTGGAATTGTCCGCAAAACTGAATGAAACGGGCGCGTTTGAGGAAACGTTTATGCTGTCGGCCATGACCGGGGAAGGGGTGGATAAACTGGAATCCTACCTGATTACCCGTATGCCCGAAGGTCCTTTCATGTTTCCGCCGGATCAGGTTTCGGATCTGCCCAACCGGTTGTTGGCTGCCGAGATTACGCGGGAAAAATTATATCTGTGCTTGAATCAGGAATTGCCTTACATCAGCACGGTACAAACGGATTCTTGGAAGGAAGATGAAAAAGGTATCCGTATCGACCAAACCATCTTTGTTGAAAAAAATAATCAGAAACAAATCGTTATCGGTAAAAACGGAGCGATGATCAAGAAAATCGGTATGCAATCCCGTTTGGAATTGGAAAAAATGTTTGAATGCCGGATTCATTTGTTTTTGTTCGTCAAAGTTCGTGAAAAGTGGGCGGAAAATCCTGAACATTACAAATCTTGGGGGTTGGATTTCAATGCCTGAGTGGTCGGACGGCGCGCTGATCGTCGGTGTCAAAAAATTTGCCGAACGCGATGCCGTCCTTTCTTTTTTGACGCAAAAGCACGGCAGACACAGCGGTTTGGTTAAGAACGCCTTTTCAAAACGTCAGGCGGGCGATTTTCAAATAGGGAATTTGGTTCAAATATGTTGGAAAGCGCGATTGGAAGAACATTTGGGAACCGTTAAAGCGGAATTGTTGACGGCTTATGCGGCTCAGGTTTTGGATGATTCGGCGCGTTTGACGGCTTTGTCATGTTTGTGCGCAATGTGTTCTTTACTGCCGGAGCGGGAAAGCGTTCCTGAATTTTTTCAAAAAACGCTGGAACAAATTGCGTTATTGCGTTTTGACGGATGGAAAACGCGTTACGCTTTATGGGAAGTCGATTTGTTGAAAGCTTTGGGATTTGGTTTGGATCTTTCCGTTTGTGCCGTGACCGGCAAAACGCAGGATTTGATTTACGTTTCGCCCAAATCGGGACGAGCCGTTTGCCGTCAGGCCGGTGAACCGTGGCACGATAAATTGTTGGAATTGCCGGCTTTTTTACGCAGCGGAAGGGAAGACGCCGACAATACGGAAATTAAAAAAGCTTTAAAATTAACAGGATTTTTCCTTGAAAATCATGTCCTAAAGACGCTAGACTGCACTATCCCCGCTGTCAGAGGCCGGCTGATTTCGGCTTTGAATGACGACGCGTGAAGATAGATTCGGGTGTGAAAAAATGAACGAAAGCGAACAAATTAAAGAAACAAAAATGGCGGAAGCTCTCGGAGAACGCTATTTGGCCTACGCAATGTCGACAATCGTTTCGCGTTCCTTGCCGGATGTGCGCGACGGGTTGAAACCTGTTCACAGACGGTTGCTTTATGCGATGAACGCTCTGCATCTGGATCCTGAATCCGGTTTTAAGAAATGCGCCCGCGTTGTCGGCGACGTCATCGGTAAATACCATCCTCACGGCGATACGGCTGTTTACGAAACAATGGTGCGTCTGGCACAGGATTTCGCCGTGCGTTATCCTTTGGTCGAAGGACAGGGAAACTTCGGCAACATTGACGGGGACAGTGCGGCGGCCATGCGTTATACCGAAGCCCGACTGACGGAAGTCGCTCTGGCAATCATGGAAGGTTTGAACGACGGTACGGTCGATTTCCGTCCGACATATTCGGGTGAAGATGTTGAACCGGCCGTCATGCCTTGTGCTTTTCCGAATTTGCTGGCAAACGGCTCATCCGGTATTGCTGTGGGAATGGCGACAAACGTTGCGCCGCATAATGTCGGAGAAATCGCCGACGCTTTGCAATGGCTGATTAAAAAGCCGGATTGCACCGTCGCCGATTTAATGAAATTCATACATGGACCCGATTTTCCGACCGGCGGTGAAATCGTTGAAAAACCTGAAACGCTTTTGAAGGTATACGAAACGGGGCGCGGTGCCATTCGCGTACGCGCCAGATGGGAAAAGGACGAGCTTTCTCACGGGATGTACCAGATCATCGTTACTGAAATCCCGTATATGGTGAAAAAGTCCGAACTGATTACGAAAATCGCCAAGCTTTTATTGGAAAAGAAACTGCCGTTTTTGGCTGATATACGTGATGAATCCGCAGAAAACGTCCGTATCGTTCTTGAACCTAAAAACAGGAATATTGAACCGGAACAGCTGATGGCACATTTGTTCCGGCTGACGGATCTGCAAGTCAATTTCAACATGAACATGAATGTTCTGGACAAGGACGGCGTACCGCGTGTTATGGACTTAAAGCAGGTTTTGCAGGCTTTTCTGGATCATCGGCAGGACGTTTTGATCCGTCGTTCGAATTTCCGTTTGGACAAGATCAATCACCGCATGGAAATTCTGGATGGTTTTCTGATTGCATATCTGAATCTGGATGAAGTCATCCGTATCATCCGTGAGGAAGACGAAGCCAAGCCGGCTTTGATGAAAGCTTTCAACCTGACCGAAATTCAAGCCGACGCCATTTTAAACATGCGTTTGCGTTCTCTGCGTAAATTGGAAGAAATGCAAATCAAGACGGAACATGACAATCTGGCGTCGGAAAAAGAAAAGTTAGAGCTTCTTTTGGCGGATGAAAATGCTCGCTGGAAAGAGATTTCCGCAGAAATTTCCGTTATGAAAAAGAAATTCGGTCAAGCTACCGCTTTGGGAAAACGCCGCACGTTGATTTCCGGTGAACAGCAGGAAATCGAGATTCCGCTTGAAGCGATGATTGAACGTGAACCGATTACGATTATTTTATCTGAAAAAGGTTGGATACGTTCCGTTAAAGGGCATATTCAACTGGATGATGATATTAAATTTAAGGAAGGGGATCGTCTGCAATGCGGTTTGCAGGCGCAGACGACCGATAAGATTTTGATGTTTGCGACAAACGGACGGTGTTATACGCTGATGGCGGATAAACTGCCGCGCGGACGCGGCTTCGGTGAACCGATACGCTTGTCCATTGACTTGCCGGAAGAAGACGAAATCGTATCCATGTCTATTTTCCGTGCCGGAGAAAAGCGCTTGGTCGTTTCCAAAAAAGGCAAAGGTTTCATCGTTAAAGAAGAAGACTTGTTGGCGCAGACCCGCAACGGAAAAATCGTTTTGAACCTGACGGAAAAAGATCATGCTTACTTGTGTATTCCCGTTTCGGGAAATGCCGTAGCCGTTATCGGTGACAACAGAAAACTGTTGGTTTTCGATTTGGCGGAAATTCCGGAAATGGTTCGCGGGCAAGGCGTTTTTATTCAGAAATATCCCGCCGGTGTTACATTATCGGACATTAAACTGTTTAATAAAGAAGACGGTTTGGCTTATCCGTGCGGAGGTGGAACGCGCGTTGAAACAAATCTGGTCGGCTGGATCGGGCATCGCGCTCAAGTCGGAAAAATGCCGCCGGTCGGCTTCCCGAAAAGCAATAAGTTTTCGTAAGGTGGCTATATTTCTTATGCAAGCGGACGGGGTGGGATTGTTCGGAACATTCAGTTCCTCGTCCCTGAC
>JAFYCE010000131.1 GCA_017539865.1 Alphaproteobacteria bacterium
AAAAGCCGAGCTTGTCGCAGCCAAGGCGGAAGATAAAGAGGAGGCTCCGCTCCCGTCGGAAGCTCAAGAGCCTGAACAAGACTCCCTGCCCTTGGAACCGGAAGAGGATGTTCATCAGACGGCGCCGGAGTCTGAAATCAAAAAAAATGCCGAACCGGTTGACATCGAAAAAGAAAAACCGGACGAAGAAGTTTTGGATTTAACCGCAGAAATGATTGTTGACGCCCCTGCTTTACCCGAAGAAGCCCCTGTAAAAAAAGAGATTCCGGCAACAACGGTTGAAACCGTTGCCGAAGACGAAGAAGAGGATGATTTCACACCGGAACCCGTCATTCCTCAAGAACCGATGAAAGAGGAAACATTGACGGATCTGATTAAAGAAAATACATCCCGTCAAATCGCCGATGAAATGTTGCTGGCGGAACCGACCGTTATGGCGGCGGCGGAATCCTTGGCTCATCTGCGGGATATCGCCACGGAAAAACAGTTGGAGCTGGGACAAGGGAATTTGACAATCGAAGCGATCGTCCGCGAAACATTGAAGCCTTTCTTAAAAGAATGGCTTGATCGGCATTTGCCGGAAATCGTTGAGCGGGTAGTCAAAAAAGAAGTCGCCCATGTCATGGACAGGCTTGATTTGAAATAATTTCTCTGAACGCTTTTATTTCCTCAAGCCCCTAAAGCTTGGGGAATATTTTTTTAAGATATCAAGAAGGAACGATCATGTTGGATAAAACTTACAATCCGGCCGAAAGCGAAGCGGCTTGTTACGAAAAATGGGAAAAGTCGGGTGCTTTTGCCTGTCATCCCGATTCGAACAAAGAACCTTACTGCATTATGATTCCGCCGCCCAATGTCACCGGAAACCTGCATATCGGTCACGCTTTGACCTTTACGATTCAGGATTCCCTTATCCGTTATCAGCGCATGAACGGCAAAGACGTTTTATGGCAGCCCGGAACGGATCACGCCGGTATCGCGACGCAGATGGTCGTTGAACGCCTGTTGGCGAAAGAAGGCGTTTCCCGTCACGACCTTGGCCGTGAAAAGTTCATCGAAAAAGTCTGGGAATGGAAAGCCAAATCCGGCGGACAGATCACGAATCAGCTGCGCCGTTTAGGGGCTTCTCTGGATTGGCCGCGTGAACGCTTCACGATGGACGAAGGCTTGTGCCGCGCCGTACGTCAGGAGTTTGTCCAGCTTTATCGCGACGGATTGGTCTATCGCGCGAAACGATTGGTGAACTGGGATCCGCAGTTGCAGACGGCGATTTCCGATCTGGAAGTCGAACAGCGCGAAACCGTCGGAAAAATGTGGTATTTCAATTATCCCGTTGAAAACGAAGAAGGACGCTTCATCACGATCGCGACAACGCGTCCGGAAACGCTGTTCGGCGATACGGCCGTCGCCGTTTCCGATCAGGATGAACGCTATAAAGATATTATCGGCAAAAACGTAATCATTCCGATTTGCAACCGCGCCATTCCGGTCGTTGCCGACGAACACGCCGACCCCGAAAAAGGAACGGGTGCGGTGAAAATCACACCGGCGCACGATTTCAACGACTTTGAGGTCGGCAAACGCCACAACCTGCCGATGATCAACATTTTGGATTCGACGGCGCACCTGAACGAAAACGTGCCGGAAGACTATCAAGGTCTTTCGACCGCCGAAGCCCGCGTCAAAGTGCTGGAGGAAGTCAAGGCTCTCGGCTTATACGTCAAAGAGGAAGACAATCCGATGACGATTCCCTACGGCGACCGTTCCGGCGTCGTCATTGAACCGTGGCTGACGGATCAGTGGTTCGTCGATGCGCCGAAGCTGGCTCAAGAGGCAATTAAAGTCGTTGAAGACGGCCGCATGGAATTCGTGCCGAAGGCTTGGGAAAAGACGTATTTCGAATGGATGCGCAACATCCAGCCGTGGTGTGTTTCCCGTCAGCTGTGGTGGGGACATCAGATTCCGGTCTGGTACGGCCCCGACGGTCATTTCTTTGTTCAGGAAAACGTCGAGGAAGCGCAAAAGGAAGCGGACGCCTTCTACGGACATCACGAAGACCTGAAGCAGGATGAAGACGTGTTCGACACGTGGTTTTCTTCCGGTATCTGGCCGTTTTCCACTCTGGGTTGGCCGGATCAGACTGTTGAATTGAAGCGCTACTATCCGACGAACGTTCTGGTGACCGGCTTCGACATCATTTTCTTCTGGGTCGCCCGTATGGTGATGTTGGGCATGCACTTTATGAAAGACGTGCCGTTCAGGACCGTTTACATCCACGCTCTTGTGCGCGACGAACAAGGCCGCAAAATGTCCAAGTCCAAAGGCAACGTGATCGACCCGCTGATTTTGGCGGACAAATACGGCGTTGACGCGATGAGATTCACGCTGGCGGCGATGGCGGCGCAAGGCCGTGACGTTTTGATGAGCGAAAGCCGCGTCGAAGGTTACCGCAACTTTGTGACAAAGCTGTGGAACGCCGCCCGTTTCTGCGAAATGAACGAATGCAAGCCCGTCAAAGACTTCGATCCGAAATCGGTCAAGGATTCCCTGAACAAGTGGATCGTTTCCAAGACGGCGCAGGCGCATGCGAAAGTCACGACGGCTTTTGACGAATACAAATTCAACGAAGCGGCAAACGCGGCGTATCAGTTCGCCTGGGGAACGTTCTGCGACTGGTATCTGGAATTTGCGAAGCCTTTGTTCTACGGCGACGACGAAGCGGTCAAAGCGGAAACTCGCGCGACGGCGGCTTGGGTGCTTGACCGCATTTTAATCATGCTGCACCCGATCATGCCGTTTGTGACGGAGGAATTGTGGGGCAAATCCGAACGCGATCAAATGCTGATCGTGACGCCGTGGGGCAATCTGAACGATTTGATCGATACGGCGGCGGAAGAGGATCTGGACTGGGTGGCCGGACTGATTGCGGCCGTGCGTTCTTTGCGTTCGGAAATGAACATCGCTCCGTCAGCAAAAATCACGATGCTGTTGAGCAAAGCGTCCGAAGCCGAAAAAGGCCGTCTGAAAGCCTTTGAAACGCTGATCAAGACGCTTGCCCGTCTGGAAAAAGCCGAAATCTCGGTTTCCGCCGATGACGCGAAAGGCGCGGCGCAGGCGGTCTTCGGAACGGCGGAAATCTTGTTGCCTCTGGCGGGCGTCATTAACGTTGCCAAGGAAACGGAACGCCTGAACAAAGAAAAAGCCAATTTGGAAAAGACGATCGCCGGCATTCAGGGACGCTTAAGCAACGAATCCTTTGTTGCCAAAGCCCCCGCCAAAGTCGTCGAGGAACAGAAGACGCGCTTGAACGAAGCGCAGACCGCTTTGGAAAACGTGAACGCCGCTCTGGCTCGTCTGAGTTCTTTATAATTTGAACGGAGAAGCCGCATGAAAAAAACGTTGCTGTTATCGGTCGTTTTGACGCTTTTGACCTGCCCTGCCCTGAATGCGCAGGATATCATCAAGGTTAAAACGACTGAAGCGGCTTCTCCGGCGGAACCGACACCGCGTGAAACTCTGGATGACTTTCTGCGTTCGGAGGAAAGCCGCGTTTGTTCCGGACTGCGTGCTTTTGCACGGGATATGATTTTCAAAGATCCCGCTTTTATCTCGGCGGCCGCGGAAAGAAGTACGCGCGCCGTTGTAAAAGCAACCTCGAAATATGCCGGAACGTTAGCCAAAGAACACGATACGGATTTTGTCTTTTATCATCCGAACACGCGCTTTTTCGTCCGTATCAATGATAAAAACTATCGCGGACGGATGCGTTTGCCGGCGGATGCCGCCGCTTCCTCATCCGCTTGTTTTTGGGAACGCCTGCCGTCGCAAGATTTGGTTTACAGCGTTCTTGTCAAAATCGACGGTGAAAAAACGGGATACCTGAAAATTTCGAAAAAACTGACGCGCATGGTTTCCGGTATGCCGGACGTTTTGTCATCTTACGGAAAAGGCCGCATTTATACGGCTTTGGACAAGACGGGGCTGAAAAAGATGGCTTGGTTCAAAATGCGGCGCAGAGAAGCCGACAAACTCCGCCATTCGGGATGGTGCACGTCAAACGAACTGGCCTTTTTAACCTCTGTAGGATCGGGACGGACATTGACGAAAAAGCAGCAAAAACAGTTGCTGAGATTGTCGGATACGGAAAATGAATTTGTTTTGCCGGAAATCAATCTGCCGAGCGGAACACTGCCTTTGTCAGGATTGGACGGTCAGCGGCTGGGCGCAATCGTTTACACACTGACACCGCCCGACTATCAGCAAGACGCTTTGACCGCGCAAGGGGAAAAAGACGCCGATTGTCTGGAAGAGGAAAAAGAGGAAAACATCCTCTACCGTTTATTCGATTAACCTTTTATCGCGCCGGCCTTATATAAAACGCCGACAACGATAAAAGTGCCCGCCAAAACATATCCCAACCACCGAAGCTGCGGACTGTATTGACTGTAAACAAAGCCGTTTCCGGAAATCATACGATCTTTCAATTTTTCAGCCGAAATGCGGCGATACCACAAAAACGGAAAAGACGCCCTGTTCCACAAAGCGCAGTCGGCGCAGGAGAAAATATGATCCTTTCCGATCCAAAGTCTGTATCCGCGCCCGCCTTCTTCGACAAAGACATTTTCCGCTTTTTCCTGTTCGAAAGAAAAGGTTTTAAAAACATTCCCCGAAAACGTTTTTTCCTGCGCCGTACAAATGCGGCCGTCACAAAACACAATCCCTTCCGTAAAAACGCCGTGAGGAAGAAACATTTGCCCGAAACCGATAAAAATCAGTAAGAAAAAAGCGTCTGTCACACACAGCATTAACAAAATTTTCTTACAGCCGGAAGAAACGCCCGTCAAAATCAAGCTCCTTTTTTTCAAAGATCGGTTTTTAATCAATTTAAAAGGCTCTGCCGTCCGACAGAGCCTTTTCCTTTATCAGGGATAAAATCAGTATTGGCGCAACTTTTCCAAACGCTTTGCGGCCAGAATGCGATCCCATTTTTCAAACGAAAGCTTTTTTCCGTTCGTCAAAGCTTTTTCATTTTCTTCCGTTTCAGCTTTTTCAGCATCTTTAGCCTGTCTTTCTTTTTCGGACATCGGCTTGGCTTTTTCATCCTGTTTTATTACAGGCTTTTCTTCCATCTCGGGATACATACGCGGGAACACATCTTTGTAGGTCGGCATGGCATCAATGGACGTGTCCTTCTCGATTCCCGTCTTTTCCTTGCGGATTCTGAAGAAAATATTCGCATCCTGCTTCGTGCGTTCGGAAATGCTGATAAACAGTCCTTTATCCAGAAAATCCGGATTTTCACCGGCCAGATAGTTTCCTTTTCCCGTCCAACCGATTTGTTCAATCACTTCCTTTGAAGACATCTTTTCATTAAACGGATAGACGCCTTCGGTTTGACCTTTTTCGAATTTTTTGACTCCGTCGCGCATCGGTTGGAGAATGTAAGCTTCTTCATAAAGTTGCTTTACAGCCCCCTGAAGCCCGTTGTGAGAATACCACCCCTTGAACGCGTCGGCGACGACCTTGTCGTTCAAAACGCCGTTTTGTTCGGACAAAGACTTTTCAAACGCGGCATACGTTTCCTTCCCCAGATCGCTTTCGGCAAACGCGGCCATGGGGGCTTTATCGCCCTGCAATTCCAACTGCTTGCAGGCGAGGGCGGCATAGGCTTCCGCATCGGCCTCCTCCGCGCGGGCGCGGCGGACACCGGAAGCGACATCCAACAGATCGCGGTCGGGAATATATTTCATACGGTCTTTTTGTCCCGCGTGACGGGATTCATGACACAAGGTGCTGATCAACTTTTCATCGGAGACGACAGGATTCAAACCGATGGCGTGAACCGTGCCGAAACACGTTCCCGCGTCACCGCTCGACGCGTCCAGAAAGCCGAATTTGTAACCGGCCTTGGCGGCGATTTCCAACGTTTCCTTTCCGGCCTCCGATTTCGCCAGACGGTTGATCAACGCAACCATGCGGGGGCGTTCCTCATCCGTGCAAATGGTCAAATCAATGTTGTCAATAATCGGATTGGCTTTCGGATCGTATTCCTGTTTGACCTCGGGAGCCTCAAACACCGCCTGAAGGGAACGTTTTTCCTTATTAAGCGCAAAGGAATCGGTGTATTGACCGTCATTCTTCCATGCGGGTCCCTCTTTTGAACCGAAGGCGAAAGAATCGGTATATGAACCGTCCTTCTTCCAGGCCGGCACTTCCTTCACGTTCAGCGCGAAAGAATCGGTGTAGGAACCGTCATTTTTCCATGCGGGTACTTCTTTCACGTTCAGAGCGAAAGAATCGGTATGCGAACCGAATACATATGCAAGATTGGCCTTTTTTCCCATTATTTTTCCTCCTTAAAAGTTTTTTATCTGCCTTTTCCCATCGCGGCTCTGTGAGCCAGATAAGCGACAGATGGTTCTATTTTATCCATTTCAGCCGCCCTGTTCAGTTTGGCTTTATGTTTGTTTGCCAGAATTTTATTCCAACGGGGAATGGTATCGCCCAAATCCATTGTCGGGCCGACATCGCCGCGCGGTTTGCCCATTTCAGGCAGTTTGCGTTCAAAAGCGTCCTTATGTGTCGGCATGGAATCAACCGACGCATCGGCTTCAATTCCCGTCTTTTCCTTGCGGATTTTAAAGAAATCCTGCGCGTCCTTCTTCGTGCGTTCGCCAATGCTGATGAAACGTTCTTCATCCAAAAATTTCGGATTTTCGGCGGCCAGATAGTTTCCTTTTCTTGTCCAACCGATCTTTTCAACGACTTCTTCGGACGTCACGCTTTTATCAAAGGTATAAACGTCATCCGTTTTTCCTTTATTGAATTGCTCGATCGCATCGTGCATCGGATCGATGATGTACCCTTCTTCGTAATTCTGCTTCGTTCCGGTCTGGTCGTACCATCCTTTGAACGTGCCGACAACAACCTGATCGTTCATCACGCCGTTCTGTTCGGCCAAAGCTTTTTCATACGCTTTATAAATCGGCGGATAGAACTTGGCAAACTCCGCCAGAGGACCGGCGTCGCCCTGCATTTCCAATTCCTTGCACGCTTTGACGGCATAAGCCTGCGCGTCGGCTTCCTTGGCACGGGAAGAGCGAATAATGGATTCAACATTCAGCTGATAGCGTTCGGGCATATTCGCCATACGGACGTTCTGTCCCGCGTGACGGGCTTCGTGGCACAACGTGCCGACCAGCTTGTCATCGGAGGCTCTGGGCCCCAAACCGATGCAGTTGATTCCGCCGAAAGAACAACCGAAACAATTCGTCGCCGCATCCAGAAAACCGAATTTGACACCGTCGGCGGCGGCGACTTCCAATGTTTCGCGTCCGGCTTCAGATTTAGCCAGACGGTTGATAATGGAAATCATACGGGGGCGTTCTTCTTTCGTGCAAAGGGAAATATCGACTTTAACGGCCAATTTTGCTTTCGGATCGTATTCTTTCTTAACGACCGGAGCTTCAAATATCTCACAAAGGGGTCTGAGTTCTTTAATAAATTCCATTGTCTTCTTCCTTTATCTGCTTTTCGACATTGCGGCCGCTTTCGCAAAAGCCACTTTTTCCGCTACTTTTAATCCTGCCTCGTATTGGCGTCTGTTGGCCAGAATACGATCTTTCATTTCGTATTTATTGGCAATCGGCTTCTCGCCCATTTTCGGACGTTTGCGTTCCAGCGTATCCGGACGGGTCGGAATCGTTTTCAGCGACGGATCCGGTTCCATACCGGTCAATTCCTTACGCATCTTAAAGAATTCTTCCATATCTTTCATAGAGGCTTCGGCCACATCCAAAAACTTGCCGGATTCCAAACGTTTCGGATCCTTCGTGTAGTAGTTTCCGTCCTTTGTCCAACCGGCCAGAGCGATCGCCTCTTCGCCGGACACTTTTTCCTTGTCATAAAACAGAGTCGGTTCTTTTCCCTGTTTCAGATCATAGATTTCTTTAATCATCGGATTGACCTGATACGATTCTTCGTAAACCGTTTTCGTTCTCAACTGGTCATACCAACCGTCAAACGTTTCCGTCATGACTTCGTGCGTGATTTTGTTTCCGGCGGCTTTATAGGCCGTATCAAACGCTTTTTCGATTTCCGGATAGAATTCCTTGAACGTCTGATAAGGGCCTTTTTCCCCCAGCAATTCCAATTCCTTACACGCCGTCACCGCATACGTCTGCGCATCGGCTTCCGTCGAACGGAAAGCAATCAGTTCGGAACGGACATCTTTTACGCCGAACGCTTCGTGCGAACCGCGGGCGAATTGTCCCGCATGACGGGCTTCGTGGCACAATGTGCCGACCAGCTTGTCATCCGAGGCCGTCGGGCTTAAACGCACCCAATGTCCGGCTTCGTCGCATCCGCCGAAGCAACGTACGCTGGAGTCGAAAAAGCTGAACTTGAAGCCGTTTTCCGCGGCAATCGTCAACGTTTCCAATCCGCACGGGGATTTCGACAAACGGTTGACCAGAGCGATCATGCGCGGTTTGTCTTCCTCTTTGCATTCGGTCATATCGATATCGACGACCGGTTTGGCGGAAGGATCATAGTATTGTGTGGAATTGTTCTGTTCAAAAGATTGCTTTATCGACATAGTGAACCTCTTTGTAATTAACAGGGATATAATAGAAAAAAACATTTTTTTCTGCAACATTTTTTTTATTTTTCCGATTTTTTGTAAAAACAACAAAACATATTGAAAATAAAGTATTTTTTAATATCTTCACGGACAAGGCAAATCAAAAAATTTAGACGAAAAACAAAATATTTTCCCGTCCCCGTCCGTTTTGCCTTTAAAAATGCGAGTCGACGGAATAAAAAAGCTCCCGTTGTTTTATCGGGAGCCTTTAACTGAAAACATCGATTCTATCTTTGTCTTCTTTGAGCAAGAACCGCTCTCAATACGGCCGGATTGTCTTTTGAAACCGCCGCTTTTTCCTTTTTGAACCAAACAGTCCGGCGAACATCCACGTCGTTCAGCGTTTTATCCGCCTCCTGCCCCGTCCGCTGCTGGCGGACGCTGAAAAACGTCTGCGC
>JAFYCE010000021.1 GCA_017539865.1 Alphaproteobacteria bacterium
AGTTGGTAGAGCAACGCATTCGTAATGCGTGGGTCCGGTGTTCGAGTCACCGCACCGGCACCATTAAAAAAGCCCTTGATTTTCAAGGGCTTTTTTAGTTTTTAAAAAGAATCTGAAAATCGTTGAAAACAAACTTTTCTATCACTTTTCTATCGTGTTGTGTGTTTCCTGAAAAATAACGTTATGTCGGCATTTTCACAACGACCTGAGTTTTAGAAAAATTATTCTTTATGATGTTTGAAAAGCCTTTCTTTGACAGTTTTTATCAAACTCTGTACACTCTCCGTAAAAAGGAGAAATACGGATGGAAAATAAAAAAATCGCTTTTGTCAGCGACTTTGATGGTACGATTTCAGATGACGATTTCTTTGCGTATACGACAAAGGCTTATTTTGATGAAAGGGCATTAACTCCATGGCGGGCTTTTTTAACCGGTAAGAAAACGCATTTTAACGCGTTGAAGGAAATGTTCGCGCAAATCCATGTGCCGGTTGATGAATTGAACGCATTGATTGATACGATCCGGTTGGATCCGGAGTTGGAGCTGACGTGGAAAATCTGTCGGGATAAAAAGGTGCCTCTGTATATTTGCAGTGCCGGAAACGACTATTACATCCGGCGTTTAATCGGGACACTGATAAAAAAATATAATGTAACCCTTGTATCCAATCGGGGGGAGTATGCGCCGGAAACGGGGCTGGTAATGACTGCGCCGGAAGCGGGGTGTTTCTATTTTGATGAAAACGTCGGCATATCAAAACTGAAGTTGGTTGAAAAGCTGAAAACTGACGGTTTCAAAGTCGTTTTCGCCGGTGACGGGCCGCCGGATATTGCGCCGGCGCAGGTCGCCGATGTTGTTTTCGCCAAGAAGTTTTTGCTGAAAGCGTGTCGGGAAAAGGGAATTCGGACGGAACCTTTTGAAAGTTTTAAAGACATTTTGAATTTTTTTGTCGGAGTGTGACATGCGTTTAAGCCAATCATATTCGAATAAGCAGATCGATGTGCCGTATTTGTTGAAAATCGGCGCGGGAAAGCTTGCTAAAACAGGTAAGTATTTAAGTGATAAGGAATTGAAAAACATCGCTCTGTTTTCGGGGGAGGGAATCGAAAAAATAATCGGCGCGTCTTTCTTTGAAGGATTGGATGTTTCCGGTGTAAACGTGCTTTTTAAACAGACGGTGGCGGATATTGATTTGGAAGAAATCGCGCATACGGCGTTTTCATTGTCTCCTTCGGTGGAGGCCGTTCTCGGGATTGGCGGCGGAAAGGCTTTGGATTTTGCCAAGTATGCGGCGTATTTGTTAAAACTGCCGTATATTGCCGTTCCGACGGTCATGTCCAACGACGGGTTTTGCAGCCCGTCGTCTTCTCTGACCGTTTCGGGCAAGCGGAAGTCCGTTAAATCGGGGATTCCGTTCGGCGTCATTATTGATTTGGATATTATCAAAGAAAATCCCGACATGTTTTTGTATTCGGGAATCGGGGACATGGTGTCCAAAATCACGGCGTTGCGCGATTGGAAAGACGCCGTCAGAAAAGGCGGAGAACGATACAACGATTTTGCGGCGTTGATGGCGTATAATTCGCTGGATATTTTATTCCTGAAGCATTCTTTTGACATTCGTTCGACAGAGTTTCAACGCAGTCTGGCCAATTCTCTGTTGATGAGCGGACTGGCGATGGAAATGGCCGGATCTTCACGGCCGGCCAGCGGTTCGGAGCATTTGATTTCTCACGCTTTGGACGCTGTTTGCGTTCGACCGAAGGCACACGGGATTCAAGTCGGTGTCGCAACGTATTTATGCGCGTTATTGCAGGGGAATGACAATCTTTCCGATGTAAAATCAGTTTTAAGCCATACGGGATTTTGGAACTTTATCGCTCAAAATCCGTTTGACCGGAAGGAATTCGAGCGGGCGTTGGAAACGGCTCCGTCAATTAAGAAAGAGTTTTACACGATTTTATCCGAACCGGATTCGCTTGCCAAAGCCATGACGTTTTTGGATACGGACGAAATGCTTCAAAAAGTCGTGCGGTAACAAAACGCAGAAAAGGACGCTCGAGAATTCGAAGCCGGATAAAACGTTGAATACGGTTATCGTTTTTACAGGCGCCTTTTCAGATGAAGCCGTTTGTTTTAAAGTTATTTTTCGATTTCTTTAAACAAGGGCTTTCCTTGGAACATACGGGCAGATTGAGATTCCATCAGCGTTCCCAAAGCAATCTGGCGGTCTCTGATGCAAATGCGCAACTGGTCTGCTGCGGTCGGATCCGGATTAGCAAAAGCGAAACGTACTTCGGGGAACATCGTTTTGATGCCTTGTAATTTCTGATGGATGACGCCCAATATGCCGCGCCCCAACAAATCGGCGGCCAGTTCTTCGCTTAAATCCGCACTCATCGCATATTTGATGACGGAGTTCAGTGCGTCTTCTACAGAGTTGGCATGAATCGTCGACAACACCAAGTGTCCGGAAGTTGCCGCGCGTAAAATCTGGCTGGCGCAGTCCGGTGTACGAATTTCGCCCACCAGAATGTATCTGGGGCGGCAGCGCAGGGCGGATTTCAAAGACTCGCCCCAGTCGTTGTTGTCCGGTTCCGTTTGTTTGCACATGCCCAATCCGCCGCGCTTGGATTGGTAAATCCCGTCCAGCGGCATTTCCGGAGGATCTTCAATCGTGTAGGCATAGCCGCCTTCGCGTTCCAAAAACTTGCGCATCAGACAGGAAATGGATGTCGTTTTACCGGCTCCGGTCGGACCGGCCCATAAAATCAGCCCCGATTCCCGATTCAGCGAAATCAAGTGGTTTGTGACGGCTTCCGGCAATCCCAAACGGACAACATCTGGCGTTTTGCGGGGCATACGTCGGGCGGAATACATGATGCCGGTCAATGTGGCGACGCGTTCGACGCGGTATACCGTCGAGCCGTACGCCATGGAATAGCTTGAACGTCCGGTATAGGCGGCTTCAAGAGCTTTGTGAAAAGCGTCCTTGTCGTCCACTTCCAAAACTTTCAATCCGAAACGGGTTTCACCGTCGTGAACATATAAAGTATCGTCGGGGGTATACCATATGTCTGAAAAAAGTTGTTCGTCTACTGTAGCCATTTATTCGGATCCTATCATTACAAATATTGTTGAAATATAAACCGAAAGAAGGGGATAAAGCAAGTCCAGTTACATGATTCTTTTATTGCACTTGACGTATAGACAGCAGACAGAGAAGAAAACGGCGCAGAAAATTTCCATGGCCGGGGCGGCCGGTACATCCGTGAAAACCGAACAGGCCAAGCCTCCGATTACGCAAAATACGCCGATGATAATGCCAAGCCCGGCCATCTGTTCCGGCGTCTTTGCAAAGAATCTGGCGGAGCAGGGGGGGATGACCAACAGGGCGGAAATCAATAAAAGTCCCGTCGTCTTCAAAGCCAAAGCGACAAATAAGGCGGTCAAAATCATGAAAACGGCGGATAGTTTTTTGACGCACACGCCTTCGCTTTGAGCGACATCGGACATGACAGTGGCAAAAACCATTTTTTTCCAGTTTAAAAGAAGTAAAATCAGACACAAACTTCCGGCGCCGGCAATGAAAATCAGATCGTCGCCGGTGACGGACAGAACGTCTCCGAACAAATAAGCCGTTAAATCCGTGCGGATCTCGGGCATATAGGAAAAGCCGATAATGCCGGCGCACAAGGCGGTTTGTCCGATAATCAGTAATAACAAATCCATGCCGATGATGAAACGGTCGGAGATTTGCGTCAGCAGTAAGGCGGTTAAGCAAACGACGATGGCCACGCCGGCATTCTGCCCGATGCCCAAGGCCAGTCCGAGCAGAACGCCCGCCAAAGCCGAATGGGACAGGGAATCGCTGAAATACGCCATGCGCCGCCAAATCATCAGACAACCGATCGGGCTGGCCAAAGCGGCCATAATGACAGCGGCAAGCAATCCGCGGAGAATAAAAGGTTCAGTCCACATGGCAAACGCTCCCGTCAGGCAGGTGGGTATGATTGTGGCAGTGATGGTAGAGAGCCAGCGAAGATTCCTTTCCGAACAAAGTGTGATAGTCGGGAGAGCCGGCAATTTCGTGCGGGGTTCCGCTGCAGCAAATATGACGGTTCAAACATAAAACGCGGTGGGTGTTCGCCATGACGACATGCAAATCGTGCGACACCATCAGAATGGCGCAATGCTTTGTTTGATTAAGTCGGGTCAAAAGAGCGTAAAACTGTTCCTCCCCGACCGGATCAAGCCCTTGCGCCGGTTCGTCCAAAACCAGTAAATCCGGTTGTTTCAGCAAAGTTCTGGCCAACATGACCCGTTGCCATTCGCCGCCGGATAACGGATGGACGTCGCGGAAAAGCAAGTTTCCGGCTCCCGTTTCTTCCAGAGTCTGCCGCAATGTCGCGCGGTCGTGGCGTCGGCCTTCCAGACAAAGAAACCGTTCCACCGTCAAAGGGATGTTTCTTGACAGATTTGTTTTTTGCGGCACATAACCGATTTTCAGTCCGTCTTTTTTCCATACGGAACCTTTGTCGGGACGAATAATACCCAAAATAATCTTCAATAGCGTTGTTTTCCCTGCGCCGTTCGGCCCGATCAGTGTCACGATCTGATCGGAAAAAATGTCGAAAGACACATTGTCAAGGGCGCTTCTGCCGTTGAAATCAACGGAAATCCCGTTAAGCTTTATCAATGTTTCTTTTATTTCTTCCGGCATGTCACAATCCCGTTTTAAAACTTGTCTTTTCTCTCTGAGCGTAATACACAATAAGGAAAAGCGGAGCAAATGTTTTTATGTTCTTCAGAATCGTTTTTTTGAATCTTTTCTTGTCGTTTTTTTTGAATCCGGCCGTTGCCGCCGTTCCGGCCGTCGTCGTATCGACAGCTCCGCTGCACAGTATTGTCAGTGCCGTGATGGACGGAGTCGGACAGCCGGCGTTATTATTGCCTCCCGCCGTTTCCGTTCACGATTTTCATTTGAAACCTTCGGATTTTCATAAACTGTCGCAGGCGGATGTCGTGTTTTGGGGCGGGGAAGCGTCGGAGGCCGGTTTGCTCAAAACGTTGGCAGCCGTTGGCAAAACGGAGCAAAGCGTTTCCGTTTTGACAGATTCCCGAATGACGGTCTATCCGGCTCGGGGGGGGCATCATCACGATGAAGATGGCGATCATCATGATGGCAAAGTGGACGGACATTATTGGCTGATGCCCGAAAATATGATGGCGGCCGCTGAAATCACGGCGGAAAAGCTGTCCGCTTCGGATCCTGAAAATGCGGCGGTGTACGCAAAAAACGCCGGACGGGTGAAAGCGCGAATCGCCGCTTTGAAGGAGGAAGGCCGAAAGATACTCGAAAATTGCAAGAGAAAACCTTACGCCGTTTTTCATGATGCGTATCAATACTTTGAGAAAAGCTTCGGTCTGTCTTCAATCGGGGCTTTGTTTATTGATCCTCATCATGCGGCGGGAGCCGGCAGGATATCCGGTATGCGTGAAAAGATCCGTCGGGCGGGAACGGTATGTCTGTTTTCGGAACCGCAGTTTTCCGATAAGAAAATCAAAGCTGTCGCCGAAGGATTGCCTGTTGTTTTCGGCGAACTTGATCCGGCCGGAGCCGCACTGGTTTCGGGAAAGGCTTTTTATTTTGAATTGATGGAAAATTTGATTCGTTCTTTTGCGGGATGTTTAAACGGGCTGTCAGAAACAAAGGAAAACGTCAAGTGAACTTTATTATTCTCCTTATTTGTTGTCTTTTTCCCGTTATGGCGCGGGCGCAGGACGTTATGCCGCAGGAAATCCGCTATCCGGCTGTCGTCGGCAGTTTCTATCCGCGCGACGGACGCGAATTGACCAAAAAAACGGCGGAATTGGTCGATACGGCGGACAGACGCTTGCGAGTGTCCGGCGGTGACATTCCCAAAGCCATCATTGTTCCCCATAACGCTTTGTATTTTTCGGGTTCGACCGCCGCCGCCGGATATGCCGCTTTGAAACGGTTGAAACCGTTTGTCAAACGCGTTGTTTTGATCGGTTCGTCGCATCAGGGAAAATATTTCGGTATTTCCTTATCGCAGGCGCAATATTGGGAAATGCCCAACCGGCGGTTTGAAACGGATCGGGAATTGACGGAGCGATTGATTAAAATGCAGGGAAGCGGTTTTGACAATGCCGCCCATGAAGCCGAATCGTCTTTGGAAATGCAACTGCCGTTCGTCCACGCCGTTTTTGGAAAGGACGTTAAGATATTGCCGGTTCTGGTCGAAGATGCCAGCATCGAGCAAATCGTTGACATGATAGATACGGTTTGGGGCGGGCCGGAAACGGTCGTTATCGTTTCAACGGACATGTCAGTCGGTGAAGATATGGAAACCGTTCAAAAAAGCATCCGGAAAACGGCGCGGATCTTGGAGCGGAAGGATTACGCCGCAATCAAAGAAAGTCAGTTTTGCGCACCGTTGCCGATCGTCGGTTTGCTGGCGTATGCCAAAGAAAACAATTACGACGTCAGAACGATAGATTTGCAGACATCCGCCGATTTTTACCCGATGACGGATAAAGTGGTCGGTTTCGGGGCGTTCGGCGTTTATGAAACTGACGGATCGCAGCAAAAGAACGGGCGCGGGCAAATGGAGGACATCATCCGTTCCAATCAGGAAACGTTGTTGCGTGTGGCGGCGCAGTCCATTCTTTCCGGATTCGAACGCGGACGTTCTTTGCGTGTGCGGGAAAGCCGTTATCCGGAGGAGCTGCGCGAAAAAGGGGCGACCTTTGTCAATATATACTATGACGGCGCTTTGCGCGGCAATGCGGGTTCCAATGAACCGACGCGTTCCATCCTTGAGGATGTCGCCGAAAATGCTTATGCCGCGGGATTTTCGGATTTCAGGTTCGTTCCTTTGGATGAAAAGGAAATGCGAAAAGCGGAAATTTCGATTTCTTTTTTGACGCCGCCGGTTCCCGTCCGCTTTGAAAACGAGGAGGATTTGCTTTCGAAAATAACGCCGCAAGCGGACGGCTTGATTCTGAAAGAAAGAGCCAATCGCGCATTGTTCCTGCCGCAGATTTGGGAAACATTTTCCTCTCCGCGCGAATTTTTGCTCCATTTGAAACAAAAAGCGGGATTGCCGGCCGATTATTGGTCGCCGACGATCAAAATCTATCGCTTTAACGTTATTGATATCAACAGCGGTGATTTGGAAAATCCCAAATCCATTTGGCAACAGAGGTAAAAAATGAAAAAAATTTTATGGGTGGTTGCGGGCGCTTTGGTTACAGAGGATTCCCGAGTGTTGCTTTCCCGTCGTCCGGAAGGCAAGAATCTGGCCGGTTTCTGGGAATACCCCGGCGGCAAGATCGAAGCGGGCGAAACGCCGGAAGAAGCTTTGTGTCGCGAACTGAAAGAGGAACTGTGTTTGACAATTTCGCCGGAAGACTTGGAGCCGCTGACGTTCGTTTCTTATGATTATGGAACGTTTCATCTGGTCATGCCATTGTTTGTCTGTCACAAATGGCTGGGAAAGCCCGTTTGTGCGGAAGGCCAGACAATTACTTTCGCAGCCGTGGAAAATGTCGGGCTTGATCCGGAAAACTTTCCGATGCCGCCGGCCGATGAAAAGCTGTCGGCTTGTCTCAGACAGTGGGGCGAAAAGAATAAATAAAAAAATACATTCCCTTCTGGTGATATGAAAAATCTTGGTATATAGTATAGAAAATATTGATTTTCGGATTTGAACAATGACAGAGAAAAGCTCACCCTCTTTTATGCAAAAGCTGCCCAACTATTTGACGTTTATGCGTATTTTGGTCATCCCCGGCGTTGTCGCATCCTTTTCTTTCCCCGGTATGTTCGCCGCTTGGGTCGGGTGCGGATTGTTTATGGCCGCTTCCATTACGGACTGGTTTGACGGTTATCTGGCCAGAAAATACAAAAGCACGTCCAGTTTGGGACGAATCTTCGATCCGATCGCGGACAAGCTGTTGGTTGCGGCAACGTTATTGATGATGGCGGCTTACGACCGGTTGGGATATACCGGATTATGGCCGGCGGTGATTATTTTATGCCGCGAAGTACTCGTGTCGGGCTTGCGCGAATTTCTGGCGGAAATTAAAGTGGGCTTGCCCGTTACGCATCTGGCCAAGTGGAAAACGGGCATTCAAATGATGTCCATCCCGATGCTGATGGTTGCGGATTACTCTCCGTGGTTTTGCTATTTTGGCGAGGTGGGCGAAGTTCTGATCTGGATCGCTGCGGTTCTGACCGTCATCACGGGCTACGATTATTTGCGTGCGGGATTGAAGCATTTGGATTAAAATATTCTTTCGATTGCAAAAGCCCGCTTTTCAAAGGCGGGCTTTTTGTGTTAAACAGACAAAAACTTGAGATAAGGAGAACTTACGGATGAAAAACATTATTTTGACAGGCGTCAAACCGACAGGCACGCCGCATTTGGGAAACTATTTCGGCGCGATCAAGCCGGCTATCGAGCTGATGCGCGATCCCGATGCGCAGTGCTTTTATTTCATAGCGGATTACCATGCCTTGACGACGTTGCGTTCCGCCGACGAAATGCGGCAGTATTTTTATGAGATCGCCTGCACGTGGCTGGCTGCCGGACTGGATCCCGACAAAGCGGTGTTTTACCGCCAGTCCGATATTCCGGAAGTTTTCGAACTGACAACGATCATTTCCAACGTCACGCCGAAAGGACTGATGAACCGCGCCCACGCCTATAAAGCCTGTGTCGAAAAGAACGAAGCGGCCGGCATCGACCGTGATGCGGATGTGAATATGGGGCTTTATAATTATCCGATTTTGATGGCGGCGGATATCATGCTGTTCAACACCAAGTACGTCCCCGTCGGTCAGGATCAGAAACAGCATGTCGAAATCGCGCGCGATATCGCCCAGTATTTTAATAAAAAGTACGGTAAGTCCCTGATGGTTCCGAACGCCAAAATCAGTGAGGAAGTCGCAACTCTGACCGGTTTGGACGGCCGCAAGATGTCCAAAAGCTACAACAACGTTATTCCTTTGTTTTGTTCTGAAAAACAGCTGAACAAATGCGTGATGTCGATCAAAACCGACTGCGCCGGCGCAAATGATCCGAAAGATACGAACAGCATCCTGTTCACGTTGTATAAACTGTTCGCTTCTCCGGAACAGATCGCCGCGTACGAACAGGCCTTCCACGACGGGATTTTGTGGTCGGAAGCCAAGAAACAACTGTTTGAAGTGATGAACGCGTATCTGACTCCGATGCGTGAAAAGTACGATTACTACATGGCGCATCACGACGAAGTCGACGACATTCTGGCTCAGGGCGCGGCCAAAGCCCGTCCGATCGCGCGGGAAACGATCGAGCGCGTCAGAAAAGCGATCGGCGTTCGCAACTGATTTTTTTATCAAAAATATTTATGCTTCCTCCCCTTGACAAACAGGGGAGGAATTCTTATTTTGTTAGCACTCGATAAACGGGAGTGCTAAAACTTCCGTTTGTGAAGAAGTTTCAATTTTAATTCAGAGGGTAATTTACCATGAAATTCAAACCGTTATTTGATCGCGTTTTGGTTAAGCGCATGGCGGAAGACACAAAAACCGCCGGCGGAATCATCATTCCGGACACGGCAAAGGAAAAGCCGTCCAAGGGCGAAGTCGTCGCTGTCGGAACGGGTGGTCGCGACGAACAGGGAAAGACGATTCCCATGACCGTTAAAGTCGGCGATAAGGTCTTGTTCGGCAAATGGTCTGGTACCGAAGTGAAAATCGAAGGTGAAGAACTGTTGATTATCAAAGAAGCCGACGTGTTGGGAATTTTGGAATAATTCCGGTCGTTGTTCAAGGTTTGTTTTAAAGAGAGGTTTTTAAAATGTCTGCTAAAGAAGTTAAGTTTTCGACAGATGCCCGTAATGCAATGCTGCGTGGTGTCGATATTCTGGCTGATACGGTGAAAGTCACTTTGGGACCGAAAGGCCGCAACGTTGTTCTGTCCAAGTCTTTCGGTGCTCCGCGTATTACAAAAGACGGCGTTTCCGTTGCTAAGGAGATTGAATTGGCAAATAAATTCGAAAACATGGGAGCCCAAATGGTTAAGGAGGCCGCTTCCAAAACGGCCGATGTCGCCGGTGACGGCACGACGTCCGCAACCGTTCTGGCTCAGGCGATCGTCCGCGAAGGCTGCAAGGCTGTCGCCGCCGGCATGAACCCGATGGATCTGCGCCGCGGTATCGACATGGCTGTCGCCGCTGTCATTGAAGATGTCAAGTCCCGTTCCCGCAAAGTTTCCACTTCCGCCGAAGTCGCGCAAGTCGGAACGATTTCCGCGAACGGTGACGCTTCCATCGGCGAATATTTGGCTAACGCGATGGAAAAGGTCGGCAATGAAGGTGTCATTACGGTTGAAGACGCCAAAGGCTTGAACACCGAACTGGAAGTCGTCGAAGGGATGCAGTTCGACCGCGGCTATCTGTCTCCGTATTTTGTGACGAATGCGGAAAAGATGACCTGCGAACTGGAAAATCCGTACATTTTGATTCACGAAGCCAAATTGTCCAATCTGCAATCCATGTTGCCGGTATTGGAAGCTGTCGTCCAGTCCGGCCGTCCGCTGTTGATCATTGCGGAAGACGTTGAAGGCGAAGCGTTGGCGACGTTGGTTGTCAACAAACTGCGCGGCGGATTGATAGTCGCGGCGGTTAAGGCTCCGGGCTTTGGCGATCGCCGTAAAGCTATGTTGCAGGATATCGCCATTCTGACAAAAGGTCAGGTCATTTCCGCCGACTTGGGCATCAAGCTGGAAGAAGTGACGCTGGATATGTTGGGAACGGCGAAGAAGATTTCCATTACGAAAGACAACACGACAATCGTTGACGGTGCCGGTGCGAAAGATGAAATTTCCGCCCGTTGCGCTCAGATCAAAAAGCAGATCGAAACGACAACGTCCGAATACGACAAGGAAAAACTGCAGGAACGTCTGGCAAAATTGTCCGGCGGCGTTGCGGTGATCAAGGTCGGCGGCGCTTCCGAAGTCGAAGTGAAAGAAAAGAAAGACCGCGTTGATGATGCTCTGCACGCCACGCGCGCCGCGGTTGAAGAAGGTGTCGTCACGGGCGGCGGTACGGCTCTGCTGTATGCTGCCAAGAGCTTGAACGCTCTGAAACCCGCGAATGACGATCAGCGTGTCGGTATTGACATCATCCGCCGCGCTTTGCAGGCTCCCGTCCGTCAGATCGCCGCAAATGCGGGTGAAGACGGCGCCGTGATCGCCGGCAAGTTGCTGGAAGGCGAAAAGACGAACATCGGCTTTGACGCGCAAACGGGCAAGTATGTCGATATGTTCGAAGCCGGTATCATCGACCCGACAAAGGTTGTTCGTACGTCTTTGGAAAGTGCGGCTTCCATCGCCGGATTGCTGATCACGACCGAAGCCATGGTTGCCGATAAGCCGGAAGAAAAATGCGCCTGCCACGGCGGTGCCGATGCCGGCATGGGCGGAATGGGCGGCATGGGCGGCATGGGCGGTTTCTAATCGTCAGTCGCTTTTCCTCCCAAATTGCAAAGAGCCTCTTCGGAGGCTCTTTTTTTTTGCATTTACCGTTTTATGGATTGCTTCACTGCCCTTGGAATGGCGTTTGTTGTCTTTCGTCCGTCGGATTGAAAGTCTTTTTAAAATGACAACAAATCGATCCGGTGCTTTTCAGGATTGTAACGCAGTCCTGTTTTTCCGGCTTTCATTTCCAAGGCCGCTTTGCCGAAAATCTGATACCTCCAGCCTTTCAGAACGTCTAAATCCGGATCTTTTTCACCCGCCAGAATATCCAGATCGTCCTGCGAAACGATCAGCTTTTCCGCGACATCGTTTTCAGCCGCTTTGATCATCAGCAACAGCCGAAGCATCTTGGATACGGCACGTGCGGAACGCGGCAGTTCGTAGGGTTTCGGCAAGACCGGATAAGCGGATTCATCGCGCGCTTTGACCTCGGCAATCAGTTTTAAAATATCCTTGCCCATACGGCTGTTCACGAAGCCTTGCGGTAAACCGCGCAGTTTCGCCATTTCTTCTTTACTTTCAGGGGCAGAGCCGGCGATTTCCAACAAAACTTCATCGCGCATGATATGTTTACGCGGGCGATTTTGCTTTTTAGCCATCTCTTCACGATACGCCGCCAGTTCTTGGCACAAAGCCAGATAAAACGGTTTTGTCGATGTGATTTTCAACCGTTTCCATGCCAGCGAAGAATCGTTTTCATACGTTTGCGGATTCATCAGTAAGGCGGTATCATCCGATACCCAATCCGCCCGTCCGGTCTGTTCCAAAATACCTGTGATCTTTTGATAAACATCCCGCAAATGCGTGACATCGTTCAGCGCATAGGAAATCTGTTTTTCAGTCAACGGACGGCGTGACCAGTCGGTAAAGCGCATCGACTTGTCCAATTCCCGCCCCAAAAGTTTCTGTACCAGATTCTGATAGCTGACGGATTCGCCAAAGCCGCAAACCATTGCAGCCAGTTGTGTGTCGAAGACGGAAACCGGCGTTTTCCCGCTGAGGTGATAGAATATTTCGATGTCCTGTCTGGCGGCATGAAACACTTTAACGACGGAGTCGTTTCGCATCAAATCAAACAAGGCTTGCAGATTCATGTCTTTCGCCAAGGGGTCGACGCATACGGCTTCATCAACCGAAGCGATTTGAATCAAGCACAGCTGCGGCCAATATGTTTTTTCACGGATGAATTCGGTGTCGACCGTGACGAAAGGATGTTCCGCCAGACGTTGGCAAAGCTGATTCAGTTCTTCTGTCGTTTGAATAAAAGTACACATTTTTTTACCGTAATGATTCAGTTGTAAGATGTTTTCGTTTTACCCGTTGGGCGATAAAAAATAAAGTCTGAAAAAGGATTTTATTTGCATAAAACATAAATTTCTTGTTTTTAGCGGCAAAAGGCGTACACTTTCTATAAGATTTATACTCTTCTGCGATATCACGGTTGAGCGGCATGTGGATACAGACCCTTTTCCTGTTCAAAGACGGAATATAAATTCTTCCGTTGAAAACGGTTTTCTATTTTTTGATAAGGAGATGCAGCATGCCTACAGGTAAAGTGAAATGGTTCAACCGGACAAAAGGATACGGTTTTATCGCTCCTGACGACGGCTCGAAAGACGTCTTTGTGCATATCACGGCGGTTGAAAAAGCGGGATTGCCGACATTGAAGGAAGATCAGGCAATCAGTTTTGAACTGGTCACTTATAAGGATCGCACTTCCGCAGAAGAACTGAAGTTGCTCTAATCGTTATAAAAAAACGATAAAAGGGGGGCGTTTTCTTAAACGCTCCTTTTTTATGCCGGAAAAACGCCGCGTTTCTGTTAAAGCGAACATATTGATTGTATCGTCTTTTTGTGGTATACCAAGGCAGATTTCTTAATTTTACAGAGGAAAGACCATGTTTCTGATTAAAGTTCTTTTTGCCTTTTTGTTGCTGAGTCCGGCGGCTAAGGCGGCTGATTTGTTCACCGTTACGCTGACGCAGGGCGGAAATACGGCGACTCAAGGCTTCACTTCCGTTCTGGATGCTTTTGACAAGTACCAAAAAGGCGAACTGGATACCATTTTGGCCGGGTATGATAAAAATGCGGCTGCAACGGGTGTCTTGGATTTCCGCGGTATTGAATTCGATTTGGATTATACGGGAGGGGGAGCCAATTCCCAGCTGACATTCAAATCCGATGCTTTAGGGGTTACGCAGGTATTCGGCGGCGCAGGGTATACACAAGAACAGGCGTTTGATGCTTTTAAAGATTATCTGAAGAAAAATCAGGGCGATTTGCTGACGAAAATTTTAAAAGAAAGCGTATCCAATACACCGTACGACTCGGTCGCCGGCAACCCGGCGTCCTTGATGTCCCAGATGACGGATTTAGCTTTTTCCAATCCGACGCTGACGACAACGGAACACGCGGTCGCGTCACAGCAGTCAGGCGGTTTTGTGTTGCTCTCCCCGTCCGGCGGTACGCATGAAATCAAAGGCGCTGACGGTGTGACCAGAAGAGCGGTGACCGGTAGCCTGCCGTTGGGATATACGTTCAAGTTCGATAATAACTGGGCTTTGGGAATCGATTTGCCGTTGTCCTATATCGATATGGAAGGCTCCAAAACGTATGCCGCGCAGATTGGCACAAGCTTGCAGGTTCCCCTGTATAAAGACAAATGGTTGGTGACTTTTTCAGCCCGCGTCGGCGCAACGGCTTCCGAAGACACACTGTCCGGCGGTTTGCTGTATATGGGAACCGTGACCAGCCGCTTTACGCAGGATATCGGCAACACGAGGCTGACGTTGATCAATATGTTCGGTCATGTTCAGGATTACACGCTGGATGTGGAACAGTACAATATTGAATACGGTTTGAAAAACAACGTGTTTAAAAACGGTTTGGAAATCCGTCAAAAGCTCAGCGAAAAAACGGCTCTGACTGTTTTCGGTTATGACACGCGTTATACCGGATCGGATTTGTATGTCGATTCTTATGATGAAGTCGGCGCGCGCTTTACGTTGTATTTCTCGAAAGACAGTTTCTTCACCGGCATTGATTTGACGGGAAGCTACACATTCGGGAAACACTATACGGCGTATAATGTCGGTGCGTCATTGTTGTTCTAAGACAACTTTTGACTTCCCCGCCTATAAGGCGATATAATAAAGCAAGAAAGGAAAAACCATGTACAGGCTTTTATTTCTTGCTTTATTTTTGTTTACGATCCCGTTTGACGTTTCCGCCCGTGCCGTGAAGCTGGGGGATATGAAAAGCCAATCGCAGAATATGCGGCTTGATTCCGGACGGAAGCAATCCAAAATTACGGAAATATCCTGTTTTGAAAACACGGATTGTCAGTTTTATCAGGAATGTGTGGCTTTACGCTGTGAAAGTGTTTGTAAAAACAGTATTTGTGCGCAGGGGACTTATTGCGTTCCGGCGGGAAAGGATACACCGCATGAATTTAAATGCGTTGAATGTGCCGTTAACGCTCATTGTTCAAAAGGGTTCTTTTGCAGCGCTGAGTATAAATGTGAAAAAACGGATCCTTGTTTGAATGCGGTTTGTTCTCCGGCTGCACCGTTTTGTATGCCGAAACCGTATAAGACATTGCCCTATACGTGCGTTCAATGTTTAGAAAACAGTCATTGTCCGCCAGTGGCGGGGTTGACGCGCAGTTGTGTGGACGGATATTGCCTTTTTAATGTTGAAGGTAATCTGCCGGCGGGAAATTGACGCGGAAAATCATTATAAAAAGAACAGTCTTCTAAAAAAAAGCCCCTTGCCGGAAAGCAAAGGGGCTTTTTTTATTTGTTTCGTTGTTGTCTTAGAAAAGTGTAAAGCGAACTGATGCCCATTCCGGTCAAACGGGCAATTTTTGTCTTTTCAAACCCCTGTTTTAACAACCGGTTTATTTTTCTTTCCTTGCCATTCCAAATGTATCTGGCATTCTTTCTTCCTTTGGGGCGGCTTTAGCTTTGAGATGCTGTAAAGCTTCTTTTGTGCGCTTGCTGATCATTTTCCGTTCCAGTTCCGCAACCAAGCCGAACGCAAAAGCCAAGACTTTGCTTTGTACGTTGTCGCCCAATTCATAATTGTCTTTGACGGTCAGTACTTTTGCGCCGACATTCATGCAATGCTCCAGAATCGAAATGACCATAAACAGTTTGCGTACTAAACGTGACAGTTCCGAACAGATAATTATGTCGCCTGATTTTATTCGTTTTAACAGC
>JAFYCE010000022.1 GCA_017539865.1 Alphaproteobacteria bacterium
TATCGGTCGAGTCCGTATTCGGTCGTTTACATTCGTATTCGTCCGTATTCATTTGTAGCATCTTGTTTCGTCGGTATTCCCTTGTTTACGATTCTTTTTCACGGCATAAAATTCTGCCATAGCAAGTTAGGGCAGAATTTCTTCTGCCCCCTTGCCAAAGGGACGCCGCCCCTCTTGGATCACCCCGCCGCCCTCTGTTGTCGGGCGGGATTATAACTCTGTTCCTTTTCAGTTGTTTTTATCCCTTTGTCAAAAAGCCGCTCAAGGTGTTTGCTGACTATATCGGCCGCTTCAATCAACGGCTTGTCCGTCAAATGCGTGTATCGGTTCGTAATCGTGTTCAGATGATGTCCGAGCATTCCCGCGATGATGTTGTCTGAATATCCCAACGCCGCAGCCATTGATGCAAACGTATGTCGCAACGCATGAATACAAAAACCGTCGATTTTCATTTGAGAGGCTATTCTGAACTGAATGAAATTTTGAATGTTCCCTCCGGTTATTGTCGGGAAAATCCTCCCGATAGCTTCTAATTCACCTCGCATTTCTAACAGCAATTCTTTTGCCGCTTTCCCAAACGGTCTGTTTTGAGGGCCGGTTTTCGTGTCTTTGAACCGAAACAGCTGATTTTCAAAATCAACCTCTTGCCACGTCAATTTTATGATTTCATTCTTCCGGCATCCCGTCAGTAAAATCAGCTTCAAAAATTTCTCATAGGACGGATTACGACAAGGTGTGTTTGCCAGCACTTCGCCAAACCGAACAACATCACTTTCTTTCAAAAACGCCTTTCGCCTTGGTGTCGATATGCTTTGAACACGATCGACTGGGTTGTGTTCAACCCATTCGTTTCTTATACCGAATTCGAACATCGTATGAAGTGTTTTACGAGCCTGATTCGCGCCGCCGATGTATTTATGGCTTTCAGAGTTGCGTCTTGCATGCCTCATCATCTTTCCGCTTACCATATCATTATAAAACGTCTGAACATCGGAACGGTGAAGTTCTTTCAGATAAACCTTGCCGAGCATCGGGATGATCTGGTTCTTCGTAACGCTTAAATATCCCCTGAAAGTCTTTTGTTTGATTCGGACTTTACACTCTTTCAGAAAAGCAATCGCCAAATCCTCGACTGTTCGTTCTTTTCGCTTTTGGTCTTTTTCGGTTTGCGGGTCTTTGCCCTGAACAACATCCGCCAGAATCTTTCTGGCTTCGTTCCGCGCCTCTGCCGGCGTCATCCGGTCCGTTTTGCAGATTGTCATTTTCCGTTGTTTGCCATAAGCGTTCCGATACATAACGATATAACTGATGCTTGATTTCCCGACACGGACGCCAAAGCCTTTTAACGTGTCGTCAAAATAGCAGGCATCTTTGCCTTCATAACGTAACCCGCTTAAAAAATTTTTCGATATATTCATAGCATTTCCTTCCTTTTCAGGACTGTTCCGCGGTAACACGACGGTAACAAGTCGAAGTAAAAAACGGTAAAAATTCCTTTTTTACCAAGATTGAAGATGTTGATACTATGAACCGTTTTTCTCTTTTAATTCAATGGGTTGGTATAAACAAACACCCATAGGAGGCAACAAAGAAAATCAGGTAATTATTCTTTGTTTTCTTCTATCCGAAATCACTACCTTTTTCCTGATAACAACGGGAGAAAGACGATGAAAGCGATTTCGGACAAGATGAAAAACGGATTGAACAGACAGATCACCGCCGAATTTGAATCGGCGTACCTTTATCTGGACATGGCGAACTGTCTGGAAGACAGAAACTTCAGCGGTATGGCGCGTTGGTTTAGGTTGCAGGCCGACGAGGAAAAAAGACACGCTCTGAAAATCAACGATTATATGTTGGAACGCGGTCTGGTACCGGAATTGGGCGAAATTACCGCCCCTCGCCACCAGTGGAGCGACGAAGTCGCTTTGTTGGAGGAGGCCTATCATCACGAATGTCATGTCAGCAACATGATTTACGACTTGGTTGCGCAGGCCATGGAAGACAAGGATTTTGCCTCCGTTTCCTTTTTGCAATGGTTCGTTGACGAGCAGGTTGAGGAGGAGGAACATTCTTTGAAATGGCTTGAAAAGGCGCGTCTGTTCGGCGGAAATGCGGCCGGTTTGATGATTCTGGACGGCAAAATGGGCAAAAGAACGCCGGAAGAACAAAAAAGTTAGTCCCTTTCTCACATTTTTATAGTCGTTTTTGCTGAAAAGTTTTATTATCCGCCCGTATTTTTTTCTTACGGACGGAGGCAACCATGAGCGGCTTTGATTTCAACGGCTTTCATCACAATAAAGCGGGAGATCCTGCGGCATTCGGGTTGTACGATCCGAAAAACGATCACGACAGCTGCGGCATCGGTTTTATCGTCAATCTGGACGCGAAGCCGGCTCATTCTCTGGTTGAAAAAGGCGTGACGATTTTAGGCAATCTTGAACATCGATGTGCAATCGGCGCCGACCATAAAACCAGCGACGGTGCGGGTGTGATGCTTCAGTTGCCGGATGCTTTTTTCAGAAAGGTTTTGCCGTTCAGTCTGCCGCGCGCGGGCGAATACGCTGCGGGACAGTTGTTTCTACCGCAAAACGCCGAAGATGCCGAATTGTGTCTGAGACTCTTTCGTGAAACGGCGGAACGGGAAGGCTGCCGCTTTTTGGGCGTGCGCGACGTGCCGACGGATTTTTCCTGTCTGGGTGAATTGGCGGCAAGAAACGTCCCTGTGTTCAAGCAGGTCTTTATTGCTTTCAATACAACAAATGAAGCCGAATTCGTCAAAAAGCTCTATGTCATTCGCCGTCAGGTCGAAAACGCCGTCAAAGCGGTGACGGACAGGGACTTGTCGCAGTTTTATGTATGCTCTTTGTCCGCACGAACGATCGTTTACAAAGGGCTGGTAACGGGGTCCCATCTGTCCGCTTTTTACAAAGATTTGCAGGATTCCGACTTTGCGGCGGCGTTCTGCATCGCCCATTCCCGTTACAGCACGAACACGCTGCCGACGTGGCGTATGGCACAACCCTTCCGCTATATCGCGCATAATGGCGAAATCAATACTCTGCGCGGCAACATCAACCACATCCGCGCGATAGAGCCGGCTTTGGCATGCGATTCCTTTGGCGCCGATATTGAAAAAATCAAGCCGGTC
This sequence comes from Alphaproteobacteria bacterium, assembly GCA_017539865.1. Lineage (GTDB taxonomy): Bacteria > Pseudomonadota > Alphaproteobacteria > CAAGCB01 > CAG-977 > UBA11549. The sequence continues at coordinate 3,152 of JAFYCE010000022.1, forward strand.
GCCGATGAAAGCGGATCGGATACGATGATTTTCGATAATGTTCTGGAATTGCTTGTTTCCGCAGGACGTTCCGTGCCGCACGCAATGATGATGATGGTGCCGGAAGCCTTCGGCGACAAGTTCGTGATGAGCGAAGACAAGCGTGCTTTTTACGAATATCACGCCGCTTTATTGGAGCCGTGGGACGGGCCCGCGGCGATGGTCTTTACGGACGGGAAAACGTATATCGGCGGCTTGCTTGACCGCAACGGTCTGCGTCCGTGCCGTTACACGATCACGACAGACGGCTGTGTCATCATGGCGTCCGAAACGGGCGTCATTGACGTCGCCCCCGACAATATCCGGATGCGCGGAAAGCTGACTCCGGGGAAGATGTTCCTTGTCGATCTGCGTCAGCACCGTGTTGTTTCCGACAGCGAAATCAAAGGCAAAATTTCCCGTCAGAGTCCGTACCGCCATTGGGTGCGTGACAACAGGATGCCTTTGCATAACCTTTACGCGCCGCAGGAAACGGAGGCGGTCGACGCATCGGAACTGCTGAAACGGCAGAACGTTTTCGGTTATACGGACGAGGAATTGAAACTGATCGTCAATCCGATGGCATCCAACGCGCAGGAACCGATCGGTTCGATGGGCTTTGACGCGCCGCTGGCCGTATTGTCGAAAAGGCCGCAGTTGTTATTCAACTATTTCAAACAGCAGTTCGCGCAGGTAACGAACCCGCCGATCGACCCGTTGCGTGAAGAACTCGTGATGTCGCTGATGAGCTTTTTGGGGCGCGAGCATAACCTTTTGACCGAAACGGCGGGGCATTTCCGCCGACTTAAACTGTCCAGTCCTCTGTTGGATGCGGATTCTCTGTCGCATTTGGAAAAGATTTCAAACGACGATATCAAGTCCGTCCGTCTGTCTGCGTTGTTCCCCGTCGCACAAGGCGGCAAGGGGCTGAAAGACGCTTTGGACAACTTGGCGGAACAGGCGGAAAAAGCGATCGAAAACGGGGCGGATATCCTGATTTTAAGCGATTTGGGCTTTACGAAAGAATTGGCGCCGATTCCGTCTTTGCTGGCGGTGTCGGGATTGCATCACGCGCTTATCCGCAAAGGCTTGCGCTATAAAGCGGGCATCGTCATCGAAACGGGCGAAGCGCGCGAAGTCATCCATATCGCGCAGCTGATTGCGTTCGGAGCGAATGCGGTGTGTCCGGCGGTCGCTTTGCAGACGGTCGTTCAGATGGCGGAAAACGAAGCGCTTGAAAAGCCGAAAACGCCGGAAGACGCCGTTTCCGCGTATATGACGGCGTTAAAGAAAGGGTTGCTGAAATGCTTCAGCCGCGTCGGCATTTCAACCGTGCGCAGTTTCTGGGGATCGCAAGTCTTTGAAGCCGTCGGTCTGGGCAAAGACCTGACAGAAACATACTTTACGGGGACGGCTTCGGGAATCGGCGGTATCGGCTTGGACGAAATCGCGGCGGAGAGCGCGGCGCGGCACGCGCGGGCATTCGGGGACGAAAAGACGCTCGACATCGGCGGCTTTTATCGTTTGCAAAGGGGCGGGGAAGAACACCTCTGGACGCCGCAGGCGGTGGCAAAATTGAAAAAGGCGGTGCGCGAAAACGATTATTCGATTTACAAGGAATACAGCGCGCTAATCGAAAACCGGCAGGACGACCCGCTGACGTTGCGGCACTTGCTGAAAATCAAACAGGGAAAAGCGATCTACATCAACGAGGTCGAACCCGTCGAAAACATTATGAAACGCTTTGTGTCCGCGGCGATGTCGATGGGCTCGATTAACAGGGAAACGCACGAAACGATCGCAATTGCGATGAACCGAATCGGCGGGCGCAGCAATTCGGGCGAGGGCGGCGAAGATCCGTATCGCTTCTATGAAAAGCCGAACGGGGACAGCCTGTGTTCCAAAATCAAGCAGATCGCTTCGGGGCGTTTCGGCGTCACGACGGAATATCTGGTCAATGCGGAAGAATTGCAGATCAAATTGGCACAAGGCGCAAAGCCGGGGGAAGGCGGACAGCTGCCTGCGCATAAAGTAACGGAAGAAATCGCCCGCATCCGTCATACGGTCAGCGGCGTGTCGCTGATTTCTCCGCCGCCGCATCATGACATTTATTCAATTGAAGACTTGGCACAGCTGATTTTCGATTTGAAGATGGTTAATCCGGTCGCCAAAGTATCGGCAAAACTGGTTGCCAAAGCGGGGGTCGGTACGATCGCCGCCGGTGTCGCAAAAGCCAAAGCGGACGTTGTAATCATCGCCGGTTATGACGGCGGCACGGGTGCGTCGCCGATGACGGCGATCCGGCACGCTGGTCTGCCGTGGGAACTCGGTCTGGCGGAAACGCAACAGGCACTTATCGCAAACGGCTTGCGCGACAGAATCGTCATTCAGACGGACGGACAGTTGAAGACGGGGCGTGATCTGGCGGTCGCCGCTTTATTGGGGGCGGAGGAATTCGGGTTCGGTACGGCTCTTTTGATTACATTGGGCTGTTGTATGGACAGACGTTGCCATCTGGATACTTGTCCGATGGGCTTGGCAACGCAAAATCCGGAACTGCGCGCCCGCTTTGACGGCAAACCGGAATACATCATCAATTTCCTGCGCTTTATCGCTCAGGAAATGCGCGAATACATGGCGCAGGCAGGCTTTAAAACCGTTGATGACATGGTCGGACGCGTGGAAATGCTGGAACCGGATACTGCTTTCAGAAAAGGAAAACAGTCCGGTATCGACTTTGAAAAATTACTTGTCCCGCCGCCAGAAAATGCCGTGCGTCACTGCATCGTCAAGCAGGAAAAGGAAAAAGACGTCTTTGATGAAGCCTTGTTGCCGATGATCGAAAATACGCTGAAAACAGGATTAAAAACGACTTTCTCTTTGCCCGTGAAGAACACGAACCGCACGGTCGGAGCAAGGTTGTCCGGCGAAATCGTCAAGCGTTTCGGTGCGCAGGGCTTGCCTGAAGATTCCATTACGCTTGAGCTGACCGGTTCGGCGGGACAGAGCTTGGGCGCATTTCTGGCGTCCGGCGTAACGATCCGCATCAACGGGGACGCGAATGACTATGTCGGCAAAGGCTTGTCGGGCGGGCGCATTATCATCCGTCATCCGCCGACGGTTGATTACAAACCGCAGGAAAACGTCATCATCGGCAACGTCGCTCTTTACGGCGCAACCAGCGGGGAAGCCTATTTCTGCGGTATGGCGGGCGAGCGTTTCGCGGTCAGGAACAGCGGCGCAAACGCCGTCGTCGAAGGGGTGGGCGACCATTGCTGCGAATACATGACGGGAGGGACGGTCGTCATCTTAGGTTCGACCGGCTACAACTTTGCCGCAGGCATGAGCGGCGGCATCGCTTACGTCTATGACGAAACGGAAATCTTTCAGACCCGATGCAATCTGGACAGCGTGGATTTGGAAAACGTCTGGACGAAAGACGATAAGGAGGCTCTGCATACTTTGTTGGAAAAGCACTACATTTACACGGGGTCGGCGCGCGCGAAGGAAATTCTGGACAACTGGGAAAACCGTTTTCCGCTGTTCGTGAAAGTCGTTCCGATCGAATATCGCAAAGTGCTTGACCGCATGAAACGTTCGGAGGGACGCAACGCCGAGGCGATTTCCGCTACCGAAGAAGTCTATGTTTAGTTCGGAGGGAGAACAATGAGTATTTTTGAAGCCGGAATGTTGCTTTGTTTCGGAGCCAGCTGGCCGGCGGCCGTGCTGAAAACGTACCGGACGAAAAACGTCGAAGGCAAAAGCAAAATCTTTTTAATGCTGATTTTGGCGGGCTATATCTGCGGCATGATCAACAAAGTGCTGTATTTCGGATACGACATCGTTTTCTGGCTGTATGTCATCAATTTTATGATGGTTCTCTGCGATCTGGTTCTGTATTTCAGATATAAGAAAGACTGACGCTTTCGTACAGTCGACGCCGTAAAGATCGGTCAAGCTCTGCGGACAATAAAATTTTTAAACAGGCTTTTCAGTTCCGACAACAAGTCTTTGTCCGCAAAAAAAGCTTTGACGGCTTCGGGGGAGGGGGGATTGTTCTCCAGCGGGTGCAGTCGGTATTCCTGTATCGCGTAAGTGCAGATGCCTTTTCCGGACAAGGTGTACGCCAGTTGTTTCAATTCTTCTTTGGAAATGACGCGGGGGTCGAGCGTCGTTCGCGCTTCCAATTCGACACCGGAGGCAATCAGCAGATTCAGACATTTTTCGACGGTCGCCGCATGAGAGTGGGGAATACGATCTTCATAGGCGTTAAAGACTGTTTTAACATCGAATCCGACCCATGTCAGCAGGGGCAGGACTTGTTTTAAGCGTTCGACATTGACGCCCGACGTATGCAATCCGATTTCGAATCCCTTGTTTTTAACGATTTTCATTGATTCGTATAAATCCGGTTGCGCCAACGGTTCGCCGCCTGAAAAAACGATTCCGTCCAACAGTTTCTTTCTGGAATCGAGAAATTCGATGAACGTTTCCCAAGAAATAAACGGTTTTCCGTTGAAATCCTGTAATCCCTTATTGTGGCAATAGGGACAGCGCAACGGACAACCGAGGCAAAATAAAACGGCGGCGAGCCTTTCCGGAAAATCCACCGTTGTAAAAGGTTCGACGCCGCCGATTATTATAGGCATAAACGAATTATTCCGCCGCTACATCCATGCACTTTTCAGTCGCTTTCTTTTCGGAAAAGCACTGACGTTCGGCATATTCGCTTTTCTTGCCGATATTGAATTCTGACACCGGACGAAAATACCCCATCACCCGAGTCCAAACTTCGCAGGGTTGGCGTTCTTCGTTGGAAAGCTGAATATTGGTCTCTGTTGTCATGTTCTCTACTCGCTGTTGTTCTAAGTTAATCATAATCGGTTTAAAGGGTGCGGACAAGCCTGTAATTAACAGGCGCAGGCTTGCTGGCGTTTAAGGGCGATGAGCTCTTCATCGCAAATCGGGCAGTATTTGTGTTCACCCGATATGTATCCGTGCTTGGGACAAATAGAGAAAGTAGGTGTCACCGTTACATATGGTATCCTATAATTCTCTAAGATTCTCTTAAGAAGCGTCCGACAAGTTTTTGCGTCGGAGATTCTTTCGCCCATGTATAAGTGCATTACGGTGCCGCCGGTATACTTGGATTGCAAAGATTCCTGCAGATTCAAAGCGGTAAACGGATCGTCCGTAAATCCGACCGGCAGCTGCGAAGAGTTCGTATAATACGGAGCCTCTTTCGTGCCGGCCTGTAAAATGTCGGGATAACGTTTCTGGTCTTCTTTAGCCAGACGGTAAGTCGTTCCTTCAGCCGGAGTCGCTTCCAGATTGTACATGCTTCCCGTTTCTTGTTGGAAAACCAACATTTTGCCGCGAATGTATTCCAGAAAGCGATTCGCCATGGCCTGGCCAAACGAATCGGTAATATCATGTTCGTCGTTGGTAAAATTGCGAATCATTTCGTTAATGCCGTTGACGCCGATTGTCGAAAAATGATTGCGCAGTGTGCCAAGGTAACGTTTGGTGAACGGGAAGAGACCCGCGTCGATATGGCGCTGAATGACTTTACGCTTGATTTCCAAAGTGGAACGCGCCAAATCCATCAGTTCGTCCAAACGAGCCATCAGACCGGTCTCATTGCCTTTGAACAGATAGCCCAAGCGGGCGCAGTTGATTGTTACAACGCCGATGGAACCCGTCTGTTCCGCCGAACCGAACAAGCCGTTTCCTCTGGCCAGCAGTTCGCGCAGGTCAAGTTGCAAACGGCAGCACATCGAGCGGACTTGTCCCGGCTTCAAGCTGGAGTTGATGAAGTTCTGGAAGTAGGGCAGACCGTATTTTGCCGTCATTTCAAACAGCAAATCGGCGTTTTCGCTTTCCCACGGGAAATCCGGCGTGATGTTGTAAGTCGGAATCGGGAACGTGAACAAACGGCCTTTGGCATCGCCCGCGGTCATCACTTCAATATAAGCGCGGTTGATCATATCCATTTCTTTTTGCAGATCGCCGTAGGTGAAATCCATTTCTTCGCCGCCGATGACGGGATTCTGGTCGCGCAAATCTTCGGGACAGACCCAGTCGAACGTCAGATTCGTGAAAGGTGTCTGCGTTCCCCAGCGTGACGGCACGTTCAGATTATAGATGAATTCCTGAAAATGCTGCTTTACTTCTTCGTATTTCAGATTGTCCTTGCGGATGAACGGAGCCAGATAGGTGTCTACGGAGGAAAAGGCCTGTGCGCCCGCCCATTCGTTTTGCAAAGTGCCTAAGAAATTGACCATTTGACCCAAAGCGGAGCCCAAGTGCTTGGGAATGCCGGATTCGACTTTTCCCGGAACGCCGTTCAGACCTTCCTGCAGCAAAGCGCGCAAAGACCATCCCGCACAGTATCCGGACAGCATATCCAAATCATGGATGTGAAAATCGCCGTTGCGGTGCGCTTCGCCGGCCGCCTGCGGATAGATGTGGGACAACCAGTAGTTCGCAATAATCTTGCCGGAAACGTTCAGAATCAAACCGCCCAGAGAATAGCCCTGATTGGCGTTTGCGTTGACGCGCCAGTCCGCGCGTTCCAGATATTCGTTGACCGAAGACGCAACGTCGACCAGCGTCTTTTTGTCCTGACGGGACTTGCTGCGGTTTTCACGGTAAACGATGTACGCTCTGGCCGTCGTGTAATAGTTCGCGGAAATCAGAACCTGTTCGACAACGTCTTGAATCTGTTCGATTGTCGGCAAAACGCCTTTGGAAAAGCGGTGGCGCAATACTTTTGTCACCTGCGTTGTCAAGAGATTGGCTTCCTCTTCGTCGAATTCTCCGGTCGCTTCGCCGGCGCGCTTGATTGCCGACATGATTTTTTCGGAATTGAAAATAACCTGCGTCCCGTCACGTTTGACAATGCGGGATAATTCGAAAGCGGCATCTTCTTCGTTGGCAACTACTTGTAAATTCGGCGTCTGATCCGGCATGAAACACTCCGTATAGAATAAAATTATCATTCGGGACAATGATACCGCCAACCGCTGATACAACAGATTGTGTGTCCCGCCCCTCTCTTGCGACAATATATAGTTATTTTCGGCATTGGCAACAGAAAAAAAATATTTTTTTTGTTGACAGCGGAAACGGCTGATTCCCGCCGGTTTTCCGATAAGAAAAAAGATTGAAAATTAACGGTCTTTTAACCTTTTCCGTTTGCTCAGAATGACCAAAAACATCCCTTGCGTCAAACATTATTGTGAAAAATTTTACAACCTCTTGATTTAAGGGGGATTCTTTATTTTGAAGAGTCAAAAAAAGACCGCAACAGGGGCGGTCTTTTTTCGAATCAACGAAAAAGTTACTTTTTGTTTGCTTCAACCAGTTTGGCGTACAAGTCTTTCGTCTGGCGGGCGATGCTCTGCCAGCTGAACTGCTTTTCGACGCGCAGACGGCCGGCCTGTCCCATCTTTTTGGCCAAAGACGGATCGCGAATCAACAGATTGATCTTTTCAGCCAGACGATTGGCAAAGTCTTCCGCATCTTTCGGGTCGTGCGGCGGTTTGTCGGACAGATCCGGATCAACCAAAAATCCGGTTTCGCCGTCCACGACGACTTCCTTAATGCCGCCGACGGCGCTGGCGACGACCGGAGTCGAACACGCCATCGCTTCCAGATTGATGATGCCGAACGGTTCATAAATTGACGGACAGCAGAAAACGGCCGCCTGAGAATACAAAGCGATTGCCTCTTCGCGGGAAACCATTTCCGGAATCCAGACGACTCCCGAGCGAATCTGCTTTAACGAAGCGACCATCCCTTCCAGTTCGGCTTTCATTTCCGGCGTGTCGGCGTCGCCGGCGCATAGAACCAACTGGGCGTCGGAATCCAGCTTTGAAGCGGCTTTCAACAAATACAGCAAACCTTTCTGGCGAGTCATGCGGCCGACAAACAAGACATAAGGCTTATCCGTGCGAATCCCGAATTTTTGCAACACGGCCGTATCTTCAATCTCTTTATACTGATTGACGTCGATACCGTTATAAATGATGGACACTCTGTCCGGATCGATTTTCGGGAACAGGCGCAAAACGTCTTCGCGCGTACTGGTTGATACCGCGATGACCGCGTCCGCCATTTCCAATGCGGTCTTTTCCACCCAGCTCGACACGTCGTAGCCGCGTCCCAACTGTTCGCGTTTCCATGGACGCAGAGGTTCCAAAGAATGAACGGTGACGACTAAAGGAATGCCGTACAGCATTTTCGCCAGCAATCCGGCGAAGTGGGCGTACCATGTATGGCAGTGTACGACATCGGCATCCATGCCTTTTCCGGCGAAAACCAATCCTTCATAAAAGGCTTTCAGCGGAGAAACCAACTCTTTCGGGCAGCTTTGGAACAAAGTGGCGTCGGGCGTCACGCCGTCGACGATCAGATTTCCGTCTTCGGATTTTTGGTCGTGAAAGCTACGGACTTCCACTTGCATCAGTTTGGCCAGTTCTTTGGACAGGTATTCGACATGAACGCCCGCGCCGCCGTAAATGTAAGGCGGATATTCGTTTGTGATGAACAATGCTTTCATTGATATAAAACCTCCGGTCAAAAATAATCTGTTTCTAGAATTATCCTTTCGGAAACGTTCGTCAATCTTTTATCACACGGCGGCAAATACAAAAAAATGATTAAAGGCTGGATTTTCGAACGGATTTTTTATACAACAATAGGCATATGGATGTCTTTGATATCGGGAATACATTATGCTGAACAGTGTTTACGAACAGAATTTTTTACAAAAAATGCCGGACGGTACGGTCAAGCAGGTCAATCCTTTTACGGGAACGCAGGTGTGGACGGTTCCGGGGCGCGGCAAACGTCCTACGGTGAATAAAAAAGAGGATGATGAAAAAAAATTCGTTTCGGAAGGTGTGGAAAACTTCTGCGCATTTTGTCCGTGCAATTATCTGAGGACGCCTCCTGAAAAATCGCGTCTGGTCAAAAATGCGGACGGCACGTTCGGCGTGTTGGAAAATTTGAAGGCGTCGCAACTGTTTGATACGACCGCCGAATTTCGCCGGATTCCCAATTTGTTTGAAATCATTTCCTATGAATATTGGGAAAAGAACTACGCCTACGTCATTTCCGATAAAGCCAACGCCCATCGCGAAGCCTATATTTCCGAACCGGAAGGCAAGGAACACGTTTTGGATATCATTCAGGCCAAATTGAAGATGAGCGGCCTGTCGCGCGAAGAGATCGACAGCATTTCTTCGGGACGCAAACTGAAAATGGCCAACAGCTTTTTTGCGGGCGGACATGAACTGATTGTCGGCAGACGCCATTTTGTCGAAGGCGCGACGTCCGAGTATCAAAAGGCGTCTTCCGGCAGTTTGACGCCTGAAATGCACTATCAGTACATTAACTTCACAATTCAGGCGCTGAAGGACATTTATCTGACAAACCGTTACGTCCGTTATGTGACGGTGTTCCAAAACTGGCTGAATCAGGCCGGAGCGTCTTTCGACCATCTGCACAAACAGTTGGTCGCCATTGACGGAATCAGCGCTTCAAACGCTGCGGAATTTGAAATGGCGCGCAAGAATCCGAACGTGTATAACGATTTTGCGGTCAATTATGCCGGCTATCAGAACTTGGTCTTTGCCGAAAACGACTACGCCGTGGCATTTGCCGATTTCGGACACCGTTATCCGACACTGGCGATTTATTCGAAAGCGGAAAAGAACCAGCCGTGGAATCAGACGCCGGAACAAATCAAGGGAATGTCCGATCTGGTACACGCCTGTCATGCGGCGATGGGCAGTGAAATCCCGTGCAACGAGGAATGGTATTACCGTCCGCCGGAAGTCGATGTTTCCGTACCGTGGCATATTCTGATCAAGTGGCGTATCAGCAATCCGGCAGGCTTTGA
>JAFYCE010000023.1 GCA_017539865.1 Alphaproteobacteria bacterium
TTTATGATCTGGCAGCACTTTTACAAAGAGCTGTTAAAGTCGGATAAGAAAATCGATCTGTCGCAGGGGATTTTAATTCACGGCGGCGGATGGAAAAAGCTCGTTTCCGAAGCCGTTTCGCCCGTAGAGTTCAAAAAGCGCCTGACCGATGTTTGCGGCCTGTCCGATGTGCACGACTATTACGGCATGGTCGAACAGACGGGATGTGTCTATATGCAATGCGAACACGGTCATATGCACGCTTCTGTTTTTTCCGACGTGATTATCCGCGATCCGGCGGATTTTTCCGTCTGCGCCAAGGGTGAAAAAGGCATTATCCAAGTCGTTTCCGTCCTGCCGAACTCGTATCCGGGGCATTCTCTTCTGACCGAAGACGAAGGCGTCCTCTTGGGCGAAGATGATTGTCCGTGCGGACGCAAGGGCAAGTATTTTCAAATTCTGGGGCGGCTGAAAAACGCCGAAATCAGGGGGTGCAGTGATACCTATGCCGCAAAGTTTTAGCGAATTGAGCTATATTGTCGGAACACCGGAAACCGTCGAGGAAATGCGCTCCGTTCCGGAAATGGTTCCTTTTTCGGATAGAGCCGTAACTTTCTTAAACGCCGTGTCCGCAAAACTGTTGAAGACGGGCAAAGCGTATTCCGATGTCGTTACGTTCGCCTTTTGGTGCCGCAAGGCGGCTCTTCTGACCGAGAAAGCCAAATATGACACGGGAGAACTGCGCTTGGGACGCGGCATCGCTTTCCATTCCACGCCGTCCAACGTGCCCGTGAACTGCGCATTCAGCTTTGCGGCGGGATTGCTGGCGGGAAACCCGAACATCGTGCGTCTGCCTGCAAAGCCCTATGCGCAGGTGGATTTGATTTGCGCGGCTGTGAAAGACGTTCTGGACGAACAGCCGGAAATGAAGCCCTATGTCGTGTTCGTCAAATTCCCGCCCGTTCAGGAAATCGCCGATTACTTCTCCGGGATTTGCGCGACACGCATCGTTTGGGGCGGCGATATGACGATTGCGGAAATGCGTAAGTCGCCTCTGCCGCCAAGGGCGAAGGAAATCACGTTCGCCGACCGCCATTCGATATTGGTTCTGAACGCTGAAGCGGTTCTGGGAGCTGAAAATATCGACCGTCTGGCACAAGACTTTTACAACGACACGTTCTTTTCCGATCAGAACGCCTGTACGTCCCCGCGGATTATCGTCTGGACGGGAAAAGACAAGCAAGCGGCTAAGGATAAATTCTGGTCGGCGGTGCATAAGCTTGTCGCGGACAAATACACGCTCGCTCCCGTGCAAGCGGTCGGAAAGCTGGCGGCTTTATACCGCGCGGCGGCACAAAAGAAAGCGCATATTGAACCGCATTCAGACAACTTCATTTATCGGATCAAAGTTGAAGTATTGGACGCCGACTTGCCGGATTTGAAATACAACAGCGGCTTTTTCTTTGAATACGACGCGGAAAGTTTGAGCGAGATCGCGCCCGTCTGCACGAATAAGTGTCAGACGATGACCTATTACGGCTTGAGCAAAGACGAGATTGCTGCCTTTATCCGCTCCGCCGCTCCGCAAGGCATCGACCGCGCCGTTCCGATGGGCAAGTCTATGGACTTCACTCTGATCTGGGACGGCTACGACCTCATCAGAGAACTGTCAAGGATTGTGAACGTATGAGTGAAAATGTAAAACTTTCCGTTATTTGCACCACCTACAATCACGAACGGTTCATTCGCGATTGCCTGGAAGGTTTTGTGATGCAAAAAACGGACTTTCCGTTTGAAATCCTGATTAACGATGACGCTTCGACGGATAAAACAGCGGACATTATTCGGGAATACGAAGCGAAGTATCCCAACTTGTTCCGTTGCGTTTATCAGACAGAAAACCAGTGGGGAAAGAAAAGTGTGTGGACGGACATTCTTTTCCCGATGGTTCGGGGAGAATATGTTGCTTTATGCGAGGGCGATGATTATTGGACGGACCCTTTAAAATTGCAAAAGCAAGTCGACTTTTTGGACGCTCATTCCGATTTTTCAGTTTGCTTTCATCCCGTTACCGTCCATTGGGACGATAATTCAAAACCGGATTCTGTTTTCCCGAATGATAAAGAGCATTTTTATAAGACCGAATTAACTTTAAATGATTTGCTTGATCATAATTTTATTCAAACAAACTCTGTTGTTTACCGCTGGCGGTTCCATAAAGATCCTTTAGATTTAATTCCGAATGGGATTTTGCCGGGAGATTGGTTCTTACACTTATTGCATGCGCAAGTCGGGAAAATAGCCTTTCTGCCTGATGTTATGGCTGTTTATCGACGTAATCAAATCGGTCTTTGGTATGGAGCAGGTGAATCACCGAAATGGTTTATACAGTGCGGAACGGCGATGGTTCGGTTTTATTCGGAAATCCAAAAACACTTCGGAAAAGACTGCAAGGACGATTTGGATAAAATAAGCCTTATAACATATCTGTATCTTCAAAAAACGAACGATAAGGAACGGATAAAAGAACTGCTTTCGGTTTGTTCTCCACCGTTGGATTATTTGCAGCATTCTTTTCTGAAATACCTTTTTTATGCCGTTTTTTCTCGGTTATGCTTTGGAAAGCTACGTAAACGAATGCGGAGCAGAAGAAAGCTTCTAAAAAAAATCGTCAAATTGAATTAGGTAAAATAATGTAAAACAGAATTGAAATTTCACCGCAAGACGAAAGATATATCAAACTTAACATAATTGGTGAAAACAACACGGTGATTATAAAAAGTTGGCCTCCGGTTCATCGGGAAAATTATTAGTTTCCATAGCCGGCAATAATTGTTCCGTTATTATTGACGAAGGCGTTCATATCGGTACAAGCTTGGAAATTATAGCGGGAAGAATCCATCAGAATTTCGGTATGGTGGAAAATACGCACATATTTATATGAAAACGAACCTCGTTAGAAAGCGTTCTCCTTATGGCGGCAAACGCTAATTCTTCGATAGGAATCGGAGAACGCTGTATGTTTTCTTATAATATTAACGTTTTCAATACGGATATGCATCCGATTTTAAACGCAACAGATAAGAGTATAATTAGCAAAGTCGGTAAACTAAAAATCGGCGATCATGTTTGGGTCGGTTATGATGCGACAATATTAAAAAATACAACTATTGCAGATGACTGTATTATCGGATGGGGCAGCGTTGTCAGTTCAAAATACGGCCAGCCGACGAAAGAAAGTATTATTGCCGGGAATCCGGCTAAAATAGTAAAAACGGGTGTGACTTGGGACTCAAACGGTTCAAAAGGTTACATTCAAAATACAAACGGAAAAGCGGAAATTTGCGCTTGGGCAAAAAGGCTTATCGAGGAACCGGCGCTTTTTTACGCTGTTCAATATAAGACAAACGGAGACGTGATTTTCAATTTCGATAAAAAGGGACTTCGATACAGATTATGGAAGTATTTAAGTCTTAAAGAAGATAGCTTTATGAAAAAAGATTCTCTGATAAAAAAGCTGGAATATAAGATTTATAAATATTTATCAAAAAAATTGAACTAACAGACAAAGAGCCGGTACTACACTGGCTCTTTGTTTTGAGTAATCAGGGCTTTTCCGGCCATTCAACGTTTTTCGGGAAACCGGATTGAGCGGGTAAATCCCGTAGGCGTTGACGATATTCCCGCCATTTCTCTTTACAGTCAGCTGAACTGTCGGGAACCTGAGTCCAATCAGAAGCAAAAAGCAAACTGTCACGTTTTTTTCGGATTTCTTTTGCTTTTTCATCATCAGAAAGAACGGGACAAAAACCTTTTTCATATAAGACGCCGTTTTCTGCCGTTTCAATTTCACCGGTATACAAAGAAACTCCATAGGCGGAATTTAACAATCTTTCTGAATTGATGGACGAATCCTCCCATTCACTGATAATATGATCTTTTCCGACAACAAACATATTACACCTCCCCTATGCTTGGATAAAATTTTATATACGCATTGTTTGTATTTGATGTGGTTAATCCGTGAACAATCGCTCCTTTAGAAACCGGAACAAAAAATACTCCAAAGCTTGAATACGAATTGTTCGTACTCTGAGCAATTTTTACGGTTTGCCCATTTAAAGAAAAAGTGCCTTGTGTATTATTATATGCCTCGCACGCAACTTCAAAAAATCCGTTAGAGGGTGCTGTAACGGTTCCGGTAAAACCATACGATATCCCCGCACTGAAATCCGGCATTCCGAGGCGTATAAAATAAGACTTTGCATCATTGTTCAACGCAATATTTGAGCCGTCGAGATTAGCCTTTGTTTCTAACATTGTTGCCGTATGTGTTTCTGATGCCGCCGTATTCTGTTCTGATACGGCAGCCGCTTGCGCGGAAGAGGCCGCATAGCCGGCCTGTGTTGTCGCCGCCTGCACCTTTTGTGTTGCAGTTGCTACATATCTGGCACAATCAGAAACCGCTTGCCTTATAGATGGAATTAAAATTGCCGGATCGGTATCTGAGTTATCGAAAACATCCACTGTTACTGCTCGATCCGCCTGTTCTTTCAACTGCTGCACCTGCATCGTCAACTTGTCGAAATTACGTTCCAGCGTTTCAGCAGGCAGAACCTCGTTTTCCCGATAATCCGTTTCCTGCGTCAGCGGTACTTCTCGCATAATCACGATTTGAGCATCGTTCGCCGGTGCCGTCGCAAAAACCATATTCCCGCCGGAAATCGTCCAATCCGTCCGATTTATTTGTTCGTTGTTTAAGAGTTGTTTGACCTTTAAATGTGTCTCCTCTAAAAAAGGAAACGGGATTGCAAATGTTGTCGCAATCCCGTTTCCGATATAAGCCACTTTGTTTGTTGTTGTACTTACCGTCATTTTTTACCTCAAATAAAAAAAGCAGGGATAATTCCCTGCCGGTTTACAATCAACTCGATCCAAGATACAACAAATTGTGATTATTTTTATCAAAAAGTCAAGCTGTTTTTACCGTTCTCTACCTTCCGTCCGTTCCGCCGATCTTCTCAATTCGTGAAGTTCGCGAATCTGCCGGATCGTTTTGTGTTTGCGCGGAATAACCATCTGCGTCAGGGAAAAGTCTCTGTCCTGGAAGCGCGTTGCCTGCATTTCCCAACCGAACTCTTTGGCGACTTCGACCTGATGTTGCCGGAGCATTTGCAGTTGTGGCTTTTTAAGTTTCAGCCGCTCCCGTCCGTTCGACATTTTCAACAGAATGTGCCAGTGCGTCGCTGATTGATGGGTATGAACGGCGTATAAATACCGATACCCTCTTTCCGCAAAAGGCTCCATATACCGTTCAATAAACCGGTAGGCTTCGTCCTCGCCGATGTTCATTCTTTTAGGGAACGACACTATCAAGTGAACCATCGCATTGCCGTTTTTCCGCCGCTGTTCCAGATCATAAGCGTCTATCGTTTCGTTCATTTTTTCGGTCGGGATCAGACGCCGTTCGTCGTCATAAATACGGGCGTCTTTTTCCATTCTTTCCGAGCCGTGTGCGATATAATGGGCGATGTTTTTTGCCGTTTTCGTCGGACGAAAAGGCTTTCCTGCAAAAAATCACACTCTTATAACATCAACACCTTAAACACCGCCGAAAAACAGGGCTTTCGGACAAGCAAAATACACATTTAAGGACACTCTGCTACATTTTTTCTGACGACAATTTCTACCGCGACAGCTTCCATTCAACCATCGGATGGGATTGAATACGGACGCGGATGTTCGTATCGGAAAACAGTTTTTCGGGCGAATAGCGTTTGTTCGCGAAATCGCTTAGAAACGCTTGTTCTTCATCGTTCAACGTCAGCAAATCCGACAAATATCCTTTGACGGTTTGTTTCATCTGCGGTAAATCGACGAACTCTTTGCGATGAATGACCGGCAACAACATCGTCTTGATCTCATACGGCTTCAAAGCGTCAATGACGGACAAATCAAACGTGTCTGCGGCATTGTCGTTTAACGCCCGATAAAAGACGACACACTTTTTCAGCAATTCCTTTTCTTTGTCGGAAAACACGCCTTGCTTAATCATATTGTGAATGTCGTATAAGTCGCGCGGAGCCGTTCGGGATAACAGAGCGACGATTTTGCTTGCGAACAATTCGGCTTTTGCCAACCGGCGGACGCCGACCGTTTTTCCCAGAACAGTCGTTTCGACCCGCTCGATCGGCAAAATGTGCGCCCGCAAAGAATAGTTGATTTCCACCTTAATATTGTCTTTGACGCCGCCGCAGTTCGTATAAGTGAACACAAAAGAATCCAAAGCGTGCGGAAACTTCGATTTCGGGCTTAAATCGTAGCCGTTCGCAGTCATATATTTTTGCAACGTCGTTTTGAGTTTTTCGCGGACGTTCAGCATTTCTTCACGCCCGATGTTTTGCGTAAAGTCCAAATCAATATCGACCGACAGACGCGGTAAATCGAAAATCGTCAGATTGATCGCCGTGCCGCCCTTTAACGCCAGACAGTCTTTCGTCAGCGCGTCGGCGTTCAGAAACGTTAAAATCTCCGTCAGCCGGAATACCTTTTCCAACGTGTCGCGGTTAAAATTCAGTTCTTCGGCTTTTTGCCCGATAAAGGCTTTATCCAACATTCTTTCTATTCCTTAACGTAGAGATTCCAACACTTGTTCAACACCGTTCCTTTTTCCAGATAACGGCGGGAGGCGACTTCCTTGCGGCAAAAATCAAAGAACCTGTTCGACAGCTTCAAATCCGATTGACGCTTTTCCAATAAATACCCCGCCTTTTGATACAAAAACGCCTTGCCGTATAAAGGCAGATAACGCCGCAATTTGTCTTCGTCCAACGACGGAATCATATCCAAACAGGCTTCTAATTCTTCCAGACCGCAAACCTTTTCAAAAGCGTCGATACAGTCCAAAACGGAGCGTTCCAAATCCGTCACGCGCATGCCGTTTTGTTCCGAAACGCCTTCGGAAATGCCGGAAAAGATTTGACGATACGAAACGCCGTCAAACTCGAACGGCTTGACTTTGCTCTGACTGATAAACGTCATGTCGTAAAAGACCTGATTGGCGTATCCGTAAAACTCCAAAGCCGCGTGATGGGAAACGCACGCCGTCGGGGAAAGGTGAGAGGCGATTTCAAACTTGTTCACGGTCGGCTGATGCGTTTCCAGACTGACGGGGACGTATAAATCTTTGCGGACGCGGCGGATCAATCCCTGCTTCAAAGCGTCGTCCAAATATTTGGAGGCGTTCTCGCGCCAAAGGGCTTCGGCTTGTTTCCTGCCGAAGCACCCTAACGCCAGAAGCTTTTTATAAGAGTCCAACTTCATTTTAACTTTTCCTCGATATATGTATGTTTATAGCATAAATCGAGTTCTTTTTGAAATAAATTGTGTTTTTCTACTTATATTCCTTGCGCGTTTGGTTCCCAGATCAATTCTTTACCGATCAGGGAAGCGTCGCCGTTTATCAGTTCGCAAATGCGCGTACTGATGATGTTCGCCGCGTGGATTTGAAACGCGCTGTTCGTGTGCGAATACCGGTTCGTCATTCCCCTTACCGAATGACCGACAAGAGGCGCGATCGCCACATCTGGGAAGTGCAAAGCCACGCCCATCGAAATAAACGAATGGCGTAACGTGTGCGGGGAAAACTCGGCAAATTCGGGATATTCCTTTTTCATTTTCACAACGACCAGACGAATGTCCGTAAAGTGCGTTCCTTTGCCTCGTCCCGGCAAAACGTAGTCTTCCGGTTTCGCGTCGGGTTGTTCTGCTTTGATTTGTTTCAGCAGTTCGACGACGGGCAAACCGATATGGCGATTTTGCGCTCCGGTTTTTGTATCAGGAAAACGAATGAGCTGACGGGAAAAATCAACATATTTCCACTTTAACAACAAAATTTCGTTTCGTCTGTATCCGGTCATCGCCAACAGGCGCAAGGCTTTGATGGCTTGAGGATTGAGCGGGCTTTCGGAAAGCATTTTTCCGAACAGATAATATCCCTCGGAATCCAGAAAAAAAGTTCTCTTGCGTTCAGGAGCTTTTTTAATCAGGTTGACCGGCGTTGTATCGACGATTTCCTGCAAGATGGCGTATCTGAAAACAGAGCCTAAAAAAGCGACGACGCGGCTTGCCGTTGTTCGTCCGCCCGTAACGCGAGCCAATCCCCGAAGCTTTTTTCCTTTTTCTCTGACGGCTGTTTTGCCGTTGCAGATGTCTTCATAAAGTTGTTGTATCGTTCTCCGGCGCACTTCTTTGACCGGCATTGAACCGATCAGAGGCGCGACGTGGCGGGCGGCGTAAATACGGTAGCTGTCAATCGTGCTTGGTTTCAGATGATTGACGGCGTAATCCAGATACATTTGAACAAGCTGATTGACGTTTTCGACCGTTCTGTTTATCAGCTTTTCCGTTTGCGGGTCTTCGCCCATAATAATTTGAGCCAATAGTTTTTTCGCTGTTTCGCGGGCGTCCTGGACAGAGCATTGACTCGTCTTCGCAATGGTATATACTTTTTGAACGTGAAACTTGTTGCGATAGAGAAGCTGATAGCTTTTGCACGTGCTTCCGACGCGGACGGCAAAGCCGTTGATCTCGTCGTCGAAATAAAGCGTCGGCTTTCCGGTATAGGTCAAATTGGCGACCGAGGTTTTTGTCAGTTTCATTTTTTCAATCCTTAAAAAGGACTTTTCTTTCGTGAGTTCGTTATAGCACCCTTATAACGACAGAAAGAAAAAGTCGGTAAAATCCGGACGATTACGGGGAAACCGCCTATAACCGAGTGAAAAACAAAAACATAAGAGGGACAAGGCTTCGGGGATAAGTTTAGTCAGTTAGTAAAACCGATAAAACATAATAAAATCAATGACTTGCGGCTATGGCATTCAAGAGGTCAGGGGTTCGATTCCCCTCAGCTCCACCATAAAAAACGCAGGAAACTGCGGATTTTTTATGCCCGAATTTTATCCTTCCGTTTCGTTTTTCGCTCCGTTATTGTAATGTAAGACGAAACATAATTTTATATATTTTGCTTTGACGGGATAAAGTGGGATTAAACGGGATAAAAAGGGCGGAAATCCTTAAAATTTTGGCGGCGCGATGGCCGCTTTTTTTTTCGGCGCAGGATAGTTTTAACTTTGCTGTAAAAAAAACGCAGGATAATTTTGAAACGCCGTTCAAACGTAGCCGGTATATGAGAGCCAGTCATGCCCGTCAAAAAAGAACCGTGCTTTTTATGCGCGGATTGCTTTTTTATAAGTTCTCAATCCGTTGTTAATGGAACAAAACTTATAAATACTCGCAATTTGCTTTTCTTATTTTGCTTTGAATGGTCTGACTTTGAGTTATAAGAAATTCATTATAATTGTTCGGTGAAAGTATTTTATCGCCTTCTTTGAAATAATGAGGGTGTATAAGGACTTCAACAATACCATCGTTTTCGGGAACGGCTTTTAATCCGTATTCGACGGTATCTTCATCCATATATCCGGTATATGTAACACCGACAAAATAATCGTTTGTAGCTATGTTATATTTTTTTAACAAGATTTTGTTTGATTTCGTATAGTTGTTAAGAATAAAGCGTTTTATTAAATTTATAGGATATTTTATATTTAGGTTTTTTTTTGAGGTTTGGTACAATATATGGAACTTCATACTGTGTTCTTATGCGGGGAATGTTGTATTCAAGAGCAAGTTTACAAGTAATGTCAAAAATGGGCGTTATTGCATGTGTGTGAACATGAGAGAGAGGGTTTGATATGCTGCATTACTTTTTCAATCTGAGCCCGAAATTCATTTTCAATTTCTTTCAAGACTTGAGGCTCTTGTGAAAGCTTCCTTATTGCGAGAAAATGTTTGTTAAACCTTCCGTTTTTATCGCATAAATGCTGGGGATTGGTTAAACTTTGCCCTTCAATAATATTTAAATGAACGCCTACTTTTATAGGTGGCATCTCCGGCCAGACGTTTAAAACGGCGTCATCGAAAGCGCAGCCTGTGGCCATAAGGCTTGTCGAGGTGATGATTCTTGTCTTCGCGCCTCGTTTTATTCCTTGATTAAGAGCAATATGATACCTCTGCTTATATCATGATTTGAGGAAAAGATGCAAGTTCCCGTTTTGGCAATTATCATTCCTTGTTATAACGAGCAGGAAGCGCTTGGAAATACGCTTGATACTTTACTTGGATATATGGACTGGTTTCTGATAAAAAGATCAGTGAAAAAAGTTTCATTTATTTAGTCGATGACGGCAGTAAAGATAATACTTTTTCGATTATAGAAGAATATCACGGCAAAAATCCTGATAAAATCAGAGCGCTGAAGTTCAGTAGAAATTTCGGAAATCAAAAAGCTCTTCTTGCAGGTATGCTTGAGAGCAGAAAATACGGTATCGATTGTTGCGTGACCATTGATGCCGATTTACAGCAGGATGAAAAAACAATTGAAACATTTTTGACAGAATACCGAAGCGGATATCAAATCGTTTGCGGAATAAGGAATGATAGAAAGGCGGATTCCTTCTTCAAAAAATATACGGCGCTGATGTTCTATAAGGTAATGAACATTCTCGGTGTTCATACCGCTTTGAATCACTCCGAGTTCAGATTGGTAAGCAAAGAAGTCTGTGACGTCCTTAGCCAATATAAAGAAGTGAATTTATTCCTGCGCGGGATGTTTCAGGAATTCGGCTTTAAAAAGAAATTCGTGCATTTTGATGTAAGGCCGAGAACTCTGGGAAAGTCGAAGTTTAATTGCCTTTCATTGGTGTCGTTTGCCTTGAATGGAATAACTTCTTTCAGTATCTTACCTTTAAGATTTGTGTCGGTAACCGGTTTGGTGGTTTTTCTTACAAGTGTATGTCTCGCTTTGCATGTCTTATATGAAAAAGTGATAAACAAATCTTCCGTATCCGGTTGGGCTACCATTGTCTTGGCGTTGGCAATCATCGGAGGGCTTCAAATCCTTTGCATAGGGATTATCGGTGAATATCTCGGGCAATTATTTCAAGAAGTTAAAGCCAGACCGAGATATATTATCGAAAAAGAATTAGAATAAGTTACAGATAATCCTTTTTTCTATGTTTTTCAATGCCTTGCGTTTTGTTGACGATATTCGGCCGCAGCGTCAAGCCGGAAATGTGTTGCCTGACGGTTGATAAGAATTTGTTTCCTTGGGATAAAAAAGCCTTCGATATTATCGAAGGCTTTAAAAAAATATATCAAATTCTGAAAAA
>JAFYCE010000024.1 GCA_017539865.1 Alphaproteobacteria bacterium
AATTCTTTTTCGTGTTCATTTTGCGGCACTCTTCTTCCGAAGAACACATTTTCATTGACGCCTGATTATGGCGCATCTGCTCCGCATCGCGAAAACGGCGCGCTTCCGAACGGCGCTGCGCCATGGATATTTCCGAATCAACAACGAATTGAATGCCCGCGGACTGCAACGACATGAAAAAAGAGCATCCCGCCAAAACCACCCCGACGATTTGAAGTTTTGAAACGCCGAAAGCGGCAGCCTTTTCGCGAAGCGTATACGCCCCCCCGACCGCGCCGCCGACGACCAAAAGCATCAACAGTTTTGAAAAGAACGACCCTTGAGCCGAAATTTCCGAAAACATCGATAACGCAACCAACGCGAAAATACCTATAAAGAAATAGGAAAACACAGGATATTTCAGCAAAACCGAAGCGTCTTTTCTATACACAAACGCCGCACCGCCGGTCGAACCGAAAAACAAAGCCGTCAGCGCAAGCCTTCCCAAAGCCCCGAAAACGGAAAATAATGCCAGATATAATAAAACGGCCGCCAAAACCCCGCCGTAAACGATACCGATACGCACGACCGCTTCTTTATTTTGCGACATCAATCCTTTAAAATCGCCGTTCAGCAACAAATCAGCATCATTATCCGATAATAACAGAATCTCTTTGATTTTTTCCTGTAAATTCGACATTTTCATCCTCAAAAGTCTTTTTTCTTTTTCGAAAATAACACTTCAGCCGTTTTTCAGCAACCGGCGTTTTTCCCGATCCCAATCACGTTTTTTAATGTCCTCCCGACGGTCGATCGTGTTTTTGCCGACCCCTAAACCGATTTTCACCTTTGCAATTCCGCGCGCGTTAAAATACAGCTCCAACGGTATCAGCGTGTATCCTTTGCGTGCGACCGCACCGATCAAACGCTTCATTTCCTTTTTATGCAGCAGCAACTTGCGCGGACGGGCGGCCGAATGCGTCATATACCCGATCGAACCGTATTCCAAAATATTGGCGTTAATCAAATATAACGCACCGTTTTCCGCCGAAGCATAAGCTTCGTTTATGCTCGCGCGCCCCAATCGCAGGGATTTGACTTCCGCCCCCGTCAAAATCAAACCGGCCTCAACGGTATCCTCAATCGCGTAATTGAAATGCGCTTTGCGGTTTCTGGCAACCGTCCCCGTACTGATCATCGTCGATTTTTTAGAAGAAGCCATCCCTACCCCGTAATTTTGACGGAACGCAACGCGTCACCGATTCTTTCCTTGGACGCTTCCGACGGTTCGCACAACGGTAAACGCAGCGTCCCGTCCCCGTATCCCAGCAAAGAAGCGGCATATTTGACCGGAGAGGGATTGGTTTCAATAAACATGACTTCGTGCAGCGGCCACAACAAATCCCGCAGGCGTTCAAGCTCCGCCCAGTTCTTTTCACGCCACGCCTTGTGCACGCCGGCACACAACGCCGGCGCAATATTCGCCGTCACGGAAACACAGCCGTCGCCGCCATGCGCTAAAAAAGCGACGATTGAAGCATCCTCCCCCGACAAAACGGAAAAATCCCGTTTCCGAACGGCCGCCCTGATTTTCAACGGACGCATAATATCCGGCGTAGCGTCTTTGATTCCCGCGATCCGCGGCAAAGCGGACAAACGGGCGATTGTGTCAACGTTTAAACTGACACCCGTCCGCCCCGGAACGTTGTATAAAATAATCGGCAAATCCGTAGCGTCATGCACGGCCGAATAATGCTCGAACAGCCCCTGCTGTGTCGGCTTGTTATAATACGGCGTCACAATCAAAGCCGCATCCGCCCCCACCGCTTTGGCAAACTGCGTATTTTCAATCACTTTTCGGGTATTGTTGCCGCCGGTTCCGACAATGACGGGAACACGCCCGCCGGCCGTTTTGATACACAGCCGGACGACCTGTTCGTATTCCGCCGCCGTCATAACGGCACTTTCCCCCGTCGTTCCGCAAACGACCAAACCGTCAACACCCGCCGCTATCTGAAATTCCACCAGACGGACGAACGCTTCCTCGTCGATTTGCGCTTTGTTAAACGGCGTTATCAGAGCGGTATAAAGCCCCTTAAACATACTTCCTCCAGAAAATAACTTTTCAAATTAACCGTATCTTAAAAGAAATCTCGCAAAAATAAAAGCGGTATCTCGATTTTAGCGAAAGGAAAAAAGGGTGAAACGTTGCGTTTTGCTGATAGGCTTTTTATCCGCCGGCTTTTTTGCACCATTTTCCCTTCAAGCCGGTGCGCCCGCCCCTCTTTATGTCAAAGCCGTCAAACAATCCGTCGCCCAGGACTATGACGCCGCCATGGAAAGCGCAAAATCCGCGGCCGATCCCCTTTTGATCAAGCTGGTTGAATGGTTCCGTCTGACCGATTCAAAACAGGATACCGATTTCCGTCAGGCCGAACGGTTTATTAAAAAAAATCCAAATTGGCCGCGCGTTTATCTGATACGCAGAAATGCCGAACGCGATATTCTGGAAAACGGCACCAAAAAAGAATTGGAAACATGGTTCAAGCAATATCCGCCCGTTTCCCCCGCCGCCGTTCTGGCGTACGCGGATTTACTGCTGGCGCAGAAAGATTGGGAAAAAGCCGTTCCCATGTTGCATTCCCTTTGGGACAAAGGGGATTTGTCAGCTGAAGATACTGCCTTAGTCATGGAAAAATTGACTTTTTTGCTGGATGAACGCGACTTTCAAAACCGCATCCGAAAATTACTGAATGATCGCAAACCCGCTCAGGCGCGAAAGTTTTTTCCTTTTATCGGCGAAGACGAACGCCGTCTGGCGCAAACGCGGACGGATCTGATTACCAATTCTCCGCAGGCTAAAAAAGAATTGAAAGAGCTGCCCCCTTCACAGCAAAAAGACGCCGATCTGTTATTTGATCAGGTTCGCTGGCTGAGAATAAATAAAAAATATTCTTCAGCCGCAAAATTATTGGAAAAAATTCCGGCGGAAAAGCAAAACGCTTCCCGTTGGTGGACGGAAAAATCGGCTTTGATCCGGCAGTTCCTGTCGGAAGAAGATTATCAAAGCGCATACGATTTAGCTAAAAACCATCATTTGACCGAAGGATCGGCGGATTTCGCCGACGCGGAATGGACCGCCGGCTGGATCGCTTTGCGCAATCTGAAAAAGAAAAAAAACGCCGTTGAACATTTTAAAAAAATGCTCGGCTCCGTTTCCTCCCCCCTCAGCGTCGCCCGCGGTGAGTATTGGTTGGGCCGCACTTACGAAGAAATGAACAAAGCCGCACAAGCGGAAGCTTACTATAAAAACGCCGCCAAAAAACATACGACCATATACGGCCAGCTGGCTTCAGAAAAACTGAATAAAAAAAACAGCGTCTCTTTTCCTTTATCCGACCGGAAAGAACCCGCCCCGCAGCTGATCGACAAGCTGAAAAAATCGGATATGTATAACGCCATGAAAGTGTTGGAAAACGCAGAACAGCACGAAACGGCCGAACTGTTTGCCACCCGATTGTTCCTGAACGCTTCGTCTGCAGAAGAGATAACCGCTTTGGCCTATCTCGTCGCAACAGACCTGAAACGCGAAGATATGGCGGTCACTATCGCCAGACGCGCCCGCCAAAACGGAATCGACATCGCTTCTCTAGGTTATCCCGTTTGGGATCTGAAACATGACGAACGCACGGAAACCGCGTTGATCCTGTCCATCATCCGGCAGGAAAGCAGCTTTTCCCCTTATGCCGTTTCCTCCGCCGGCGCACGCGGGTTAATGCAAATCATGCCCGCGACAGCCAAACAGGTCGCCCGAAAAAAACGCAAAGCCTTTTCCGTTCACGAATTAAACAGCAATCCCGACTTTAATGTGGAATTGGGCAGTACTTACTTCGCCGACCTGCTGAAACGGTTCAACGGCTCCTATATTCTGGCCATCGCCGCTTATAACGCCGGCCCGACAAATGTGAACAAATGGCTGAAATCAATCGGAAATCCGCAGGAAAATATGGATCCCATCGATTGGATCGAACGCATCCCCTTCAATGAAACACGCAATTACGTCCAGCGCGTTTTAGAAAATCTGCACATTTACAGACGATACTTGAACTACCCCGAAACAGAGCTGTCCAATTGGGTACAAAAAGAAGCGGAAAATTAAAGTTTTTCCCGCTTTTCCGCAGGCTTTAAATAATGCGCGGGTATTTTCCACTTCGTTGCGACCTGCCGAACCAACGGATCCGAAACATTTTCAAACCGCCACCCTTTTTTCAGCAGCCGCTCCACCGCCCAACGGTTGGCTTTGACCGACAATAAAACGACGACTGCGACCAATAAATATCCGATGACCGTTTCGAACGGACCGGATGCCTGCTGCATGGCGGCTTCGTATTCCGCCACAGTCCTTGCCGATAAAATCCGGTTTACCATCCGGTAAAAAAAGACAAACTGAACCGTCGACAAAAAGAACAAACTCCACGCCCATCCCCACAGACGTTTAAAAAACAACGGCAACCCGAAAAAACTGCCTAACAACAAAATCTGTAAATTAAAACCGACCGCCATGTCCAGTCTTTCATCCGTATCGGAATCGACCAACCGTAATCGGGGAGCCTTGGTCACACCGAAAAATATGAATTTAAGAAAATCTTTCATCACACACCGCCGTTTAAACATCCGCTACAGCATATATACCCCAAAAAAGCGGCCGGCTCAAATCATCTTTTTGCCCTTTCACCATCATAGAAAACGGCCAATTTATCCAACATTATGTTGATGGCTTTATAAACCATCCGATACGTCCTTTTCGAACCGTGATTCAAAACGGGATATTTAACGATAAAATCTGCGACATTCAGCTCGTCCCGCAAGAAATGAAGCGCATAAACGCCGAACGGGGAAATCGATTTCAACGCCCGCAGATATCGATCCGCCGCATCACAACGAAAGTCATCCGCTCCGTTTTTTGAGCATCCGTCCGTTACAAACAATTTGTCATAATTCGTCGTCGTTCTTTGAGAAAAAACGGAATTTTTGAAATCGTTCGCAAACAACATTCCCGCCCGTAATCTGTTTTCGGCGGCGGGAAAGCTTCCCAGTTTTCCCTTTTCATATAATTTCGTTAGAAAAGAACGATTTCGCTTTCTTTTCACAAAGGCGTCACACATCGGTTTTTCCATATCCGTTATCCTTTCCTTTTGTTTTGACAGAATTATTTTTATCACAATACGTCATCACAATCAATAACAATTAGTTAATTTTATTCCGTGATAAACTATGCCAATATAATGGAATTGTTTTTCCTGCCAAAGAACAGAGGCTGAATATGATCGGGGAACGTTTACATCAAAGGATTTCTGAATTGGGGTTAACCCAGCAACGCGCCGCGGATCAGCTTGAAATCAGTCAAAGCAGGCTGAATCAATATTTAAAGAACAAACGGGAACCGGATGCTCAGATGTTCTGCAGAATTTGCAGGACTTTTTCCGTTTCGCCGAACTGGCTGTACGGATTTGAAGACGGCTCCCCCGCAGAAGCGCCGAAAATTGATAAATCCGCATTGGAAACAGCCGTTCTATTTCTGAAAAAATACGAAGAAAAACATCATAAATCCTTTTCCGCCGAAAAATCGGCTCGCATCATAACCGTCGCATACGATATCATCATATCGGAATCGGCGGAAAATGCGCAAAAAGCGATGGAATGGATAATAGAGGCCGCCGCATGATAACACAAGACAATCGCCCGCAGCCGGATTCTCCGGAACGCAAAATTGATTTTTTAAACAGTTTATTGCATGACGATTTTACACCTTCAACGGCAACGACGGAAACTTCTGTTCCGAAAAAAGATAAAGATAAAATAATCTTTATTTCCGTAAACGGAAACAACAACGTTGTTTCTACAGAAAAATCGCAATACTCCGCCCGAGGATTCGGGAAAAAAGTGTCTTTTGCCGTTATTCTCTTTGTTTGTTCGCTCTTTTTTTAAACCACCACTCTATCCGTGATTTAAAAGAACCTACATACACAACCAATAATTGTATTGTTTCCGTTCCGGAATCGGACGCCCTTCGCCGGCAGGTCAAACTTTTGGCACAGCAACAAAATCAACGAACAAACGCCGTTTGGACGGAACTGAAAAGGCAATTTCATTTTCATTCGTATAAAACGCTGGATTGCCGGCAGATGGCTGAAATCCAAATCTATATAAAAGAAAAAATGAAACAAAAAAGCGAATAAAAACGCATCATAGCCGTTTCATTATAAATCAAAAGCCATCATGACAAAGAAAAACAGGACTGTAACATAGCTTCTTATGAAACGTTTTCAAAAAAGGTAAAACGTTTTTCGTACATATATGTATTATTTTAAAAGGAGAAAACTATGCTGCTTAAAAAAGTTCTTTTAGGAACGATCGCTTCCGTTTTTGCTTTATCCGCTTTTACTTCGACTGCAAAAGCTCAATCCCCTTGCGGTGACAGCCCCTACATGGCCATCAGAACGGGAGTGGCGATGATTAAAAACCACATTCATAAAAACGCATGGGAAGGAAGCGCCGCCGTCGGTATGCAGTTAAATCAGTTCCGTTCGGAATTCGAATACACTTTCCGTGACGGCATAAAAGGCCATTCTCAGGGATTGGAACACAAAGTTAAAACCATGAGCATGATGATCAACGGATATTACGATATTGATACAGGATCGGCTCTTCGTCCGTACGTGAATCTGGGAATCGGGGCTTCCAGATTGAAATTGGAAGAAAATCCTCGTAATACGAAAAAAGATTATAAATTTTCATGGGGCGGCGGCGTCGGTATGGGATACGACATCACGCAGAGTGTCGCTCTTGATTTGGGATACCGTTTCTTGGATCTGGGCGAGCAAATCAAGTCCAATGAATTTTATACCGGATTAAGATTTGCTTTCTGAGTCTTCTTGATACGAAAAGCCGGAAATCGCCCTTTTCCGGCTTTTTTTTCATTTCTATTTGACTTTTTCCTTCAGTTATATAACATATCGTTATATTCAGATTGAAGAGAAGGTTATGTCCGCTCAGAATACCGAAACACTTCTGTTGATTTTAGAAAAAGAAGCCGATTTTGAAAAAGAGATCCGACGCCTGACGGCTTTAATCGAATCAAACAGACTGACCGATGTTATGATTGACTATCTGGCGGGATTGGACGATTTAAAGAATGACCTTCTGCTTCCCGCCCGAAAAGAAAGCTTTGAAAATGAAGTTCCGGCCTCTTCGGTCATAGCCGACAAGTATTGGTATCTCAGCCGCGTTTAGGCTGAATGCGGCAAAGCTTCCGCCAAAGAATTTTCTTCCGAAACGATCTGTTCCTGTGACAAAACCACATTTTCGATTTTTGTAACCGGCACTTCATATTGCTGAACGATTTCGGAAGAATCCTCCGGTGTTTCCAGAAAGCGCACCTTCCGGGATTTATCCAACACGGAAGCAAACCCCTCGAACAAATCATCCAACAAAATCAACTGCCCCGGACGACGAAGCAAAAAAATCTGCCCCTTTTCATCATACAAAAAACGGGGATTAAGAGGAATTCCTTCGTACAGCTTGATTGTAAAGCCTAAAACACCGTCCGAATCACGGAAAACAAAATAATTTTTATCTTGGATAATTTTTCGCATATTTTCATCCTGTTGTCATTATTTTGATTATGACATTACATCTTTAATAATTAGTTACCGTTTACATTTTCTTTGCCTTTTTCCTCGAAACCGATTATCAGAAAAAAAGAAAGGAAAATACCCGTCATGCTGTCCAAATTGCCTTTTTTGTTTATTGTCTTTTACATTCTTATCACCGCCCTGCAATTCATAGCAGGCATTGACGGTATTATGCATATTTTCGGCTTGCATTGGATTTTTGCAGGCTTTGCCGCCGCGTTATTGGCTTTTATTCCGGCCATCGGTCCCGCCGTCGGATTGTATGGAGCTGTCGTTGTTTGGAAATGGCCCGCTTTTCTGGCATTGTTTCTGTTTTTCTGGCCCTATTTCATTTATGCCGGCTTGTTGTTGTTCGGCACGACAAAGGCTTTCATGTTCTGGAAAAAGGCTCTTTGGCCGTTTACCCGCCCGACAAAACGTTCCGGCGATATTGAACCTGAATTTACGGTCAAAGAAAAAGCTTCGACCGATGACGCCGAAGCTTTGCCGATTGAATATGACAATCGCTGATTAAATCATTCTTCGCGTAGTATTTTAGCCAGCTTGTCCAAAATACCGTTGACAACTTTGATTTCCGGCGTGCCGTAAAAACTCTTTGTCACATCCAGATATTCCGTAATAATGACAGCCACTGGCGTCTGCGGAAAACCGATCAGTTCCGCCACTCCGGCTTGCAGAATCGCCTTCAAGGTCATTTCCACCCGTTCCGCCGGCCATTCTTCGTTAAAGGAAGAATCTACCATCTTGTTAATTTGATCCGCGTTTTCGGCATAAGCGGACAGAATCCCCGCAAACAAAGTCTGTTCCGCCGGCATGACGGGAACGAACGTTTCCGTTCCGGTTATTTCATCTTCCGCTATGACTTCGCCGCCGATATCGCCCGCCAAGAACTCCCGAGCGATAGCGTCAATCGTTTTTTCACCGAACGCATATTGATACAAAGCCTGAACCGCGGCCAAACGGGACGAACTACGGTTGGTTTTTTCTTTAGACATCTTCTTCTCCTTTTAACCGACCCGCTTCCGCCACGGCTTCCAAACTGGCGATAAAGGCCTTAAAATCTTTTGCTTCCCTGAAATCGCGGTAAACGGATGCAAAGCGCACATACGCTACCGGATCCAATCCGGACAGAGCCTCCATCACCATTTCGCCGATCTGACCGGACGGAATTTCATTTTCACCGGAAACCTCCAACTGACGCTGAATGCTGTTGACAATCAACTCCACCTGTTCCGGACTGATCGGACGCTTTCTGACCGCGATCGTGATTGAACGCTGCAATTTGTCCCTATCAAACGGTGTCCGGCTTTTATCCTTTTTAATTACGGTCAATTCACGCAACTGGACACGTTCGAACGTCGTAAAACGCGACCCGCAGGCCGGACAGAAACGACGGCGACGAATGGCGGAATTGTCTTCGCTGGGTCTGGAATCCTTGACTTGCGTTTCTTCAAATCCGCAAAAGGGGCAGCGCATTTATTCCTCCATCAATCCTGCATAGATCGGGAAACGGGCGCACAGTTCCAGAACTTTCGCTTTTGCTTTTTCTTCGACCGCCGTATTATCTTCCGGATGGGCGGACAAGCCGTCCAGCACATCACCGATCAAATTGGCAACCAGCTTGAATTCTCCAGTTTTAAAGCCACGTGTCGTTCCCGCCGGCGTTCCCAAACGGATGCCCGAAGTCACCGTCGGCTTTTCCGGATCAAACGGAATGCCGTTTTTATTGCAAGTCATATGCGCGCGTTCCAAACTCTTTTCAGCTGATTTTCCGGTCAAATGCTTCGGTCGCAAATCAACCAGAACCAGATGCGTATCCGTTCCGCCGGAAACCAAATTCAAGCCGCGGGCAATCAGTGTTTCGCCCAATACTTTGGCATTGGCAACGACGTTTTTGGCGTATTCTTTAAATTCCGGCTTCAACGCTTCGCCCAAAGCAACGGCTTTGGCGGCGATAACGTGCATCAAAGGCCCGCCCTGCAATCCGGGAAAAACCGCCGAATTGATTTTTTTGGCCAGATCTTCGCGGTTTGTCATAATCATACCGCCGCGAGGCCCTCTGAGCGTTTTGTGCGTCGTCGTCGTTACAATGTCGGCGTATTTCAGCGGATTTTCATGCACACCGCCGGCGACCAGGCCCGCAAAATGCGCCATATCCACCATCAGGATTGCACCGACGTCATCGGCAATCGCTCTGAACTTGGCGAAATCAATCGCGCGGGGATACGCCGATCCGCCGGCGATAATCAGTTTCGGCCTGTTTTCTTTGGCCAACCGTTCAACTTCCTCAAAATCGATTCGCCCGTCTTCCCGACGCACACCGTACTGGACGGCATGGAACCACTTGCCCGACATGGCCGGAGCCGCTCCATGCGTCAAATGACCGCCGGCGGACAAAGACATCCCCATCAGCGTATCCCCCGGCTGCAACAGAGCCAACTGCACCGCGCCGTTCGCCTGCGCACCGGAATGCGGCTGAACATTGACAAATTCCGCTCCGAACAGTTTTTTCGCCCGTTCAATCGCCAGATTTTCGGCGATGTCGACGAACTCGCATCCGCCGTAATAGCGCCGGCCGGAATACCCTTCCGCGTATTTGTTCGTCAAAATCGTCCCCTGTGCGTCCAGAACGGCTCTGGAAACGATGTTTTCGGAAGCGATCAGCTCGATTTGATTTTGTTGACGGTGCAATTCCTTTAAAATGCCGTCATACAGATCGGGGTCGGCTTGCTTCAAAGAAGTTTCAAAAAACGGATTGGACATTCGCTTTATTCCTTTTCAGTCATGTGGGACAACTTTTCGACGCGGCGGGCATGACGGTCGCCCAAGAAACCGGTATGCAAGAAAATATCGGCGCATTCGAAAGCGACTTCAACGCCGGTCGTCCGGCCGCCCAAAACCAAAACATTGGCGTTGTTATGCTGACGGCACAGACGCGCACCGAAAGCGTCATGCACCAACGCCGCCCGAATGAACGGGAAACGATTGGCCGCAATGCTGATTCCGATGCCCGTTCCGCACAGTAAAATCCCGCGTTCAACTTTTCCGGTTTTGATCGCGTCAGCCATCAATGCCGCAATATCGGGATAATCGACGGAATCCTTCGTATACGTTCCCAAATCCAGAACGTCATAGCCGTCTTTTTTCAACTTTTCGACCAACAGGTTCTTTAAATCGAAACCGCCGTGATCCGAAGCCAAAGCAATCTTTTCAGACATGGGAAAATCCTTTCTTCAAATTTTTTGATGTTTTAGTAGCACACTCAAACGGTTTTGGCTAGGCTTGATTATTCTTTTTCATCACATAGTCCAGCTTTTTTCTGGCCATCATTTTCAAAGACAGCATCGGCGTGTTTTTCGGCGCCATAAAAGACACTTCCGTCCCCGTTGCCGCATGAACGGCTACAACCTTCAGCATATTGCCGATTGCCATCATCTGCATCAGGATTTCATCGTTCGGCTCCATCTTTTATCCCTTTATTTCAGTTTTGCGGTCAATGCGTCATACGGCATTACACACGAAACAGGTCCCAAACAGGCCAAAGCAGGTTTTCCGGAAAAAATTCTTTCCGCCAAATTGCGTACATCCTGAATTGTAACAGCGGCGATTTTGTTCAAAATCTCCTCTTTTTCAAGCAACCGGCCGAATGTCAGCAAATGTGCCGCGTTTTGTTCACAACGCGCAGTCGGATGCTCCAAAGACATCAGGACACCCGTCTTCAAGTGGGCTTTTGCCCGATTCAACTCTTCAACGGAAATCAAATCCCCTCTGATTTTTAAAATTTCATCGCAAACGACCGGCATCAATTCGGCGGATTCTCCCTCGCCTGTACCGGCATAGATACCGAACAACCCGCCCTTCGTCGCTGCGGCGTTAAAGGAATAGACCGTATAGACCAAGCCGCGTTTTTCACGAATCTCCTGAAACAGACGCGAAGAGGAACCGCCGCCTAAAACGGTGGATAAAATATGCGCCGTATAATATTCATCATCAAAAATGGAAACGCCGGAAAAGCCTAAAACCAGATTGACCTGTTCCAGCGGCTTGTTCTTACGCACTTCTCCGCCCTGATAAACGGTATCCGGCGCAGTCAAACCGTTTTTATCCGTCATGTTGCCGAAAGACTTTTCAATCAAACGGACAAAGTCCTCATGATTGATCTTGCCGCTGGCGGCCGCAACCATCCTTTTCGGCGAATAGTTCGTCTTGATATACGAATCAAGCGTTTCCCGACTGATGCCCTGAACGGTTTCAACCGAACCCAAAATCGGCCGGCCGGCGGGCTGATCCGGAAAAGCACACTCCTGAAAATAATCAAAGACAATATCATCCGGCGTATCGTTCGACTGGCTGATTTCCTGCAAAACAACCGTTTTTTCACGGGCGAACTCTTCCGGCTCGAACGTCGAATTTTGCAGCATATCCGCCAGAATATCGACGGCCAACGGCGTATCCTCTTTCAGCACCTTGATATAAAAAGCCGTTGTTTCGCGTGATGTACATGCGTTCAGATAACCGCCGACGTTTTCGATTTCTTCGGATATCTGACGGGCGGTTCTGGTCGTTGTCCCCTTAAAAACCATATGTTCCAGCAAATGGGAAATACCATTGATTTCCGCCGGCTCATACATTGAACCGACGCCGACCCAAACCCCCAGAGCCACCGTATCCAATTCATCCATCGTATCCGTAACGACACGCAGTCCGTTCGGTAAAACCGTCATTCTTCTTGTCATTATTCAACGTCCTTTTTTACCGCCGTTTCGATAAAATATTTAATTGCATCCATCGTGTTGGGCAAGACCGTGAAGCTTTCCCGTTTGGTCATCAAATCGGACAATCGGGAGGGCAACACCGGCGTAATGCCGGTCGCTTCGCGTACGGGAACGGGAAATTTCGACGGATGAGCCGTTGCCAAAACGACACTGGGTACCTTTTTTTCACCAAATTTTTCAGCGGCGGCAAACCCGATGGCCGAATGGGGATCGACGACCTCTCCTGCAGCCCTGTATATCTTTTCGATCTGCGCCTTTGTTTCCGTATCGGAGCAACGCACGCCGGAAAAGATTTCCCGAATCCGGTTCAGCGTATCCTGTTTAACCTGATAGCTTTTTTCATAACGGAACATTTCCATCAATCCGGACACCTGAACCGCATCACGATCCAGCATTTCGAACAACAGCCGTTCAAAATTTGAAGATACCTGAATATCCATGGACGGGCTGATTGACGGCTTGACTTCGCGTTTTTCCATCACGCCCGTTTCCAAAAAACGCGGCAGAATATCGTTTTCATTTGACCCCAAAATCAGTTTTTTGACGGGCAATCCCATACGTTTTGCCACATATCCGGCGAAAATGTTCCCGAAATTCCCCGTCGGAACGGCAAAAGACACTTCGCGATCCGGAGCCCCTAAAGCCAGAGCGGCATGAAAATAATACACGATTTGCGCCATAATCCGCGCCCAGTTGATAGAATTTACAGCGGACAGGGAATACTTTTCCCTGAAATCCGCATCGGCAAAAAGCCCTTTGACGATAGCCTGACAGTCGTCAAAAGTCCCCTCCAAAGCGATATTGTAAACATTAGATGCGATTGTCGTCGTCATCTGGCGGCGCTGAACTTCGGAAACACGATTATGCGGATGCAGAATGAATATATCCAGATTGGAACATCCCTTGCATGCCTCAATCGCGGCGGAACCGGTATCCCCCGATGTTGCGCCTAAAATCGTAATATGACGTTTTGTGCGTTTCAAAACGGCATCAAACATCCGTCCCACGATTTGCAAAGCATAATCCTTGAACGCCAGAGTCGGACCGTAGAAAAGCTCCATCACCCACAAACCGTTCCCGATCTGCTTCAACGGAGCCACCGCCGTATGGGAAAAACCGCCGTATGCCTGTTTTGCCATATCCGTCAACTCCGCCTTGGTCAGACATCCTGTCGTAAACGGAGCCATGATTTCGGCCGCCAGTTCAAAATAGCTGAGCGCCCGCATATTTCTTACCTGCTCTTTGGTGAACTGCGGATAACTTTCCGGAACGTACAATCCTCCGTCCGGAGCCAATCCAGCCAGCAAAACGTCTTCAAATTCTATAGCGGAAGATTTTCCGCGCGTACTGATGTATTTCACTTTTTTCTCCGTTTCAGCATATGCCTTGCGCTTATTGTATATAAATACAACTTGTATATAATTACAATATCAAAGATGTTTATCTTCAAAAGGAAAAAAGACATGGAAAAGAAAAAAATCGCCGTTGTTTTATCCGGATGCGGTGTCATGGACGGATCGGAGATCCACGAAGCCGTCACGGCCATGTTGGCCATAGAACAACAAGGCGGTATCTATCATTGTTTCGCCCCCGAAGGCGAACAGCGCGCCGTCATGAATCATGCGACGAAACAACCGGCGAACGAAATCCGCCGTATGCCGGCGGAAGCGGCCAGAATAGCCCGCGGCGACATTTCCTTGCTGAGTTCATTCAAAACCGGCGACTACGATGCGATTTTGTTTCCCGGAGGCATGGGAGCCGTCTTGAATCTGTGCGATTTTGCCTATCGGGGAAAAGACTGTTCCGTCCATCCCGACGTGGAATGCGCCGTCAAAGAAATGCATGCGGCGGGAAAACCTATTGTCGCTTTGTGTATCGCACCGGTTTTGATTGCGCGGATTTTAAGCGGCGTCACCGTCACGATCGGAAACGATTCCGAAACCTGTCTGGCCATCAAAGCGATGGGCGGAACGCCGGAAATCTGTTCCGCGGCTCAAGTCTGCATTGACAGGGAAAACAAAATCATTTCGACACCGTGCTATATGTTGGATAAAAGTCTCAAAGAAGTGGCGCAAAGCACGTCAAACGCCGTCAGGGATTTGATGGATATGCTGAAATAGCCGTTTACATCCTTTCTCTTCCGGAACGGCTCATTTTTTGTTTTTCTTCCTGCGCCTTTTTGTTTTCTTTGATTTTAGCGACCATTTTCATCGCCAAAGCCTGTCCGTCTTTAATCTGGTCGGAGGTCATGGAACGCATCAACCGTTCCAAATCCGGCGACATCCGGACCAGATCCGAAGCGTCCGGAAACAAAGCCGACAATGAAATCACCTGCCACGCATACGCCTGCGCCGCATCAGGATATTGATAGGTATAAACGGAAGCCAATTTCCTTTGCGCCTCGACATAACCTTGTTCCGCCGCTTTTGTCAGCCAGAAAACCGCTTTTTCGTTATCCTGCGGCACGCCTTCCCCGTTGGCATACAGCTTCCCTAAAGAAGCTTCTCCTTGAGTCAATCCCGCATCCGCCGCCATCTGATACAATTCCGCCGCCCGTTCAATGTTTTTCGGCACATGCCGTCCCGTTTCGAACATCCGCCCCAACGCCAACGCCGCTTCAGGATCCCCTTGCTTTACGCCAAGTTCCAGCCATTCGACATTTTCATCCTTCATAACCGCTTTTGCCTTGTCGTCTCCGGCCTGACGATAAATCATATTCAGTTGAGTCATCGCTTCGTTGACACCTTTGGCCGCCGCCATTTCGTACCACATTTTCGCTTTTTGAAAATCCTTGAAAATGCCGCGTCTGCCGAACTGATATATTTTGCCCAACATCACTTGAGCCGGAGCGTGTCCCTGCCCCGCGGATTTTTCCAAAACGGAAACGATTTCCGTATTCGGATGTTTACCTTGCGTATCGGCATCATAAATTCTGGCCAGATAATATTGGGCTTCGGCATCTCCTGCATCTGCAGCGGCTTTAATCCACGTTTCCGCCTTTTTCATATTCTTTTCAATGTCGAAATAATATTTTCCGAGCAATGTCGCCGCCTCAACATCGCCGTTTTTGGCTCTGGCCTGCAGGACATCAACGTCAACGCCTTGCGCAAAAGCAGAAAAAGCGGTCGAAACCAATAATCCGAAAAGCAATAGAACCGATTTCATTTTCATTTCTCCGACTTGCCTTCGGGACGGGCGATAAAATCATCCGAAAACGGTATATCTTCAACCGTTACCGTCCATAAATGCGTTCCGTCGCGGAAGACTCGAACCGTCGCCGGTTTCCACCATGGAGGCGTATCCGAATCCGGCAGTTCAAACGGCTTGAAGGCGCCCATTCCCTTAGGGAAACGGGTAAATTGATCTATCACCGCGCGATCGAAATGTGCGTATGCTTTACTTGTTTTCGAGCGCAACAGATTTGCCCCGCCCAAATGGGTTTCCGACAAATTGACATTTCTCAAATCGCCATCGGACAAATCCGACGTTCTTAAATCCGTCCCGCTTAAATCGATGTCATGTCCCAAATCCCGCTCAAGATGCGGATCCGTCAACAAATACAAGGCCATCTGGGCTTCCGCCGGAAAAGGCGTATACGGTTTGAACAAATCGTTTCGAGGATCCCACGGGCTTTTATGTCTGATAAACGCCGCCAGAATATCAACTTGAGAATTTTCCAGTCTTTTGTCCTGTTTGGCTATGCAGCCGATTGTACAGACGGCCCAAATCTGATTATCCGTTTTTTCGTTCGGATCGCTGAGTATCGTCATCGCGCGAACAGCCAGATTCTGATTGGACACGCGCCCAAGCAACCGGTCTTCGCACGTCCGTTTTGAACAGGCATAACGATTGGCCTTCTCTATTTTTAACCGGTTTTCATCCAATTCGGCGTCATACGCTTCCAAAACATCCTTTTTCATTCCCTGCGGCAGACGCGTTTTTGCATCCACACGAACGTTTGTCAGAATTTCAACCGGCAATCCGGTCTGTTTATCCAAATTCACATGACCGAAATCCGTTTTATGCAAAACGGCCTGTTGAAAAGAAACGCCCGATCCGAAAACGGCGGAACGAAAATCGGCGTCGGACAACTGCGTCCGGTCGAACGACGTATCCTTGAACGACGCGCCATAAAAGTATGCCTTTTTCAATGAAGCGCCTTCAATCACACAATCCTTGCACGAAATATTTTCAAAATTCGCCTTGTCCGCGCTCATTTGATTCAAAATCACATTATCAAATCCCGCTTTGGTAAAATCGGCCTGCGGCGCAAAGATACGGTAGGCCTTCACATCCTGCCATCCCGTGTTTTGCAAGACGGTATTGGAAAAAATCGCGGCATTTAATGTCGTGTCTCTGAACTGCGCGTTTTGCATATCCGCCGCATTGAAATCCGTTCCGACCGCATTGACATGATGGAAATGAGAGTACTTCAGTCGGGCTTCTTTAAATGTCGCTCTTAAAAGCTCAAGATCACGAAACAGGACATTATCCAACAAAGCCCGATTAAAAAGCGTATCGGATAAATCGATTTTATCGAAAGTGGCCTCGTGAAAATAAGAGTTTGAAAAATCAGCGTTTTTTAAGCTTCCCTGTATAAAATCCGTGCGTTCGAAATTGATTCCCGTCAAATTCAAAGCGGGGCAATCGTTCCGTTCAAATTCCGTTTCCAGATATTCCGCCGCCATTTGCACCGGAGCGCGGACGGGAACGTCATTATTGACCGGCGTATAATAAACGACCGGCCACGGATGGCATTTTTGCAAATGTTTGGCGACGGCTTTTTTCATATCGCAGCTTGATTTTTCATCCGTCAACTTTCGATTGGCGGACAGCCAGTATAAAGTCGGCAGAACGGTTTGCGAGTCCATATCGCATTTTTCCAGTTCCCTCAAAATCCACTTTGTCCAATCTTCCGGACGTTTCGGACGCTCTTCATGCATATCTTTGGGAGGAACGGAACGACCGCCCTTGGCAGCGGGAAGTTTTTCAACGGCTTTTTTTATTTCCTGTACCGGATTGGACATCGGAAAGACGCGAACCTGATACGGCAAAACACTTTCCGGCTTTTTGGTTTTAAGGGCATTTTTTTTCCGGCCGGCGACCGTTTCGAACGGAAGAATCAGAACCCGTGCCGGCGCAACGATATTTTCCGTCGCCTGTTCCAACGGAACATTTCCCTTATCATACAAAGAAACCCCCGCTTTCGTCGGAATACCGTGTTTTTCATGATCGGGATTTTTAGCGGAATCCCTGATTTTCATTTCTTTCGGCGCCCCGTCCGCCGTCAGCTTTGTCGGAACGGCTTCCTGAGCGGAAGTGATTTCTTTATAATTCTGGGCGGGCAAAAAAAAGACAAGCACATTGTCCGGTTTGACTTCTGCTATCACGGCGGAAGAAAACAGGTAGAAAAACGTTAGCAACAGAGATTTTTTAATCTTTACGGACATTGCGTTCCACCGTGGGCAATCCGCGGCGAAGCCAACGGGAAATACCGTAATTCAAAATACTGACATCCGAAAAGCCCTTCTGTTTTAAAACGGTATAGGCCTTAAACACTTCCTTTTCATCGTGTATGCCGATAATCACGACAGGAGTTTCTTTAAATCCCGCCAATCTGTCCGCCGTTTCGACAATACGTGCCATAAAAGCTTCAAACGGCAGATTGATTGCACCGTCAATATGACCGAACATCCCGTAAAAATCGACAGAAGACCGTAAATCGATCATCAGCATGTCTTGTTTTTCGCCGATCCGTTTTTCCAAATCTTCCGGTTCGATATAAACGACGCCCTTGCCGCGCATCAGCCGTCTGATATGCGGATAGCCGTACATCAGAAAAAAATAAACCGCGGCCGCAACAATTAAAAAAAGAACGAAATTTCCGGTCATTTCTTTTCTCGCAAAAAAATTATGTTTGTTGTAAGTATAATGTTATCTTTAAGGTATAACAACAAATTGTTTGAAGAGGACGAAATTATGACAAAGCAGCCGATTACGGTCGTCGGAGCGGGACTGGCCGGATGCGAAGCCGCATGGCAGATCGCCAAAGCGGATTTTCCCGTCATTTTAAAGGAAATGCGCCCGAACAAAATGACACCCGCGCATAAAACGGACGGCTTGGCGGAGCTTGTCTGCTCGAACTCCCTGCGTTCAGACGATGCCGTGCATAACGCGGTCGGCCTGCTGCACGAGGAAATGCGCCGGTGCGGTTCTTTGATTATGGAAGCGGCGCAATCTTCCGCCGTCCCTGCGGGCGGCGCGCTGGCGGTCGACCGGACGGCCTTTTCAAAATTCATCGAAGAAAAGCTGACGGCGAATCCGCTTGTCACGTTGGTGCGCGAAGAACTGACCGGTCTGCCCGACGAAAAGGACGGGCTTTACATCATCGCGACGGGGCCTTTGACCTCGCCCGAACTGGCGGACAAGATTCAGGCTCTGGGGGGCGGAGAGGAGCTTCTGCACTTCTTTGACGCGATCGCGCCGATCGTTTCGGCGGATTCGGTTGATATGAGCAAAGCGTGGAAGCAGTCGCGCTACGACCGCGGCGACGGGGACGACTACATCAACTGCCCGATGAGCAAGGAGGAATACGACGCCTTCATCGACGCCCTGTTGAGCGGGGAAAAGATCGCGTTCAAGGATTGGGAAAAGAACACCCCCTATTTCGAAGGCTGCCTGCCGATCGAAGTGATGGCGGAGCGCGGTCGGGAAACGTTGGCGTTCGGCCCGATGAAACCCGTCGGACTAACAGACCCGAGGACGGGAACGCGTCCCTATGCCGTTGTCCAACTGCGCAAGGAAAACCGGCAGGGAACGCTGTTAAATCTGGTCGGATTCCAGACAAAACTGACCTACGGCGAACAAAAGAGAATCTTCAAAACGATCCCCGGACTGGAAAACGCCGAATTCGTCCGTCTGGGCGGCATTCACCGCAACACGTTCATCTGCTCGCCCAAAGTGCTGGATGAAACGTTACGGCTGAAAACGCGTCCGAACATCCGTTTCGCCGGACAGGTGACCGGCTGTGAAGGCTATGTCGAAAGCGCGTCCGTCGGATTGATGGCGGGATTGTTCGCCGTTAAGGAGGCTTCGGACGAAACAATCGTTCTGCCGCCCGAAACGACGGCTTTGGGCGCGATGTTGCGCCACATCACCGTCAATGCGAACGAGGAGTGTTTCCAGCCGTTGAACATCAATTTCGGGCTGTTCCCTCCCCCTCCGCTTCCCGAAGGCAAACGCAAGCTGAAAGGGCTCGACCGCAAACGGGCGCAAAGCGAAAGGGCGTTAAAAGATTTGGATTCATGGATACGCGAGGCAAAACTTTATGGCTAAAGAAATCAAACGCACCAAAGATGCGGACGGCGAAAACTTTCCGGTCGGCTCCCGTCTGATTCCGGCAAAACTGCGCCCGCACGTGATGGCTTTTTACGACTTTGCGCGGACGGCGGACGACATTGCCGATTCCACGGAAATCGACACGACCGAAAAACTGGAACGGCTGAACAAACTGGAAAAAGTCCTTTTGGGCGAAGCGGAAGCGGACGATGAAACGCGTTGCGCCGCCGTTTTAAAGAAAAGTCTGGAAGAAACGAAAGTAACGAATCAGCACGCGCTTGATTTGCTCAAAGCGTTCCGGCAAGACTCCGAAGGGCACACCTATCATACCTGGGAAGACGTGATGGCCTACTGCCGTTGGTCGGCGGGCAGCGTCGGGCGGTATATGCTTGATCTGCACGAGGAAAACCCGACCGCTTACTGGCCGTCGGACGCGTTGTGCGCCGCGTTGCAGATGAACAATCACTTGCAGGACTGCAAAGAGGACTATTCGGACAAAGACCGCGTCTATCTGCCGCTCGACTGGTTCAAGGAAGCGGAAATCACCTATAAGGCGCTGGGCGATTCCGAAGCCTGCGCTGCTTTGAAAACCGTTTTCGCCCGCGTGACCGACGCGATCGAAAGTCTGCTGGTCGAAGGGTCTTCTTTGCCGTTGGTAACGGTCAACCGCGGCTTGCGCATGGAAGTCTGCGTCATTTTCCGTCTGGCGCAACGGCTGGTCAAACGCCTGAAAAAGCAAGACCCGTTGAAACATAAAGTCAAGTTAACCAAAACGGATTGGATCATTGCCGCGATCTTAGGCGTCTGCGGCGGATTAAGAAGAAAGAAAATATCATGTATCAGGAAAAAAGATCTGAAACCGCCCAAGAAATAAACGCGCAGGTCGTTGATATCGTTAAAAAATCCGGCTCGTCATTTTATCCGGCGATGAAATTGTTGCCGAAAGCCAAACGCGACGCGATGTTCGCGATTTACGCTTTCTGCCGCGAAATCGATGACATCGCCGACGAACCCGCACCTTTGGAAGAAAAGAAGAAAAAACTGAAAATCTGGCGTGATGATATTGAACGGATATATCAGGGCGAAGAACCGGAGTTGATTGTCGCTAAAGCGTTGGTTCAACCGGTCAAAGCTTTTTCTCTGCCTAAAGAGGAATTTATCGCGCTGATTGACGGCATGGAAATGGACATCCCTGACGGCATGCGCGCGCCGACAATGACGGAATTACAGCTCTATTGCCGCCGCGTCGCCGGAGCGGTCGGGATGTTGTCCGTGTGCGTGTTCGGCGATTTCTCTCCGACCGCGCAACGGTTTGCAATTACGCTCGGAGAAGCTTTGCAATTAACAAACATCCTGCGCGACATGGACGAAGATATGGAACTCGGGCGGCTGTATATGCCCTCGGAATCTCTGGCGAAAGCGGGCATCGAGATCACGGACGACACGCCGTTGAGCGAAGTGCTGAACAGTCCTAATCTGAAAATCGCGCGCGAAGAATTGGCAAAGCAAGCCGCCCTGCGCTTTACCGAAGCGGAAACGGCTTTAACGCAGTTAAACGGTAAACAGATGAAGCCCGCCGTCATCATGAAATGCGTCTATAAGAAAATCTACGACATCATGGAAAAACGCGGATGGGACGTCTTGACGCCGCGCGCAAAGCCGTCCAAAGCGTTCAAGATTTTCACCGCCCTGCGCGTTCTGGCTTTCGGGAAATAAGCATGACCGTTTATGTCATCGGAGCCGGAATGGCCGGACTTTCCGCCGCTTACACTTTAACGCAAGCGGGCGCTTCCGTCGCCGTTTACGAATCGGCGGCGCGCGTCGGCGGACGGTGTCATTCCTTTTTCGACAAACAGTTAAACGCTTTGATCGACAACGGCACGCATCTGATGCTGGGCGCGAATACGGCTCTGTTGAAAATGCTGTCCGCTTGTCCGACGAAAACACCGCTGAAAAACATCGGAAACACGTTCACTTTTTATCAAAAAGACGGAACGCCCTTTCAAATCGACACCGCGAAACCGCTGCCGGCTTTAAAGCATTTAAGGAAACTTTATCCCCTGTTGTGCGAATCGGTGATGAACACGCCGGCGAAACAAGCCGACACGATGATGTTTCTGAAAACGGCGATGAAATGCTTCGGCAAACGGAACGGAGAGATTTTTCTGGCTTATCCGTCTTTGGCGGACAGCGTCGTCAATCCCCTCGTCAATTTTCTCAAAAACAAAAACGTTCCAATGTTCTTCGGAAAAACATTAAACAAAATCGAAAAAGACAAATTGACGTTTTCGGATCAGACGGAAATCCCTTTGACGGACAAAGACGCCGTGATTCTGGCCGTTTTGCCGAGTGCCGCCGCGCGCTTGATCAATAATGTCGCCT
Source organism: Alphaproteobacteria bacterium (assembly GCA_017539865.1). GTDB lineage: Bacteria > Pseudomonadota > Alphaproteobacteria > CAAGCB01 > CAG-977 > UBA11549. The sequence goes on from JAFYCE010000024.1 coordinate 22,169, forward strand.
CCCTGCCTTGTCAGCCGATTGCGAACATTCATTTTAAAACGGACGTTCTCCTTCCAAATGGCCTTCCCGTCGTCGGACTAGTCGGGTTTACGGGGCATTGGGTGTTTTCTAAAAACGGCGTGCTGTCCGTAACGATCAGCGCGGCGGAGGAATTATTGAAAAAACATCCGGCGGAGGAACTGGCAAATATCGTCTGGCGGGAATTGCAAAGCGTTTTAAAAACGGATGCGCCCCTACCGCCTTACCGTGTCATTATTGAACAACGCGCGACTTTATTACAGACGAAAGCCGTCGACAGCCGCCGTCCTTCCGCTTTATCCGATTCGATCGTTCTTGCGGGAGATTACACAAAAACAGGATTTCCCTGCACAATCGAAGGCGCCGTGCGTTCCGGTATAACCGCCGCCGAAGCGGTTTTAAAGCGAATCGCCGAAAGTTAGCTTTACTTCTTTAATAAAAAACGGGACAATATTCCAAACTTCACATTCAGGAAAGGAATATTGCCGTGTTTGACTTGCCTAAACTGCCGTTCGGCTTGGATGACTTAGAGCCGTTTATGTCCCGAAAAACGCTTGAGTTTCACCACGGGAAGCATCATCAGGCGTATGTGACAAACCTGAACAATCTGATTAAAGACACAGAGCTTGCCAACGCCGATCTGGAAACGCTCATCAAAGAAACGGCCGGAAAAGCGGATAAAGCGGGCATTTTCAACAATGCCGCGCAAGTCTGGAACCACACCTTTTTCTGGAACGGCTTAAAACCCGCGGGCGGAGGCACCCTGCCCGACGGCGCGTTCAAAGACGCCATTCTGCGTGTTTTTAAAGACGAAGGAAAATTCAAAGACGAACTGAAAGCCGCGGCGGTTTCCCAGTTCGGATCCGGTTGGGCTTGGGTCGTCAAGGAAAACGACGACGTCAAAATCATCAAAACATCCAACGCGGACACGCCGATAGCGCACGGGCTAAAGCCGTTGTTGACGATTGACGTTTGGGAACACGCCTATTATCTGGACTATCAGAACAAGCGGCCGGACTATGTCCAAACAGTCATTGACAAATTGATTGACTGGCATTTCGCCGCGTCCAATTTCTAACCTTTAAAGAACCGGCTTCAAAAAAAGCCGGTTTTTCATTATTTGTCATCATCAAAATGACGCAGCCGGATAAACATCGGATCAAACCGGTCTTTGTCTTTTCCCGCCTGATTTTGTTTTAACGTTTCCTCGGCTTTTTTCTTGGCTTCCGCCAAATCTTCCTCCAAGCAATACGCATGCAGCTGCTTTAAGCGGATATAGATTTGACGTTTAATCCTGTTCCAGAGTCCTGAAACAGGCTTTAATTCTTCTTCACCGGAACGGATGTGCCAATCCACCGCATGAAATACCGTTTTGATTGCGTCCATCGTTATGCGCAGCATGTACGATTTGAAAGAAACATAAATTTGAGGCATATCCTGTTTCCCTGTCGGCGCGCCAATCGTTCCGCCCATATCTTTCAGCTCCTCGGGCGTGGGCGTATCGTGACTGAGTTCCAAAAAGCGCGCGAAAGAAGCCAATGTCTGCCCTTGAACCAAAACAGAAATGATGACCAGAAAGAAAATCAGATTGAATAAATGCTGCGCGTCCTCTATCCCCGCCATCAGCGGATAAGTCGCCAGAATAATCGGCACGGCGCCTTTCAATCCCGCCCAACTGACGAACAGCTTTTCACTGCGGGAATAGCCGCTTTTCATCAGGCATAAAAACACCGCCAGCGGACGGGCGATCATCACCAGACAAACCGTCGCGCTTAACGCCATACCGGCGACATCGCCCAATTCTTTGGGATTGACAAACAGCCCCAACGTCAAAAACATCAGAATCTGCATCACCCACGATAAAGCGGACTGAAATTGAATGAACGGATTCTTATAGGGATAAGACGCATTTCCCAAAACCAATCCGGCAATGTAAATGGCCAGATAGCCGCTGCCGCCGACCAACTGTGTCACGGAAAAAACAAGACAAACGACACTGACGCCGAAAACAGGATAAAGCCCCCGATAGACGAAAGAAAACTTGTTTAAAACCGCTAAAGCGCAAACACCCAGTCCGTATCCCATAACAACGCCCAATCCCATTTGAAGACAGAGCATTGTTGACAGCTCGATTAAGGAAAACTTATCAGACGCCGTTAAAAAGGTAATCGCACCGACAGATAAAATCACCGCCATCGGGTCGTTGCTGCCCGATTCATATTCCAAAAGCGATTTCAATTTCGGATTATTCAAATACAGACCGTTTGTCCTTAAAATATTAAACACGGCCGGCGCGTCGGTTGACGACAAAATGACACCGAGGAGCAACGCCATCGGAAAAGGAAGTCCCAATAAATAATAGGACAGCCCGACCATAATCGCCGCCGTCAAAGCGACACCGGCGGTTGCCAGAACCGTCCCCCTAACCAAAACGCTTTTAACCGAAGACCAATTCGTTTCCAATCCGCCGGCAAACAAAATAAACGCCAAAGCAAAAGATCCGATATAATTGCTTAACTTTGCGGAATAGAACTGAATCCCCGCCCCGTCGGATCCCGCAATCATGCCGACAGTCAGAAAAACCAACAAAGACGGAATCCCCAATCTGCTGGAAATTTTGTTTGCGAACACACACATTAACAATAAAGCGCCGCCTATGGCCATCAAAACTTCCAACGTCATTATCCACCTCGCTTTTTTGCTTTATTATTCAGTCTGCCTGATTTTTTTCAATTAACCAAGAGGATTATTTTCAATCACTGTTTAACCTTTTGTCGGTAACATAAAAATGTTGCTATAGAAATCAACAGCTTAACAGAAGGTTAATGTAACAAACCGTAACAAAGCTTGATTTGAAAAATTCAAATCCGATTGTTAAAACTATAGGATAGAAAGTGTGTTCATCACAGAAAGGAACGGAACCATGGAAAATTATCAGCAGAAGACAATCAAACATGAAATCTCATGTGTTGGCATCGGTCTGCACACGGGAAACAAAATTTCCATGACTTTAAAACCGGCGGACGTCAATACGGGCATCGTTTTCCACAGAACGGATCCCGCCGGCAAAGACGCTTACATTCCCGCTCATCACGATTACGTCGTCGACACGCGGATGTGCACCTGCATCGGCAACAAGGACGGTGTGAAAATCGCTACGATCGAGCATCTGATGGCCGCCATTCACGCAATGGGCGTCAACAATCTGCTGATCGACATTGACGGCCCTGAAACGCCCGTCATGGATGGCAGTGCTGTTCCTTTCGTTTTCCTGTTGGAATGCGCCGGCATCAAGGTGCAAAACGCCCCGTTGAAAGCAATCAGGGTCTTAAAACCCGTTTCCTTTAAAAACGGCGACAAGGAAGTCACGCTGCAACCGGCGGACAAAGGGCTGAAAATGCACTTTGCCATCGACTTCCCCGCTTCAATCATCGGTCATCAGGAAGCCGATCTGGATCTGACGGCCGCCAACTTCAAGAATATGTTCAGCCGCGCCCGCACGTTCGGTTTCCTGCAGGACATCGAAATGTTGCGCTCGATCGGTCTGGCGCGCGGCGGTTCTCTGGACAACGCCATTCTGGTCAACGACAACACGATCATGAACAAAGACGGTCTGCGTTATTCCAACGAATTCGTCCGTCACAAAATGTTAGATGCGGTCGGCGACCTGTATATGTCCGGCTACACGTTGATTGGCGAATTTTCAGGCAACCGTTCCGGCCACACGGACACCAACGCTCTGTTGACCGCTTTGTTCGCCGACGAAAGCAATTACGAAATCGTCGATATGGCTTCCTATTACTCCTCTTTGGCACAAGAAGCGGATGACGATAAAGAATTCAGATTGGAATGCGCTTGATTTAAGCACTTTAATAAAAAAAGCTCCGTTTAACGGAGCTTTTTTTATTGCCTCAGAACGGACTTTTGATTTAATCCGCGGAACAGTTCGCCGATTTTTTCCGATCCGATTGCGCAATGAAATTGTTTTCGATGACAGTCATTTTTTGCGCCAGCATTTTATTATACTGCTTATTTAAAACCGTAGCCGGACGATACGCCCAATCCGGATTGATTTTAATCAACGCGTTTTGCAGCTCCCAGCGATAATTAAAACGCTGTCCGCTCAGTTTTTTGATATCGGCCAATTCTTCCGCCGAAAACAGACGATTGTCCAAATTATCTGTTTTTTCAGGATCAATAACAATTTTAACGTACTCAGCCATATTCAACAACCGTTGCTGCTGAGCGGAGGTCAAACGCCCCACTCGATTTTCAACGGTACGAATGAAATCCACGCCGGATTCAAAACGTTCGCCCTTCAGCGTGCTTAATTTACTGGCGGAAAAGCCGTCTTCAACGATACGGCTGAAAACCTTGTCCGATATCAGATATGTTTTAGGCGTATAAACGCTCTGGCTGAAAACGTTCTGCATGAAAAACAGAGCGAAAAAGCATATCAGCGCCGCAATGACCGGCGTCACGACCCATCCGCACATGATGCGGACAACGACGCTCCACTTGATACTCTTGGCCGCTCCCTTGCACAATCCGACGCCGATGACCGCGCCGACGACGGCCTGTGTCGCCGATACGGGAACCAACGGAATGACCGGCAGATTATGCGACGCCAGAAAATACTCCAATCCTTCCGAAGCGAAAATGAACAACACCAAAGATTGGGCTAAAACGACGACCCAAGCGGCAAACGGCGATAACGGCATCAATCCCTTGCCGACCGTCCCCATCACTTTATAAGAATATGTGAACACGCCGACGGCCGTTGCCAGCGAACCGACGAAAAACAACTGCTGCACGGCAGAAAAATGGAAACCGCCCAAAGAAATATCGGTAAACGGCGCAACGGGAACGAACACGCCGACCACGTTTGCCATGTTGTTCGCCCCTCAGGAATACGCGCCGAAAGCACCGGTTAAAATCATAGCCAGACGCGTGCAGGCGTCACGAAACAACAAAGGGAGTTTGACGTAACTCAACAGATGTTTGAAAAGCATATAAAGAATTGCGGCGAATGTTCCCGACAGCAAAGGACACGCCACCCACGTGGAGGCAATTCGCACGATCGAATTAACATCCGTAACGGAATCCGTGAACAGGTTCCATCCGACGATGGCTCCGACGACGGCTTGAGAAACGGAAACGGGCAGCCCGAATCTGATAATGGAATAAACGGTAAACGCTGCGGCGAAAGTCGTGACAAAAGCGCCTCCGATCGCATTGATTGCGCCCAGACTGCCCAAAGTGTAAGCCGCACCGACACCGCTGACGACCGCGCCCAATGCAATAAAGATACTGCAAACAATCGCGGCTGTCGTAAATTTCACCATACGCGTGCTGACAGCCGTCCCGAAAATGTTTGCCGCATCGTTTGCGCCCAACGACCAACCGAGAAACAGACCGCTGGAAAGAAAAACTAAGCCCGACGTTCCCATTTAGACACCTTTACATCAGTTGTCGCGTTTAATCACGTAAATAGCCAGCTTATCCGTAATGTCTTCCGCCATATCCGCCAAATTATCGATCATTTCAATAAAACTGGTAACGTGCATTTTATTGGCCAGCGGCAGATCCGACGAATAAATGGCGCGCTTGATTTTTGTCCCGATACGGTCGGCTTCGCTTTCATAAAAGCGGACTTTGTGAATATAATCGCGGCAAGAATTGAAATCGCGGAAAAACGTCCGCGCAGCAATCGTAATCTGTTCAACCGAATTGGTTACGGACTCAACAATAGCCACCACATCGGGATGCAATGTCGAAGGGAAAACGGGCTGTTCGATCGTAAAACGGTATCCGCTGGCGTCATAGGCATTCAAGATTGCATCCAGATCCTCCACCAGACTTAAAACATCCGCGCGCAAATCGGGAATCAGGTTTTGCTCGTACAATCCCGTTTCGATCTCACGGCGCAATTCATCCGCGCGGCTTTCGATATGGCCGATTTGTTCGGCATGCATGACAAAATCCTCGGTCACTCCATGTTCCAAAAAAACATGAATCGCTTTTTTATAAATCAACCCCGCTTCGGAAATCCGATCCAGAAATTCATCTATTTTATTTTCCAGAGTCCGACTGCTGGAAAACATGGAAAGCCCTTTGGATAAATTCATTTTTCCCTCATATATAAAAACGACTGCGCAAAAGCGGTATAACCCTTTGATTAAACGATTATCTTATCAACAGGTAAAGATATTGTAAAGTGCTAAGCAAAAATAGGCTAAAACGCCTATTTTTGTCTGCAAACTCAATGAGCCTTGACGCGCAAAGACGCTAAAAGGCGTCCGATGCAAGTCTTAGGCGGAATTGGCGGAGAAAAAATAGGCTAAAACGCTTGTTTTTTTACCGTTGTTTTTATAAACTCCGGTTGGTTCTTTCAGATAGGTATCATGAAAAACATTCTGTTTTGCTCTTTACTGTTGTTTCTTTCCGCCTGCGGTTCGATCGTCCACGGTTCGGAACAGAAGATATTGTTCGAAAGCAATGTGAACAACGTCAGAATAACGGGAAGATCCGTTTCATGCTTCACGCCCTGCTCCGCCTTGCTTAAGCGGGGGGAAACTCCTTTGCATCTGACGGCTGAAAAAGAAGGATACAGACCCGTTCACGCAAGCATAGACACTTTTTTCAGCCCTTTTTTTATGATGGGAATGACGACAACCGGAGCCGTTGCCATAATAACGGACGTTTTAACCGGCAGCGTTTATAAATATGATGAAAACAAATACTTTTTTGAAATGATTCCGGTTGATGACGCCGAACAAAATGATAATTTTGCCAAAACCCGCAGATTCATTTTAAGAAATTATGCACAAATACAAAAAGAAATCAGCGAAAAATCAGCCGGAGAATATCTGACGGGATTGTCATCCTTAACATCCTTGAAGCCGGACGACTTGATAAAATTGAATCATACCAAATCAGGAACGGAATTCGTCAAAGCCGTTTTCGATCTTTCCCTGAACAGTTCCCTTTCCGACAATCAAACAAGTCCGGACGCCTCCGTTTTCACCCTTCCCGTCTGGGTGGAGCTATACGAAAAGGAAGGATACACGCCTTCAGCAAATCAGGAAGGCACGGCATATGTCGGATACGGCAAAGGCCTTTCCTATCCGGTTGCCCGAAATAACGCCGTTGAAGATGCATACAACAAAAACGGTTCCATCCCTTCCGGTAAAATGAAGCTTCTTTCCGAATATAAACGTCAATCCGATCAAAAATCCGACGTGTGGGTTTTATACCGTTATTCAAAAGATTGACAAACGGCCGTTTTATTTTTTCGATCGCACCAAACGATAGGAAATCATTACAACAAAGAACGTTGCAAAGAACATCGCAGCACACAACGCGTTGACATCCGGCTGAATTCCCGTTCTGACCATTGAATAAATTTTCAAAGGCAGGATTTCGTAGTTCTTTCCGCCGACGAAAAAGCTGATAATCACGTCATCTATTGACAAGGTGAAGCTCATCAGCCAACCGGCGAAAACCGCCGGAACAATCAACGGAATCAGGATAAAGCGCATGATATCCACGTCGTTCGCCCCCAAATCGGAAGCGGCTTCGGCCAAATCGCGGCTGACGCCTTTCAGACGCGCCAGCACCGTCACCGTCACAAACGGGAAACAAAACACCGTATGCGCCAATAACAAGGTCGAAAAGCCCAAAGGAATCCCTAAAACAACAAAAATCACTAACAGGGAAATCCCCTGAATGATCTCCGGCGAAAGCATGATAACGGACAAAGAACCGTAAACGACCTTTTGCCCGATAAAGCGGTATCTGTGCAACGCAACGGCGATAATCGTCCCGATTACAGTGGAACACGTTGCCGCCGACGCCGCCAAGAACAACGACCGGAAAGCGGAACGAATCAAACTTTTATCCGCAAACAGCCGTTCATACCACTGCATCGTGAAACCGTTCCAAACGTCGGAAGACGCCGAATCATTGAACGAAAAAACTATCGTGACCAACAGCGGCACATACAGCAACAGGTAAACCGCCGAGATATAAGCGTATTTGAAAAAACGTCCTACCATATCGGTTGCCCCTCATCCACCGAGTTGCCGCTCTTAAAATACAAATGTATCAACAACAGCATGAACAACGTCAACGCAATATTAATCGCCGCCCCGACCGGCCAGTCTTGAATCGTTATGAACTGATCCCGAATGACGCTGCCCACGACGGCGGAATCCGCCCCCCCCAAAATATCCGCAACGTAAAACAAGGTCAACGCCGGCAGGAAAACCATAATACAGCCGGCGACTATCCCCGGAGTACTGATCGGCACAACGACTTTGAAAAAAGCGGCGGTCATTCCCGCCCCCAGATCTTCGGCGGCTTCCAGAAGACTTCTGTCCAGCTTTTCAAGCGTCGCATACAACGGCAAAATCATAAACGGCAGCAACGTGTAAGTCATACCGATAAAGACGGTCAAATTCGTGTAAAGCAGTTTCAGCGGATGGGAAATCAAACCGCATTTAAGCAAAAAACTGTTGACGATGCCGTTTTCCCCTAAAATGGATATCAACGCATAATTGCGAATCAACGAATTCGTCCAAAACGGCACGATAATCAACATCAAAAACAGCGCGCGGTATTCTTTAGCAAAACGGGCGATGAAATAAGTGAACGGATAAGCGACCAACAAACAAAACAGTGTTGTGCAGAAAGCCAGACTCAACGACTTCAAAATCACGCTCAACAGCTTTGTGTCGGCCAAAGCCCTGTAATTTTCCAAATTTAAAGGCAGACGCAACATCCAAATGGGGTCGCGGGACAAAAAACTGGCCAGCAATACCAACAGATTGGGGGCGAACACCATCACGCCGAACCAGATGAAAATGAAATACAGCACCGCTTGGCGGCAAAAGTTGTCCGCAGATTTAAGCATCGGGCAGAATGACCTCCCAATCCTTGATCCAGCTGACATTCACGACATCGTTGACCGCATAAATGATATCCGGATCGTCTTCATTGAAAAATTGCGTTGCCATGACCATGTTTCCGCCGGCCGTTTGAATCCATAAATCGATTGTGCGGCCTTTGTAAACCAAGAAGCTGATGACGCCGCGCAACGCGTTGTCCGGAGCTTCCGCCTCCGGATCATTGACCTTGCTGACGACCATATCTTCGGGACGGAGCAACACTTTGATTTTTGCGCCGCGGGTCACATCGAAAGTCGTCGGTTTGCGCAGACGGTAGAACATCCCTTCGACAATCGTTTCAAAATCGTTTTCGCCGACTTTGATGACCATGCCGTCAAAGGCGTTGATTTCGCCGACGAACTTGGCGACGAACATGTTTTTAGGTTCTTCGTAGATTTCAATCGGCGTCCCGATTTGCTCGATCAAGCCTTCGTTCAAGACGGCTACGCGGTCGGACATGGCCAGAGCTTCCTCCTGATCGTGCGTGACATAAACGAACGTCACCCCCAAATCCCGCTGCAATTCCTTCAATTCTATCTGCATTTCCTGACGCAGGCGGTAATCCAAAGCGGACAACGGCTCATCCAGCAGCAGCACCTTCGGATTGTTGATGAAAGCGCGCGCCATTGCGACGCGTTGCTGTTGACCGCTGGAAAGTTCGCACGGATAGCGCGTATAGAACATATTCATTTTGACTTTTTCCAGCGCGCGGAAAACTTCCGTTTCGATTTCCTCTTTTTCCAGCCCTTTCATTTTCAGGCCGAAAGCCACATTGTCAAAAACCGTCATATGCGGAAACAAAGCGTATTGCTGGAAAACGGTATTCACCATGCGCCGGTTCGGCGGCAAATGCAAAATTTCCTTGCCGTTCATCATGATTTTTCCGGTTGTCGGCCGTTCAAAACCGGCAATCAAACGCAACAGCGTCGTTTTACCGCAGCCGGACGGCCCCAAAAGAGTCAAAAACTCCCCGTCATTAACGGTCAAATCAATATCGTCCAGAACTTTATTCGCCCCGAAAAATTTGGTGACGCTTTTTAATTCCAGCAAAGGAACGGAAGACTGCTCCATATTTTCTCCTGCTCTTAAAGAAACGGCTACCGCCGGCGAAGGTTATATAATACACCTGTTTTAACAGAAAGAAATTTTTTTGCAAAGACGCTTTAAAAAAAAACGGAATAAGATAGAATGTTTTTTATTCTTTACAGGAAAAAACAATGAATAAAAGCCGGCGATTTTTACATATGCTGAGAAAAAACTTCAGAAAGAAAAAGGCTCGAACGCTTTCCTTTCCCGAAGTGTCGCCCGTCAAAGGCTGTATTCTGAAATGCGATTTGGGCGTCCTGTTGGAACATACAGGCCTGTACATCGGAAAAGGCCGGATTGTCAGCTTGAACAGACACAGCCGGATTCGGATTGAAAACGAAGAGTCTTTTTTCCCTCCGGGAACGAACCCCGCTTCCAATCGCATATACGCGGCTTGTTACGGACGCACGGGGGAAGTGTTGTCTTCTTCCGCGATTGCACGCCGCGCCGGAAAAAAAGTCAACAAAGAAACGCCCTACAATGTCCTGTTCAACAACTGCCACCGTTTCACGGCAGGTTGCATCACGGGAAATTTTGAAAACGAAGTCGTATCTTTTTCCCAGTTGGAAGACGTCATTTTCGCCCATCAGGAAGAATTGCGCCCCAAAGAGCCGTGGTGGATCCGGCTGAAAAATTTCATTATGCGCACTCCCGCCCCCGAACCGGCGGACACATTCAACTGGCGTCCGGTCAAATTCAAATAACCCGATTACACCCGCTCGTACTCGTTGTCCCGATCGTGCAATCCGTCGGCGATGAAGCGGCTGTTCGCGCGCATGACTTCCGCCCGTTTACGCTGTTGCAGCGAAAGTTCATCCGTTTTCTGCCGGCCTTCCGCATCCCCCAGACGTTTTTCGTATTCTTCGCGAATACGACCGGCATGCTGCATGGTACGTTGCGTTCTGATTTCACAAACCATTTGTGCCGCGTATCGGGCGGCGTAATCCTGTCCGTTTCCGGAAAGACTTTCAAACGATTTTTCAGCTTTCTTGACCTTGCCGCTTTCATAATAGGCGCGGGCGATCATCGCGTCCGTCACCGTATTTTCAGGGTTTAATTCTTTTGATTTTTTCAATGCTTCGAAGCTTTTTTCGGGATTCGAAGGTCTGGTCAAAACGCCGATGGCCTGATACAGCGCGGCCGCTTGTTCCAACGCCGGTTCGCAAACATCGCTGCGATGGGATGAAGAGGCTTCACGCATAGCATCCGCCGCCTGCCGTTCCAAAAACCCGACCGGTATTTCATAATCCCCCCGTTTCAATGCGCTTAAAGCGGCGCGTTGTTCAAATTGGGGATCCATTCCGATGACCGCAGTGTTTTTTTCAGCTGTTTCATTCTTTTTCAGAAAAAGCATCATCGCTTCAATCAACGGCTGGAACTCCATTTCCGGAACCTGTTCCGTCGTTCGGAAAACAAGGGATTTTGCGGTTTGTTCCGCAGTCAATCCTTTTTCAATCAAAGCGGAAATTTCGACGACAAGTCCTTTATATTGCTCTTTAAGCTTGTCCAGATTTTTACGTTCATCCCCCAAGCCGTCTTTTTCGTTTTCCTTTTGTTTTTCGTCTTCCGTTTTTTCTTTGCCGTCAAAAGCCAAATCGAAAAGTTCGTTCAATTTTTCCTGATTTCGAAGCCGTTCATCCTCCTTCTGTTTTTCGATTTGTTTTTGAGCTTCCTGTTGTTCTTCCCGCCCGTTCTCATCCGCATTATCGTCTTCTTTCCATTCTTCGCGAGAATCCTCTTCGGGACTGGGAGAGGAAGCATTCTGCGACGAACCGCCGCCGGTCGTGGCGGAACCTTTAACGACTTTTACGCCGAGTCCGACCAATGCGGCGGCGATAAAAACTCCGAGCAGATTGCCATGTTCCGCCAGATATGCTTCTCCGGTTTCCAAAGCCTGCATTAACACGCCTGAAATATCGAAAGGGGATGCCAGCATTTTTTTATTGTTTTCCGATAAAGAGTTGCGTTATTTAGTGACATTAGGTTATCTTTATTTTGGCAAACATGCCAGCGTTATTTTTTATACGAACCGGAAAAAAATGGGATATTTGGCAAAACGCAAATTCAAAGAGCGGGAACATTTTTTAGTCACGGGACTGGTCTTTTTGATTCCAATACTGACTTTATCAGGTACACTGGGGCGTAGTCTGAATTGGCGTCTGGATTATCTGGGCGAATTTAAAATGCAGACGGCAGGCATAAGCTTCGCCCTGTTCTTATGGTGCCTGTTCAAACAAAGCTGGGGAAAAATGTTCGTTTTTCTGATTTGCGCTTTGTTAAATCTGGTTTTGATGGCGTCTCATCTGCAGCTGATACAGAAAAAATCGGATCTGCCTGAAGATTCTCACTTCTTTTCAATTTTGTATCAGAATATGAAAGAATCGGAAAACCATTTGGACGACATCCGCCGTTTAATGGAAAACACCGAAACTGATCTGGTCATGTGGACGAACGTTCCCGTTGATGTTTACCGCCATTTGGAAGATTTGACCGGTTCCTACCATCTGCAGAATCAAACGCAGGATACGACCGGAAAGATGAAATTGATTTTTTCCAGAACCCCCGGCATCGACCGCGGCGAAACACTGGGCGAAAACAGCCTGTGGGTATCCCGTGTCGTCGAAACGCGCAAACTGACAATCCTTTTGTCATTCTTTGACGACCCGTGGAATGAAAAAAGCTACGAAAAGACAAAGCAGGAAGTTTTCGCTCTGGCGGATTTTGTCCGCAGCCGCGACGAACCGGTCGTTTTAATCGGAGATTTAAAAGCTTCGGCGTGGAGCTGGCTGTTGAACGATTTGGAATCTTACGCCGGACTGAAACCGCAGGAAAGATTGCCTGTTTCAGGAAAGGATCTGCCGTTTTACGCGCGCCGTCCGACAGACCATATTTATACACATCCGGGGATAGGAACCGTTTCCATTGAAGCGCAGGATCTGCTGGGGACGGGACACAACGCGATTACCGCCGTTTTCAAAATCGCCCCGTTAAGAAAGGAAATCGAATTTTTCGAATTGCAGCCTATTTTGGATGCAGAAGAACTCCTGCAGCCTCCCACATAAGGCGGGCTTGATCCTTAAAATAATCGGCTGTTGTTTTATCGCCGCTTTTTTCGAACTGCAAAGCCGCCCGATGCCAATATTCGGCGGCTTTTTGCTTCTGCCCTTTTTTCTGGGCGATCAATCCCAGATTGCTGTAATCCGAAGCCAATCCCAAACTGCGATGCAGCATTTCCTCTATATGCATGGAATCTTTAAAGCAACTTTCCGCTTTATCCCATTCGCCGCGGCGCAGATAAAGCAATCCCAAAGCGGCAGCCGCGTTAGCGTTTTCCGCTTTTTTATTTTTCGCTTTAAAGAAAGCCAAGGCCTCGGACAACGTTTTTTCCACCTGCTTGCCGGTATCGTTCTGCTCTACACACAAGCCCCCCAGCAACAGCCGGTTGGCGGCCAATTCAAAGCCGTCATTCGATTCCGCGGCCTTTTGGACGGCCGCTTCAGCCGTTTCTAAAGCTTTTTCATCATCGCCGGCCGCTTGATAAACTAAAGTCATGTCATTCAAAACACGGCTTTGCATCGACAAATCGTTTTGTTTTTCAAACGCATCGAAACTCTGTTGAAACGAAGACAACGCCGGTTCGAATTCCCCTTTGCGCAAAAGGCACAATCCGATTTGACGCCGCAGACAGGCCGATTCAAAGGCGTGATTTTCATCCCGTTCCAACAATTTCAAAGCGTCCCGATGCTGCTCCAACGCCTGATCGAAGCGATCTTTTCCTTCGTAAACCATCCCCAGATTACCGAGCGTCTCCGCCAAAACATCCGTCCAATGATGTCTTTCCGCCAAATTTTTCGCCCGATAATGCGCTTCCTCCGCGCTTTCAAAAGCTCCGGCCAACCGGTAAACCATGCCTAAGCGATTGGCCGCGCGAGCATATTCCGAATCCGCCCGTTCCTTTTCAAACACGGCAAGAGCCGTCGTCAGCTGCCGTTCCGATTCCGCCAGATTCCCCTGATTTAAAGAAACCATCGCCAAATCGGAATACGCCTTGGCAAAAAACATCCGGTTCCGCCGCCAATGCCATAAAGAAAAAAGGCGCAAATGCGGGACGCCGTTCCTGAACGAAAAGAAGCGCCCCTCTTCAAAAATTTTTGTTAAAGCGTCCTGCGCTTCATCATAGCGCTGAACATCGACCAGACATCGCCCCAGAATCAACCAGTTTTCTATATTATGCGGTTCGCGCCGACAGATAAGGCGATAATTTTCAATAATTTCCTGCGCCAATATATACGATTGATTCATATTCCGCCCCGTATAATGTTCTTCTTACCAAGGTAACAAATCAGATGACAAATGTCGTTCAAAAAATCAGGTTTTCTTCTTTTTCCCCGAATTTGAAAGGGGCTTGCTGGCTGCTCGGTTCCGTCATTCTGTTTCAAATTTCCTACAGCCTTGTCAAACTGACCGGTCAAAACATCCCTTCCGTCCAGATCGTATTCTTACGCAGTCTGTTCCAAATGCTGCTGGTTCTGCCGTTTGTTTGCAAAGCCGGCTTCGGCGTCATGAAAACGCGGCAGTATAAAAATTACGCCTGCCGTTTATTTTTCGGCGTCAGCAACATCGTTTTAACATTTTACGCTTTTACGCATATGCAGCTGGCGGGGGCGACGTCGCTTGTCTTCACGCGTTCCCTGTTCACAATTCCCTTGGCGGCGATCATGCTGAAAGAACACGCCGGATGGAAAAGGGGGATAGCCACGGTCATCGGATTTATCGGCGTTTTGATCGTTTTGAACCCCGGCCCCGTCGGAATCGGAAAAGCGGAAACGGCCGCCCTTTTCGCTTCGTTTCTGCTGGCGCTGACATACATCTACATCCAACGCCTGTCCCGAACGGAAAATCATTCGGCCATGTTGATGTATTTCGGTATGGCCTGCTGCGTTCTTACGGTCGGGCCGGCATATTTTCTGTGGGTTCCGGTCAAACCGGAAGTGTGGCTGGGCGTTTTTGCCATCGCCGCGACGGCCACAAGCGCGCAATACTGCATCATCCGCGGATATCAAATCGGGAAAGCGACCGTCATTTCTCCGATCGATTATCTGCAAATTCCGTTGGCGGCAATGATTGGAAGATATCTTTTCGGTGAAACTCTGTCTTTACATTTCACCGTCGGAGTTATTATTATCATTACGACCAGCGTTTATATTTTAAAACGTCGGGCGGGCGATGACGACATTCCCGCGACTTCAACCAAAGAGGCTATTCAATGACTGTATCCGCTCTTTCTTATCAACAGTTGTACAGCACGTGCGATCTTGACTTTCTGTCTTTTGAAACGACGCGCGATTTGGAAGACTTGAACCAACCGCTGGGGCAGGAACAAGCCATCAAAGCGATCAATTTCGGCATCAGCATGGATTCTTACGGTTACAATCTGTTTTGCATCGGCTCCGAAGGCACCGGAAAATCTTCTTTAGTGCGCCAAATCCTGACGAAAGCGGCTAAAAAACGCAAAACGCCGGACGACTGGTGTTATGTCTACAACTTTAAAACGCCCTATAAACCCGCCGCGTTCCGTATGCCCGCCGGCAAAGCTAAGGTCTTTGCCAAAGCCGTCGACAAGCTGATCGAAGAAATCCGCGTGGCCCTGCCCGCCGTTTTCGACGGAGACGAATACAAAACGCAATTAAAAACGATCGAAGACGCTTTTCACGATCAAAAAACAAAATATTTTGATGAGATTCAGAAAAACACCACCGGCAAAAACGTTTCCGTTTTGCGTATGCCCGTGGGATTGGTCGTCGCGCCGACAAAAGACGGCGACGTCCTCAGCCCCGAAGCCTTTGAAAAGCTGTCCGAAGAAGAACAACAGGAAGTGCTGGCGGAACTGAATGCGGCGCAGGAGGAATTGGAAAACGCCGTTCACGACATTCCGAAATGGGAAAAGGAACAGCGGGAACAAACGCAAGAACTGAACGAACGTTTCGCTTCGCTGGCGATAAAACACCTGATCGACACGCTGAAAAAAAGATACCGCCACAATAAAAGCGTGACGGCTTTCCTGCGCAATATGTATGACGATATCATCGAAAACGTCGATATGTTTCTGGAAGAGGAGGACGAACAGGCGCAAGCGCAAATGCCCGTCGACGAAGAACAGGCGATGCCCGCCCTGTCGAAAAAGTCGGACGGCTTTTTCCGCCGGTATAAAGTCAACGTTCTGGTCAATCATTCCGAAAAGAACGGCGCTCCGCTGATTTTTCTGGATCACCCGATTCTGACAAACCTGATCGGACGCATTGACAGACAGCAACAGTACGGCGCTTTGATTACCGACTTCAACATGATCAAAGCCGGCGCCTTGCACGAAGCCAACGGCGGCTTTCTGGTCATCGAAGCAAAAGATTTATTGAATCAAACATCGTCGTGGGATGCGCTGAAACGCGCTTTACGGTCGAAAAAGATTACAATGGATCCGCCTTCGACCGACGGCATGATGACGACCATTCTGGAACCGGAGGCGATTCCCTTGGACATTAAAGTCGTCCTGTTGGGCGAACCCGATTTGTATTATATGTTGGCGGAAAACGATCCCGATTTCACCGAATTGTTCAAAGTCGAAGTCAATTTTCTGCCTTATATGGAAAAAACGAAGGAAAATCTTTCGAAATACGCGCGTTTGATTGCGACCCAAGCGCGCCGCAATCAACTGCGTCCGTTGCAGAAATCGGCCGTGGCGCGTTTATTGGAACACGCCTCCCGTCTGGCGGAAGACAGTCAAAAACTGACCGCGCATATCGCTTCCATCAGCGACTTGATTCGCGAAGCGAACTACTGCGCGATGACCGACGGGAAATCGCCTGAAATCACACGCGCGCACGTGGAACGCGCAATCGCCGCGAAAATCAAACGTTCCGACAGAATACAGGAAAGAATGAACGAACAGATTTTACGCGGTTCGATTTTGATTGATACGAACGGTTCCGTTGTCGGACAAATCAACGGATTGGCCGTTTTGGAATTCGGTCAGATGGCATTCGGGAAACCGAGCCGGATCACTTGCCTGACTCGCATGGGCTCCGGCGACGTCATCGATATTGAACGCGAAGTCGATCTGGGCGGCCCTCTGCACACCAAAGGCGTTTTGATTCTTTCCAGTTTTCTGGCGTCCCGTTTTTCGCAAAACGCCCCCTTATCCATGGAAGCCACGCTTGTTTTCGAACAGTCCTACGGCGAAGTGGACGGGGATTCGGCTTCTTCGACCGAACTCTACGCCATGTTGTCCGCCCTTTCCAATGTGCCTATCCGTCAAAATCTGGCGGTCACGGGATCGGTCAACCAGTTCGGGCAAATCCAAGCAATCGGCGGCGTCAATGAAAAAATCGAAGGATTCTTCGACATTTGCCGTTTGCGCGGCCTGACCGGCAAGCAAGGCGTTTTGATTCCGAAAACGAATGTTGTCAATCTGATGCTGCGTCAGGATGTCGTCGACGCCTGCAAAGAAGGGAAATTCCATATTTACCCTGTTTCGACGATTGACGAAGGCATTGAAATTTTGACCGGCATCCCCGCCGGAAAACGGGATGCCGAAGGCAACTATCCGGAAAACAGCATTAACGGTAAAGTGCAGGCGCGGCTGAATCAGTTTTTGGCGCAAAATCTGGAATATCGCCGTCAAGCCCATCTGCCGCCGAAAAGCAGGATTTAAAAAATACGGATAATCCTTTATCCCGCTCTAAGTATTTAAAAACTAAAAAAAATTCTTGATTTTTTTTAGTTTTAATAATAATTTAAGCAATCAAAAAAACAGAACAGTTTCTCAGGAGGGTGGAATGAAACGTTTTTTTGTAGCATTTTTGTGCGCCTGTATTTTCGGGGGGCGTCAAGTTAATGCAGGCTGTGAAAATGTCTCTTTTGTAAATGCGGATAAAGCGACCAGTACTTGTTTGGAATGCATTGCTAATATCTGTACAAAAGCTCTTTGCAAAACGGGATATGTCTTTCATGAGGGTGGAAATGCTCACGGGTACACCGGAACGACAGATGATCATGGCTCCTATCCGTTATGGAAAGCCGGATGTTATCCGATAGGTTCATGTTTTGATTATAATAAAACCGGTGTTAACGCTTCAGGAAAAACGTATGCGTGTATAAAAATGGGGATGACGGCTTATAGCAACTCTTACTATAATCGTTGTGCTGTCAGTCCGGGTGGTCAGTCTGAAAGTTTTTATAAAAACAGCAAACTTTGTTGTGATAACGGGTACAAATATCAGAATGGTAAATGTCTTCCCTGCCCGACGGGATGTCTTTCCTGCTCAGGGAACGATACTTGTTTCCTGTGCGATAACGGATATTTTCTGAACAGCGGAAATTGTATCAAATGTCCGGATCACGCCGAAATTTGTTCCGGCAATACTTTGGCCTGCGAAGACGGATATAAAAAAGAAGAAAACACATGTGTCGCGGATATGAATCAAATCAACGGTAATTGTCCGACCGGTTTAAAAAAATCGGATGACGGATGTTGCTGTTTAAAATAAAAAAGGAGGGGGAATCATGAAAAAATTATTGCTTTTTATTATCGCCGTATCCGTTTTTTCACCTTGTTCCGTTCCCGCGGCGGACGGCGCGGTAAATACGGAAAAACCGTTCCAAATCGCCAAAGCCTATAAATTGGGACAGGAAAAAGAAAGTATTTACATTCACAAGGATGTGACTTTAAAAACACACGAACCCGTTGTTTGTCCGTCGGGACAATACAGAGTCGAAACGGGATGCCGGTCGCTTTGTCAGGGAATAACATGCACAAAGGGGACGGAGCCCGTGCTTGCCCACGATGGTAAAGGTTGCTGCTGTTACTGAAACTTAAATCCCCTATTCGTTTCCGGATAGGGGATTTTTTTTAAAAGACTAATTATCCATTGTTGTGCCGCGACCGCGCATCGCATACGGATTGGTCGCCGCCGACTGCAGTTTCGGATTATACATCAGGCAGTTCGGCGTGCAGTCGCATTCCGCCGCAATCTTGATTCCCTTGGCGATTTTTTCCTCTTTGCGCAATTCAAACAGCCGGTTCACGATACGGTCGCGCAGCGTCCACGGATCGACCGTGTTCACAAAAATCTTCGTCACGGCTTCAAAGCCTGCCGGATTGCTGAT
>JAFYCE010000025.1 GCA_017539865.1 Alphaproteobacteria bacterium
CCCGCCCGTCAGCGTATTTGCGGTCAAAGTGTTTTTTGCCATATTTAAAATTCCTTCGGTCATATCGAGATTCGCGCCGCTGAAATCCGCACCGGAGTTCATTTCAACACCCCCCGTTACCGTAACGTTTCCGGACAAAGGTTTGGAAATATTCCCGCCCGTTAAAACAACCGTTCCGTTATTCGTAAATCCGCTTCCGACATGATCGGCGGACAGTGTTAAAACTTTTCCGTTATCAATCGTCGTATTTGACAACAAAACATCGGAAGTCACTTTCCCCGTTATTTGAACCGATCCGCCCGTCACCGTCTGGCTGATCGTTCCGCCCGTCAAAAAAAGTGTTCCGCCGTTTGTTACGTCCCCGCCGATTTTATCCGCGTTGGCTGTCAAAGATTTACCGGCATCGATTGTAATGGCTTGATTGATTGCCGCCGACGTTGTCAAAGCGGCATCAATAATCGTTCTGCCTGTTCCGCCGATGATTTGCACGTTTGTCGTTCCGGTCAGTGTCAGATTTCCGTTGTTTATCAGCGTTCCCGATCCGCTCATCGCGCCGACGCCGTTGTTTCCGGTCAGGCTGACCGTTCCGGCATTGCTTAATCCGCCCAAAGAGTTTCCGCCGCTTAGCGTCAAAGTACCGGAAGTTACCGAAACGGCATTGCCTATCGTAACATTCGAGAGGCTCGCCGCGCCGCCCGCCACGGTTAAAACGGAACCGTCGGCGACGGTATTGCCGCTGAAAACGATGTTTTGCAGGTTCAACGCAGCCTCGCTTGCAACCGAGAATCCCGTATGGGAGTTCATATTGATCGTCGCCGCGCTTGAATCGGCCTTAGTGCCGTTGATCGTGAAGGTTCCTTCTGCCGTTTCTCCGAAATCGTCCGTCGCCGTATATGTGGATACAGAGGTGCTGTTTGTTATCAAATGGGTCGCACTGCCGTCCATCGTGTTCAACAGCTTTATCGTATCGCCCACAGAAACAGTTTCTCCCTGCGTTTCAGCTCCGTTGGTAACGGTGAAAACAAGCTTTTTATTATCCTGAACCGTTAATGTCCTTGACGTATCAATCGTGTATTTTGTTTTGGTGAATGCCGTTTCCCAGTTTGCGGTCGCAGTCAGATTATTGCGCCATTCAACCGTACTTCCGCCCGAATTGTAGGCGGAACTGACTGCCGAGGACAGAGCCAGCACCGCCCCCGATGCATCGCCGTTCAATACGGTCAAAGTAAAATTACGTTCATCAGAAAGAAAATGCAAATCATCAATCGTAATCGTTCCCGTTGCGAAAGAAGTCGCGTTGAAATGGTCGATCGCACCTTCGCCGTTCGCGTCCACATCCAAAGCGACGGAAAAATTCCCACCCGTAACCGTTCAGGCGGAAATGGCGTCAATGGCATCGTTTTTCATATTCAAATTGGCCGCCGCCGCTGCATCTAAAGTTCCGCTGACGCTTCCCGTTCCTTTTAATTTCACGTTTCCGCTTAACGAAACGTTGCCCGTGATCGTCCCGTTCAAAGTCAGGTCGGAATCTGTCAAAGAAACGATATTTCCTCTTGATTGAATAGTCAGTGTCGCCCCTTGATTAACCTGTAAAAGGGATGTGCCCGTCAACGAAATAGTCCCGCCCGTTCCCGTATATGTTTCAATACTGTTATTCCCGTTCGCGATGATGGTCGTCGATCCGCTGATCGAAATGTTTCCTTTTTCCGCATCATAATCTTTTGTTCTGTTAACAATGGCGGATGTGCCGTTCAGCGTCAGAGTCGAATTTGTAATGGAAACGGACGCCGTCCACTGGGTCGCCGTATCCATATCAGAGTTAAATCCCGCATACGCTCCGGATTCACTGGCCGGATAATACAAAGCGGATCCGACACTGTCTATATCCGCTGATGATCCGTTTCCCCACGTCGTCTGTAAATATTGTGCACAAGTGTTCCCTCCGCCACAAGACACCTGCAATGCTTCTTTTATACCGACCGGCAAAGCGTCATAGTTTTTGTCGCCGTTATTCATCGTCGATAAAACGGTTTTGATACGATCTCTGGATTCGATCATTTCCGTTCCCGTCAACTGCGTATTAAATTCGATTTCCGAATACGCTCCCGTTGATTGCGTCCACGACAAATTGTCGCTTCCAACCCGCGAAGCGTTGTTTAATGTCGCCGTAACGCTGCTAATCGTCGTATTTCCCATTAAATCCGAGGCTACGGCGTAATACGTTCCTATGGAAGTGTCGCTGTCATAAATCTTCAACGGAATACCGAAAGAGCCGAGATAACGGTTTCCCAAACTGTCCGTTGTGTCTATTGATGCGGCGCCCGCCGCAGAACACAACATCAGATTGATCAAAGCGCATCTCAGCAGAATCGCCCTGTAACGCGCGGTCAGTTCCTTTAAAGTCGTTCGGGTCTGTTTCATTTTCCTGCCTTTAAAATCCGAAAAGGCGACGTTTATCGCCGCCTCTTCATTTTTTTACTCTTCCGTGGAAGCGGTTTTAATTGAAGCTACAGCCGCCTGCCAGTTTTTCTTTGTCGGCCATTCGTCTGGCTTCGGTAAAGAACGATTCATCTTGATTCCGACGACATAAACATACTTTCCTCCCGTTTTGTCTTTGATCGTCAAAGGCACATACATTCTGTTCGTCTGCGGATCGATATAACCGCCATTCTTCAAATAAATCCGGAATGCCGACCAATAGTCGCCCAAACGCACCTGCGCCTCCGGCTCCCTGTCCGCTGAAGATTTATAAAAACGAAGCGTCACGGAAGTTGCTGCGCGTCCCTGCCCGATCACCGTTTCCTGAGCGGAAGCCGTGCCGAACCGTTTTCCGATTTTAGCCGCATCCGTTTTAACTTCGACATATCTGAAACGGTTGACCGCCGCCACATCGTTTCCGGACAACATGGCGGTTTGAGAATCGATCGGCGCCTGATACAACGTCCAAATCACGGGATTTTTATCGTCCGTTAAAGCGGAAGCTGTTTTAAAAACGATTCCGGCCCAATCCAAAGAATCCTGATCCGGAAACAACGATAATTGCTTATCAATCAAAGCTTCGCTTTTTTCCGCCTGCTCTTCCGCAGATGCGGAATCTTGTGCGACAATGGATTGCAGCGTTCCCGTCAGTTTACGCATTTGCTGCGGCGACAGCGTCCTGCCCGTATTGCAGTCCCGACAAAGCGGGAAAGCGCTCATATTGTCCAAAAGACCGAAAGAAGGCTTCTTTGAAGTTTGTTTCTTTCCATTTTCCTGCGGAAATAATTCTTTTCTCAGTATTTTTTCATTTTCACTCTTCAACAGAGCCACACCGTTGGCGATAAAATCGTTCCACCAAGAAATTTGGCCGCGTTTACCCTGAGCTTTCAAGCTGAAAAGCGTATTTTTCAGCTCTTTATCTGTCAATGACACCAGACGTTTCCAAGCTTCTTCCGCACTTTCAGGCAAATCGCCCCAAGCATTCAACATTTTCTGGGCAGCATCCGAATACAACGGTGTCAACAAACCGATTCTATCGGTCAAAACGGTAATATATTTAGCTTTTTCTTTTTTCAGTTCCTCCGTTAGTGAAGAATCGTCCATTCCTTTCAAAACATTCAAACTCTGCACATAAACGGACTGCAGCAATGAATTGATTTTAAACGCTTTCATCGTACCTAAACGTTTCCTGAAATCCGCCCATGAAGACAGTTCGTTATAAACATGATCCGGATAAGTTCCCCAATACTCTATAAAACTTCCCAAATACGTTTCAAACGCTTTCAGTTTTTCTTCGTAATGTTCGCTGTCGTTCAGGAAAACGGCAGACTGATCCTTTTTGTTTTTCAAGAAAGAACGGGCGATAACAAAAATGTTTTCCAACATCTGTTTGACCGTTTTCGGATCGTATTGAGCGGCAACGGAAACCTCTCCTAGAGTTTCCCGCGCCAGTTCCGGTGAAAAATCAAATATATTTTCCTGATTGGCATATCCGGCAATAAAGCTTTCCATTTCCCCATTATCCAAAGGCAAACGTTCTATTCCGTCATGCAAAACTTTATATCTTTCCGCCTGAGCTTGGAAAACGAACATTTTTCTGATTTCCGCCGCAGCCTGAGTGATTTCGTCATTCTCGGCATAAGGACGAACAACCGCATCATACTGCTCCAACGAGTCGTTGATCATCTGCTGCGTTTTCAGCCAATTCGTTTTAAAGTCGTTTTGAGCGATTTCTTTATCGCTTAAAAACTTTGCCTTAGCCGCTTCTGCGTAGAATTTGTTCAGGATATTATATAAATAATCGGAAGCCCCCTGTTTTTCAATCAACTTCCACTGATACAACGACGTATCGCGCAAATCGCTGATATTTTCGTGCAAAATTTTCAATTCGTTCGACAAGGCGGACACGGTTTTCTTTTCTTCATTTAGGACAATCTTGCGTATTTCTCTGGGATTCCAACTCGATGTTATGAATTGACCGGCGCGTTCCTCGACAAAATCAAAATCATTGCGCATTTTTTTCTCATACAGCTGGCTGTGATAGCGCAACAACAAATTAACCGGCAGATTTCTGTACAAAAACGATTGATCCGCCAATGGATTTTTCTTGCTCTGTTCCGTATTTCCGCCCATATGCAACGGCAAAGACAAACGCACATCATCAACCTTTGCGTTCATATCGGCGATATCTTTCATCTGTTCCCGTATCAATTTGTTCCATTCGGCTAAAATGCTATCCAACTTGGAAACGTCAAAAATCTGACTGGATTGATCAAGCAGAGCATGTAAAGAGGCATCCCTTTGTTTGATTTTTTCGGACAACCGTATGGCCGAACGGATTTTTGCATAAGAGGATTCCGGATAGGCCTTTAACTGTTTCCAAGCTTCAACGATGGATTTCAGCCCCATTTCCTGAGCTTTGATAAAATCTTCCGAATGGATGTAAAGCGGATCCATCGTGTTGGTATATTTTTTATCGTATTTAGGAAGGAAAGAGGATAACAGATTTGAAATATCGTTCGAAATACTGGGAAGGATATACGCCAGCATCACTTTTAAATTAAACTGACCGGACATCATGACCGAAGCGTAATTTTCCTCTTTCACCATATTCAGTACCGTAAAAGAATCTATCGCTTCGCGTTTAATTTCATTAAGTTCCGAATCTGTCCCCGATGCCAACAATTTATCACCGGCCGCATGAATCGCGGGAGTTCTGACCATCGTTCCAATCATTTGATTGAAAATGAAAGCTCTTTCCGCATACCCCATATCATTTTCGCCGAAAACGACCCAAGAGGCCGTTCCGAAGCCGAACGGCGCCTTATTAGGTGTTTCCCGATCCGCAAATTGTTCAAAGAAGAATTGCAAACGGGAAAACTTTTCGTTTGCAATCGGACTGGCATCCAGTTCGTATTTCCCGTCTTCCGCTTTTTTAATCAGGACGGAAGAAAAGACGTTCCCCCTGTCAAGCAAATTCGCCAACGCCGTATAATATTCCGTCCGCCGTTCCAAAGAATTCACCAATTCTTGTCTTTGAAAATACGCAGTCGACAACCAAATCGTCCCGATAACAAGCATGGATAGACAGAGAAAATATTTCGGAACATTTCTCTTAATCTTTTCGCGAATGGTAAAAAACGCATTTTCGGAACGGCGAAATACCTGATTATTCAACATATCGCGAATGAAAAACGGACGATAATGCGGATTTTGTTCATGCGGAATCGGCGCGTCTTCAACTTTTTTGCCACACAGCTGTGCAAACGACGGACTGAGCGTGATAGCCGAATCTCGGGCGGAAGTAAAGAAAACCCCTTCTAAAACAATATCATCCGCGCCGTGGAAATTTCCTTCCCCGAACAACGCGCGCAGATAAATGCTCAAGTTTTTATATAATCCGTTGAAACTTTCCGGAAACATATAAATCTTTCCGGTCACTTCCATTCTGTTGGACAATGTGGAAAGCTTTGTCGCCACATTTTTGGACAGCATACTTTTTTCGCATCCGGAACGCAATCGGGTTATCAGATTTTCCCAAAACGTTTTAAACGATCCCGCCTGATAAGCACCATCTTCGTTAATCCAACCGAAAATCTGCGTCCGTAAATCTTCGTTAATGCCCATGACATATTCATCAAAACCGTTAACCATATCCGTTTTGGTTATAACGACGTAACAAGGCAAATTCATGCCAACCGTATGCAACAACTGCCCGATTTCGGTCGTCATTAAGACGGCTTTTTGTTGGGAAAGAGCCTCGTCGTCCGCTAATAAAGCGTCTGCGGGAATTGTAATAATAATACCATCCAACGGCCGCTTAAAGCGTTTACGATGCAACAGCTTGCAAATATAACTCCATTCTGCGCTGCTGCCATTCAGCCAGCGATCAAAGAACACCTTACCGTTAATATCGCAGACGACCGCTTTCGCCCCCAACCACAACCGAAGCGCCACCCCCTTCTTTTCTTCTTCGCCGACAGCTTCCTCTTCGGCGGAAGAGATCATTTCCAATTCGCTGTTGCGCAACAAAGTCGATTTTCCGGAAAACGGTTCTCCTAAAAGAGCAAACCACGGCAATTCGTACATCTTGCGATTATGCATGGAAAGCATTTGCATTCCCTGCTTAAACGCATTGTTAATCATAACAATCTGACCGGAAAGAGCTTGTTTGGCTTTCTGATGTTCCGTTCCTCCGCGCACCAACTGCGCCAAATGATGCCAAATCATCAAATCTTTTTTGATTTCGGATGTCTCTTTGATCTTTAAACGCTTACGATGAATTTTGCGATACAGAGGCAAAATCACAAAAAAGACTATGACCAGCGCGATCAA
The DNA here is from genome assembly GCA_017539865.1 of Alphaproteobacteria bacterium. Taxonomy (GTDB): domain Bacteria; phylum Pseudomonadota; class Alphaproteobacteria; order CAAGCB01; family CAG-977; genus UBA11549. Next base: position 6,814 of record JAFYCE010000025.1, read on the forward strand.
AATCCCAATGACCCAATACAACCACACCGGAAGGGCGGAAGCGGCGGACATATCTATGGACGGAAGAGGTTTTGTCGTCAAATTATTCATTATTCCGCCTCCTGAGATAACAAGGGAATATTTTGTTCAACGGTTTTGGAAGACTTGATCGTTTTCGGAACGGAGTTTTCGACCGCAGAGTTCAAAGCCTGTCTGAAATCTTTCGTCGATTTTAAAAACACCGACAGATTAATTCCGAAAGATACCGTCATAAAAACAGCGCAAAGAATTATCATAAATTTTACCGTTCTGAAAAAGCTGACCTTCTTTTCGACCGATTTGCCGTGTTTTTCCGATTCGATCGGCGTCAACTTTTCCTTCGACACGTCAAACTTGGATTGAGAAAAACGCGAAGAGCAAACTTTCATTCTGCGCTCGATATAAGCGGGATCGTCGCGGTAAATCCCGTCAAAGCCCAATCCCATCATCGTATAGAAAACTTCCAGACTGTCCGAAGAATCAGGGTCGTCCAAAGCATCCGACAACAAATCGAAAAATTTTTCATCACCGGATAATTCGTTATACTTACGCGCCATTTCCCGCCATTGTCCCGCAAACGGAAAACCGCCTTCTTTGACCATATAATCAACAAAGAAAATCAAAGGCCTTTCCATTCGAGAAAATTCGCGCTCCAAAGCCGGTTTTTGAGATGCGTTTTCTTTCGCTTCCGCCATCAACATATTGATTTGGCGCTGAAAGGCATCCTTATCCGCCGGATTCCCGGAACGGACATATTGCCAATAATCGCAAACGCACATCAGCAGCGGACGGCATAATTTTTCCAGCTCATTCATTGGAAGCCCTCCTTCAATTTCCATTGATAACCGTTATAAACAACGATACTTTCAGATCGGGAAACAAATCAGCGGCATAGTCGATCAAAATACCCTTTTCCGTTTGAATGTCACGCCATGTCGCCGGCGTTTCACCCACCTGCAATTTAAACCACAGCGTATCGTTCAAAGTCGGCAGGAAACGCGGCGGATAGCGCATTTCCGTCAACTTGATTCCGCGGGCGCGCATCATTTTCGCTGCCGGATTGATCAGCTTGAACGTATCGCCTTTCTCCAAAGAAGAAATCATCAGACGTTCTTCTGCGGAACAACGAACAGCCAGAAAATATTCTCTGGCCTTGACGATATTGTCGGTTGTCAACGCCGTATATAAATAATCCCCTTCCGGTGTCGGCGCAAATTCCAACCGGACGTATCCCGCGCCGCCTTCAGCCATAATCATTGAATAAATATCGTTGATAATTTCGTTGAATTGAGCGGCATAATCCAAATGTTCATACATGCCTGTTTCGGCAATTTCATTCATCGGATGCAAGCCTCTTAATTCCGCCAAAAACGACCGTAATTCCATGTACAACTCAAACGGAGATAAATTTTTTAACGCAAGCAAAGAAGACAGCCTGTTTTCATACAGATTCAAAACGCGCAGCTGCATCATGTTATAAGCATTAATGCCTGAAAACCCTTCCGGTTTGAACTGGGCAACCGTCAAATCGTTCAGCAATTTATCCCGACAACGAGCGGTCTTATACAACAAATCAGACGCCATTTTGCTCAAAGCGCAGTCAGGCGTTATCACCATAAAGGGCGGAATGAATTTTTCATCAATGCTCAGCTCTTTTTCGGCCCCCTGATTGGATACGGCCGTCAGCTTCAGAACCGGCAGGACCTGCATATCCGTCTGATCGTCAAACTGCGTAATCAAACGCGCGTTCATCCGTCTGGTTACGACTGAAATCTCGTTATCACCCGTATTTTCATCACGAACGGAATGTTCCGCCGTCGTAAACAAACGTTTTGAAACGGATGAAGCGCCTTCGGACAGATTGGCATCAAACTCCGACCACAACGGAACGGCAAGATAAACCGTGATATCTTCGGGATGTTCTTTCAATATCGTCGACAAATCCAACGGAGCTAAAACGACATTCCCCGGCATACTGATTTCCGTTCCATCCGGCATAACGGCGGAAAAGCGTTTGACAATCACCCGCAAAGAAGACAAAGCGTCCGTATCGATCTCAAAATCGATCAAACCGTAAGGATACGGCATATAGATAACTCTGTTCCTGCGTTCGTATTCAAAACAGGAACGCTGTAAATACTGTAAATGATGCGGTTGCAGAAACAGTCCGTCCGTCCAATGCAAAACTTCGTCAAAGCGCATATTCTTTATCCTTTTTTCTGGGAGGTCGTTTTTTTATTGTCGGTTTTCTTTTCCTTAGCCTTTTTTTGAGCTTCTTTCTTTTTTATTTTTTCAGCTTCTTTCCTTTTTTGTTCGGCTATTTTTTCAGGATCTTCCGGTTCTTTATAAATTCTGACGACGCTTCCCGGTTTGGCTTCCACATAGAGTTCTTTATGGTGCATAAAACCGCTTGACATATCCAAAATCAAAATACGCGGATCCTTTCCTTTTTCCGTTTCATCCGTTTTGCGCGGCATATTGGCGATAACGACGATTTTTTCAGGTTCTTTTTCCAGCCATTTATCCCACTGTGGCACATTGTATTTCATTGTCTGAGGGACAGTCTGTTCCGCAGAAAACGTCAACGTGTAAGGTGACAGACTTTCACGTTTCGAACTGCCGACCGAAAAATAGCTGTCTGCCGTTGTTTTTTTCAGTTCTTCAGCTTCTTCCCCCGTTACCGCCGCGATATCGATTTCCACGCTGGGATAAATGGAATAATATTCCTTGATATTTTCCGACAGTCCTGCCTGAACCGTCATGCGCGTCGCACACCCCGATTCCAAAACGGAAAATACGGTCAAGACAGCAAACACGGCAATTTTCTTCATTTTTTTATTCCTTATTTATCCAAATTCGGTTTCCAACGTTTATAAACGGACGAGAAAAATTTTTCTTCAACCGTCGCTATTTTATCCGAATCTTTATCTTTTTCAATCGTTTTAGCAGTATCGGATAAATCGGCGTCATGAGGTACCTCACCTTCGGCGACGCTTTCCTCCCAGTTGTTTTCGCCGGTCATCACTTCAACGCCCAGATCGAAGTAATGTTCGTAGCGTTCTTTCAGCTTGCGCGTGCCGCCCTTGTGCAAAGCACACATCAGCAAAACCTGACTGATACCGTTCGCCGCCAATCCCGCCGGCGTCGGAATGACCTGTTCGCCTTCGGGCATCAGATTGCCGCCCGCCCAGAACGCGCATAAAGACAACAATCCCGCCGGCGTGTCCGGACATTCGTTGCCGATGTCCAAAGCCTTTTTCGCGTTGACTTCGTCGGGGGAAACGATCCAACGGTACACCGCCTGCATCGCGTTGTCGCGCACTTTCTTTTCGTGTTCGGGAACTTTCGGCGGAATGACCGCGTGAATCGTGTCCAGCGTTTCCTGCCGCACCTGCATCAATTTGGCTTTGATGTCGTCCGCCGCCTTGAAAATCGGGGAATCGCGGTCGATCGGATTTTGATCCTGCGGCAGCTTTTCCGCTAATAAATCCAACACTTTCATCGGATGAATGCCGTGGATTTTTTCAAATTCCTTAAAAGCGATTTCCAGTCCGTCTTCGACCAGTTTGAGCATTTCGGGATCGGCCATCGCTCGCATTTGCTGATAATCCGCCTGCATTTGCGCAAGTTGTGCCTCCGTTTGCGCGACCTGCGCGGGATCGGGTTCAGGCGGTTTGACTTTGGCGAAGTCAGGAACGGTCGGTTCAAAAGAGGTCGCAATGGAATCGATATCGCGGTCTTCAGCTGGAACGATTTCCAATTCTTCGTTCAAAGACAACAGGCATTGATACGCCCACCAGACCGCCGCGCGGCGGTGCGCTATATACGCCAACAATTCGCACGCGCATTTCCAACGCCCCGCGTCCGCAAAGTTCCAAACGATTTCCTCCGCATCCGTTTTGCCGTCAAAGAACGACTGAATATCCGGACGGATTTTATACCCTTCGATTTTGCACACATCGTCCAAAGATTTGTGTCTTAACAGGACAAAGTGCCTGTTCATCCATTCTAATTTATCAGACATATTCTTTTATCCCTTAGGTTATTTTCAACGCTTTGGCTTCGATATCGGACGCGCCCGCCTTCGTGCGCAAGGCTTGCGCGCCGGATTCCGCCGCTGTCGCTTCACCGGCCGAAGCTTTTGCTTCGGTTTCAGCGGCTTTGATATTGCCGTCCTGCGCCGACACGCCGTCTTTGGACAATTTTCCTTCCATTTCGGACGCCGCCGCTTCCGATTTGCTTACGGTCGTTTGCGCTTCGGTCGGCTGCAGATTTTTATCGCCGGTCACGTCGCTTTCATGAACGTTCGTGACAACCAGTTTGGAAATAATCGCCGTAGCCACGCCTACGGCGGCGGTCACAGCAATCGATGTAGCCAAGGTAGTGGTGACGTCTTGAATCTTTTTTTGCGTTTCCGCATCTATGGTCAAACCGGCTTTCGCCCCGACCTGCGACGCGGCATTCTGAATTTCATCATTCACCCCCATTATAAAGCCTCCAATTCCTTGCGTATATTTTCATTGGCGGAACTCGAATTTTTATATCCGTAAGGACCAAGGATCCCGCCGGCGGTGCCAGCCGCCACCGCAGCAAAAATTTCTAAAGCGATTTTCCACCAAGCTTGTTCCTTAAACTTGTTCCAGATAGTCGTTATCATATTCGTCTGAAGTCCCGCAACCGGCGAATCTGCCCTTGTTTCCGTAATAGCGGTTTGTTTATATGCGTTTGCGCTGATATCCAGATCGCCTTTAAAGCTCATCAAGATAGAACTTGCGTGCATGAAGTTTGCATTCGATTTATTAATTATAGCGAACATCGTTATAACCAAACCGTATTCGACAACCGCTGTTGCCATATTCAAGCTCGATCTCCCGACATTTCCTTTAACTTCCTTCACGGTCTTGTCCAATCCTATAGTCACCACACCAAGGATTGTTATAATAAAATCCATTATGACCGCCATGCTGCCGGCAGCGTCGGGGATTGCCTCCATCGTATTAAACCCATTGATCGCGCCGACAGCTGTTCCGACAACCCCCGCGCTGAGTGAAAAATACGAAGGAAGATTGCTTATCAATGCTCCGTCCTGTGCCGCCTGTCCGTTTTCCCGTGCGACTTCCTGTGCGATCCCCTTGCTCATAGATCCGACATTCGTTGCAAAAGAAGCGGAAACTGCAAGACCTTTAACGAGATACGCCGCCTTGCACATCGATCTTAATCTTATGTCGCCGCCGGTGATACGCATAATGCCGCCCAGACTCATAACGTTTCCGCCAAACGAATCGCCGATCGAAAATTTGTACGCCGAGCCGATATCGACTTTCGTTCCGAACATTTTCAATCCGTCGCGGGCGGAAAGCGTTATCATCGAATCCCACGCGTTTACGGAAGAAACGGACGTTTTTCTGGAAATCAGAGAAATACCCGTTGCATCCAGACGGATAATCGAAGGCCCCGCGATGATTTCGATCGTGTCCTCCGCTTTCAGAACAATGCGTTTTTTGGCGCGCATCTGAATGTCGCCCGAAAAGAACGCCGGATCCTGATCCGCCGTATCAGAAGGCAAAACGGGAAATGCGTCCAAATCCAAATCCGTTTTATTGCCTTTCAAATTCGTTTTCTGCTTGGCTTTGCGTTTTTCAATATTATCGCCGTATCCAGCAAAAAATCCGATACGCTTCGCCGCCACTTCGTTATAGTTTTGCGCGCGCGTTTCGATGTCGCCCGTGGAAGACAATTTGATTTTATCCACGATCGGCAGTTTCGTGTCTTCGTCCGTTTTGGAATTGGAAGAACCTTCCTTTTCTTTCCATTCGGTCGTTTCGGAATAAAACCCGATTTCCGAATATCCGTTGTCCGACGTGTTATCGCCCGTCTTTTTATAGCGCATCACCTGCGCTTCCTTGTCGAACACCTCCGTTTTTTCCTTGCCCTTGTTGTCCTTGTCGGCAAACGGATTTTCAGCCGTCGGCAGATATCCCATCAGATAGTGAGTGTTTCCATCAATTGCGACAACGACTTTTTCGCCGACACGCGGGAAACGATACAGTCCGTTCAGTTCTCCGCCCAACGGCATCATAATTTTGACGTCCTTCGGCGTCTGGTCACCCGCCGGCGTGACGTCCGGCTTATTCGGCTCTTTCATGGCGTAAAAGGAATACATATCAGCGCCATGAATACATTGCCCCGTCAATCTTTTACCATCCGCCGTCTGTATTTTCCCTTCGGCATTGGTAACGACCATTTCCCGTATATTCATTCTTTATCCTCCGTTTCCGGTTTCCAACGATGGTATGACGATGCGGAAAAGTTCTTTTGCCCGTTATCGTCCGCCCTATGTAGGGGATCGCCTTCGATAACGCTTTCCTCCCAGTTGTTTTCGCCGGTCATCACTTCAACGCCCAGATCGAAGTAATGTTCGTAGCGTTCCTTCAGCTTGCGCGTGCCGCCCTTGTGCAAAGCGCACATCAGCAAAACCTGACTGATACCGTTCGCCGCCAATCCCGCCGGCGTCGGAACGACCTGTTCGCCTTCGGGCATCAGATTGCCGCCCGCCCAGAATGCGCATAAAGACAACAATCCCGCCGGCGTGTCAGGGCATTCGTTGCCGACCTC
>JAFYCE010000026.1 GCA_017539865.1 Alphaproteobacteria bacterium
GAGGTCGGCAACGAATGCCCTGACACGCCGGCGGGATTGTTGTCTTTATGCGCATTCTGGGCGGGCGGCAATCTGATGCCCGAAGGCGAACAGGTCGTTCCGACGCCGGCGGGATTGGCGGCGAACGGTATCAGTCAGGTTCTGCTGATGTGCGCTTTGCACAAAGGCGGCACGCGCAAGCTGAAGGAACGCTACGAACATTACTTCGATCTGGGCGTTGAAGTGCTGACCGGCGAAAACAACTGGGAGGAAAGCGTTATTGAAGGCGCCCCCCTACATAGGGCGGACGATAACGGACGGCAGGACTTTCCCGCATCGTCATACCGTCGTTGGAAACCGGAAACGGAGGATAAAGAATGAATTTACAGGAAATGGTCGTTACCAACGCCGAAGGGAAAATCCAAACAGCAGACGGCAAAGACTTGACGGGGCAATGTATCCAAAGCGAGGATATGTATTCCTTTTACGCGATCAAAAAGGTAAACGATCCTTCCTTGAAACCGGCGTCCGATCAGATGGCGTCGAAGGTCAAAATCATGATGCCTTTGGGCGGTGAGCTGAACGGTATGTACCGGTTCCCGCGCGTCGGTGAAAAGGTTGTTGTCGCAATCGATGGAAACTCCTACTATCTGATGGGATATCTGCCGACGGCGAAAAATCCGTTTGCCGATAAGGACGACAATAACAAGGAAAAGACGGAGGCTTTCGATAAGGAAGGACTTGTTCTTCGCTATAAGAAAACAGGGAAAAACGTGGCGGACGAAAACCGCGACGAAAAGTATTCGGAAATCGGCTTTTACAAAGAACCCTCCCGTTGGCAGACGACGGACGAAAATTTGCAGAACACGGAAAAGTCCGTGGAAGTTGAGGACAAAGAAGGCAATAAGACATATTATCCTTATATCGACACGGTCAAGGTTTCTTCAACGGGCGATCTGACGTCCAATGCGCAGAACTTGAATGAAATCAAGGGGCGACGCATAGCGATCGAATCGAAATTTCTGATCGCCGATGAAAAAACAGAGGATAAGGACGGCAATGAAATAACCATTTCCGGCAATATTCGACAGGATTCATTAGAAGAGCGAAAAGCGAAATACGACGAAATAGATAAAGGTGATGTCTATATTTCTGCGGATCGCCGTATCATTCTGAACGCGCGCGAGGGTGTTTTGTTGCAGTGCGGGCCGGTTAAGGTGGGGTTGTCCCAGACGGGATTGGATCTGTGTTGCGGTAAGCTGGGCGGGCCCGATGAACACTCCGGCCCCTTCGACGCGTCGATTTCGCTGAAGACGAATGGCGATTTCGATATGCGGGGAAAAAAGTTCATGGGATGCTTTGACCGCAGTGTGGCCCTGTTTGACGGCTTCGGCGGTATGTTATCCATGACGATGGGGCGCGCGAGCCTTTCCGGTTCCGCCGTGACCATTGAAGCGGTAACGACGTTAAGTTCGATGTTCAACGGAATTGTCGGCATAATGAATATGGTTGATCAGGTGGCGTCCCTTTATACACAGAATAAAACAACGTCGCAGATGAGCAATCAGACCTTCATTGCCAGCAATGTTGCTCAGACAATCGGTTCTTTCGTCACGAAAACGGCAAAGCAGAAAAAGCCGAAAGAAAAAATCGATTACGTTTCCGCGGCGTTGGATATCGTCTATAACATTTTTGATTCGGTCAAAACGGCTTTTGAAAGAAAGCGCGCCGAACAATATGCGATTCATTACGATAAGGACAGTAAAAAGTTCTATAATGAAGACAATCGTTTTGCAACATGGGCGGCCTGCACGATCGTCGATCTGAATTTGCAGGCAACGATGATCGGGCTTATGCTGGGTACGTCTTGGGACGCTTTGATTCACAAAGCGTCTATTTCATTGACGCCGAGCGCCGATATTCGACTTGATTCCAAACAATATTTTCAGGCGGCCATTTTGGAGCAGAATGCACAGGGTCCCGCCGCCTGTGCCGAAGTCGCTGCCGGCGAAGACAACGGTGGAGGAGCGGGCGGCGAAGCTCCGCAACCTAATCCGCAACCCGCTCAAAATAATAAAGATGTAAAAGGAAAAGTTATGGATATGGCAAAAACGTTTTCTAAAGTGGCGATGTTGGAAACGAAAGCATTTGCCAAATATTCTTTGGACGATGATACAAAACAGGCGTTAAAGGATTTATGATATGGCGTTATCGGCAGAAGAAAAAGCGGAAATAGAAATGGCTGTAATGCCTGCGATCACTTCGGTTTCAACCTCGTTGGCGGTAGGAGCCATTACAGAGGCGGTGAAGATGTTGGCAACGACAAACTATCATCAAAGCGATTTGACAGGCGATAAGAATATGAAACCGACCGAAGAGAAGGTTACCGTCAGCAAATCGGACGCGGCGGCAAGCGAAACGGAAGGCAAATTGGCTAAAGACGGCGTGTCGGCCCAGGACGGCAATATCAAAGCCGCCGAAACGGAAGCGAAAGCTTCGTCCGGCGAAGCGACAGCGGCTGAATCCGGCGCGCAGGCGCTCCGGACAAAGGCGGGTGCGTCTGATATCGAAGTCAAAGCGTTGAAGATAACTTAAGGGATAAAGGGAAATGTCTGACAAACTGAATTGGATAAACAGGCACTTTGTCCTGTTGAGACATAAAAATCTGGACGACGTTTGCAATATTGAAGGCTACAAGATCCGTCCCGATTTGTTGTCGTTTTTCGACGATAAAACGGATGCGGAGGAAATCGTTTGGGATTTTGCGGACGCAGGGCGTTGGAAATGCGCGTGCGACTTGTTGGCGTATGTGGCGCACCGCCGCGCGGCGGTCTGGTGGGCGTATCAGTGTCTGCTGTCTTTGAACGAAGAATTGGAAACCGTTCCCGCCGAAGACAGGGACATCGACAGCATCGCGACCTCTTTTGAACCGACCGTTCCCGATTTTGCCAAAATCGAACCGGTCAAGGCGGATCCTAAAGATATTCAGGAAGCGAAAGAGATGCTGAACAAGATCAATCAGGAAATCGCATCTCTGCGCGAACTTGTGGATCCGGAGGCGTTGGCGAAAGTTGAAGAGTCCTTGGATTACGCCTTTGATCTGTTCAAAAAAGAACACGGTGTAACGCCGATTGAATTAGTGAAAATGGCGTTGGAAAAAGAAAAGGATCCCATGCCGATTGATCCCGAATCGCCGATTTTCAAGGCGGCGGATTCAATCAAAACCCAATTGATGCAAGTGCGGCAGGAAACGTTGGATACGATTCACGCGGTCATTCCGCCGAAAGTGCCGGCACACGAAGCAAAAGTGCGCGACAACGCGATGCAGGCGGTGTATCGCTGGGTCGTTTCCCCCGACGAAGTCAACGCGAAAAAGGCTTTGGAGGTCGGCAACGAATGCCCTGACACGCCGGCGGGATTGTTGTCTTTATGCGCATTCTGGGCGGGCGGCAATCTGATGCCCGAAGGCGAACAGGTCGTTCCGA
>JAFYCE010000003.1 GCA_017539865.1 Alphaproteobacteria bacterium
TTACGAATGCAATAATAAAATGAAAGGCATCTGTGCTTCAAAACATTTTAAGCATCTGATCGTTACGCAAAAAATAATGTATGACTATTTTGTGGAAAACGGAATATGTCCGAAAGAAAAAATCACATTGATTTTCGGCGGATGCGGTTTCCCAGTCTATTCTGAAAAACAAAGAATTATTAATGAGGTAAGTAATATTTGTTTTGTTTCTAACAACTATGGCAACATTGGATGGATAAAAAAAGGGTATGACATTTTTATTTCTACTGCCAGAAAACTTATAGAACAAAATAAAAACTTGAAATTTCATGTGATTGGATATGGATTTGATGAAAAAGCAATAGATATTTCAGATATCAATGAGGCTTTTATTTATCACGAACGCGTATCATTAAAAACACTAAAATCTCTGTTGGAAAAAATGGACATGATGATCATGCCCAACAGACCGCAATATTTTAATGATGGCGGTTTGGATATTGACGGTTTCCCGATAGGGACTGCCGCTTATGGAATGATGTGCGGTTGTCCGATGTTTATGACCGATCCCTTTGATTTAAACAACGGATTCTATGAAGACGGGAAAGATTTTGTCAAAATCAATTTTGATTCTGATGAGATTGCACAAAAGGTTCAATACTACATAGATAATCCGAAAAAATTGAATGAAATCGGTCAAAACGGCGGTGATAAAACACGTGAATTGATTTCTTTCGATCGGCAAATCAAACCAAGATTGGAAATATATCGACGCTTGTTGGAGGAATATAAATGAAATTAGCAATATACGGTTCCAGCGGATCCGGTTGTGAAGTGTATGATTTGGCAACGCGTTGCAATAACGCTCAAAAAAAGTGGAATAAGATTGTCTTCATCGATGATTTCAAAGAAAGTAAGCACGAGTATTTAGCCGATATTATTAAATTTGATGATCTTGTTCGAAACAAAAACGATTATGAAGTTGTTATTTCCGTCGGTGAACCTGTCGCAAGGAAAGCTTTATATGAAAAATTGAAAAAAGACGATGTTGCTTTGGCAACTGTAATCGATCCGACAGCGATTATCTCTCCTTCTGCGACCATCGGAGAAGGAACCATAATTTTCGAATACGCACTCGTTCATTGCAATGTAAAAGTCGGGAATAATTGCTTAATGCAACCTTATACCACATTCGGTCATGGTTCTGTTACCGGAAATCATTGTGTTTTTTCCTCACGTTTTTCTCCGGGTGGCGATTGCACATTTGGCGATTGTGTGTATTGCGGAATGCAGTCAATCATTAAAGAAAAGCTGACTATTGGCAGCAATGCGGTCGTTTCAATGGGAGCCTGCGTTTTCCAAGATGTAGCTGAGAATAGCGTCGTTATCGGAAATCCGGCAAGACCGTCCATAAAGAATATCTCAGGTAAAGTTTTTCGCTGATTTTCAAAGGAATATTCTGTATGAACGACACACAAAAAATATCTAAAGCGGCAATTCGTATCAGACGGAACATTATCGATATGACTTATCACGCTGGAGCATACGGCGCGCATATCGGCGGTGGATTGTCTTTACCGGAAATTCTGGCAACCCTGTATTTGGGTGTGATGAATGTTTCCCCTGAAACAAAAGACAGCGAAACACGCGACCGGTTTATCCTAAGCAAAGGGCATGGAGCCATCGCTCTTTACGCAACGCTTAAAGAAGCCGGATTTATAACCGATGAGGAGCTTTCGACTTTCAAACATGACGGCGGACTGTTTTGGACTCATCCGTGTAAAAATCCGCGCTGTGGTATAGAGTTTTCCTCCGGTTCTTTGGGGCAAGGACTTTCCTTGGCGGCGGGTATCGCTCTGGCGTTCAAAAGAAAAAACAATCCGGCGCATATCTATGTCGTCATTGGTGACGGAGAATGTGACGAAGGTTCGGTATGGGAAGCGGCTTCGTTTGTTTCCCATCATAAACTGAACAACATTACTGTCATTGTTGATGAAAACAAATTGCAACTTGACGCGCCGACAAAAGACATCGTGAACAAAGACGATCTGACAAAACGTTGGCAAGCGTTCGGTTTCGATACCGTTCAAGCTGATGGTCACAATGTGGAAAGTCTTCTGACCGCTTTTGCCCATCATAGCGAAAAGCCCGTCGCAATCATGGCGCAAACAATAAAAGGCAAAGGGGTATCCTTTATCGAAAACAATCCGGAATGGCACGTCCATCCGCTGACACAGCAACAATACGAACAGGCGATGAAGGAGCAGGAAGATGATTAAGTTTTCTTCGGCGAATATTCGGTCTTGGGCATTACTGGGGCAGCGCGGTACTTTTGGAAAAACCGTTTTCGATCTGGCGGGCGAAAATGAAAAAATCATCGCTATGACGGCGGATCAAGCCGCATTGATCGGTTTAGGGCGGTTTGAAAAACAATATCCCGACCGTTATTTCAACATGGGGATTTCCGAGCAAAATGCCATCAATGTCGCTGCCGGTCTGGCAAGCGAAGAATTTGTTCCTTTTCTGGCGTTTCAGGCGGCTTTTGCTTCGATGCGCTGTGCAGATCAGGCTCATGTCGCCATGGCATATATGAAAAGCAATGTCAAACTTGTCGGTATTTTTACAGGACTGACGCAAGGAGAATGCGGTCCGACACATTTGGGACTGCATGATATTGCTTTATATAGAACGTTTCCGAATATAACCGTCCTTTCCCCGTGTGATGCGACGCAAACAGTCAAAATGATGATAGCTATGGCAGAAAATCAACAGCCAACATATATGCGGATCGGCGGACCGAATAATATTCCCGTTGTTTATAAGGACGATTTCGATTTCGAAATCGGCAAGGCGATCACGTTGCGCGAAGGGACGGATGTTGCCGTCATTGCCACGGGAACGATGGTTTACAACGCTTTAAAGGCGGCGGAAAAGCTGGCGGAAAACGGTATTTCCGTCAAGGTCGTCGATATGCACACGATCAAGCCGCTGGATGTCGAAGCCGTCAAAGCCGCGTGTTCGGCAAAATTGCTTGTCACCGTCGAGGAACACAGCGTTCACGGCGGGCTTGGCGGTGCGGTTGCCGAGGCTCTGGCTTTGGAAAGGAATAAGTCCCCTCACCTGATCATCGGCGTTTCGGGGGACTATCCCCACGCGGCAAGTTATCCGTACCTGTTGGAACAGGCCGGTCTGACGGCGGATCAAATCGCTTTAAAAATTCAAAAGACTTACGAGGAGTTATGCAAATGACAAACGAGGAAAAATACACGAACGCATTTTGTCAGGCTTTTGACATCGACGCGGACACGGCGAAAGGCTTGAAGTTTCAGGCGATCGACGCTTGGGATTCCGTCGGGCACATGGGCTTGGTCGCGCAGATCGAGGAAGCGTTCGACATTATGTTGGAACCCGACGACATCGTCGATTTGAACAGCTATGAAAAAGGGAAAGAGATTCTTGCCAAATACAATGTGGAATTTGCTTGAGTTCAAAGACAACACAGCCGTTGTGACGGAAGACGGGGAAACGTTTTCCTACGCGCGGCTGAGTGAGGAAACGGAAGCGTTGGCAGCGGTCATTCCTGCCCGCTGTCTGGTTTTCAACTTATGCTCGAACACGGTTGGGTCTTTGATCGGATATGTGTCGTTTATCAATCACGGCATCGTGCCGCTGATGCTGGACGAACATATCGACCGCGAACTCTTGGATATTTTTCTGACGCTTTACAAACCCGATTATCTTTGGCTCCCGAGTGAAAAAACAGCAAAATTCGAGGGAGAGTCCGTTTATGCGTCAAACGGCTATACGCTGTTGAAGCGGGCGGACGAACACGTTTATCCGTTGTATGAGGAACTGGCGTTGTTGCTGACGACTTCGGGATCGACGGGATCGCCGAAATTTGTCCGTCAGAGCTATAAGAACATCAAAGCGAACACGCGTTCGATCGTCGAGTATCTGGAAATCGACGAAACGGAACGCGCAATTACGACGCTACCGATGAATTACACTTACGGTCTGTCGATCATTAACACGCATCTGGCGGCGGGCGCGACGCTTCTGATAACACGCAAGACGTTGATGCAGCGCGAGTTCTGGGACTTTTTCACACAGCAAAAAGCGACTTCTTTCGGCGGCGTCCCCTATACTTACGAGATGCTGGACAAGCTGATGTTCTTCCGCCGCAAACTGCCCGATTTGCGCACGATGACGCAGGCGGGGGGCAAGATTCTGCCCGAACTGCACAAGAAGTTCGCCGAATACGCCGGACGCGAAGGCAAACGCTTTGTCGTGATGTACGGACAAGCGGAAGCGACGGCGCGCATGGCGTATCTGCCCGCGGCTAAGGCTTTGGAAAAATGCGGCGCGATGGGGATCGCCATCCCCGGCGGCAAGTTCGATCTGATCGATGCGGACGGCGGCAGGATCACAACGCCCGAAACGGTCGGGGAACTGGTCTATACGGGCGACAACGTAACATTGGGCTATGCCGTTTGCGGTGAAGATCTGGCCAAAGGCGACGAACGCGGCGGCGTGTTGCAGACGGGCGATATGGCGAAGTTCGACGCGGACGGATATTTTTACATCGTCGGGCGCAAAAAGCGGTTTTTGAAAATCTTCGGCAACCGCGTGAATCTGGATGAAACGGAACGGCTGATCAAAGCGCACTATCCCGATTTTGAATGTGCGTGCGCGGGCGTTGACGACGCGATGAAAATCTTTGTTACCGATGAAACGAAAATCAAGGAAGTGCAGACTTTCGTCGCGGAAAAGACGCATCTGAACTTTACGGCGTTCCACGTCAAGTATTTGCCGGAAATCCCGAAAAACGACGCGGGAAAAACCCTTTATGCGGAGCTGAACGACAAATGATCGAAACGTACGGCGACATTGTTGTGACGAATGAGGAAGCGCAGGCAAATGCGACCGTTTGCCGCATAATCGAGTCCGCCGATGCCGCCAATGAAATTGTCCGGCAAAGAAACGGCTTTTTCTTTGCCGACCGGACGATGAAGACGACGATCAGCCTGTCTAAAATCGCGGTCGATTTGGACAGGTTCATCCGTCTGCCGATTATCGAAACGGCGGAATATAAGGCTGATGTTTTGCGCATCGCCGTCGCTTCGTTTGCCTATGACAGGCGTTTCCACGTTTTGCCCGACTGTTCGAGAGATGTTTCGGGCGTCGTTTTGAAAAAGTGGGTCGAAGAGTTGGACACCGTCTTTGTCGCCTTGTTCAAAGAACAGCCCGTCGGATTTCTGGCGTTGAAAGAAACGGCGCCCGACACGGTGTTCGTGCATCTGGCCGCCGTGGAGGAAAAGTACCGGATAACGGGTGCGGCGATGGCTTTGTATGCGAACGCCTGCAAGATCGCCAAAGAGCGCGGCTACAA
>JAFYCE010000027.1 GCA_017539865.1 Alphaproteobacteria bacterium
CCCCGCACCGGCACTGGCGTACCGAGCGGCTTGAACCGTATCAATGCCGCCGTCAATCATTGCGGCGAAGATGCCGATAAAAGCATCTCCCGCCCATGTCGTATCAACCGGTTTTATCGAAAGGGAGGACACTTTCGATATTTTTCCGTTTTCCGCGACAACGACACCTTTCGATCCCAGCGTAATCAAACACGTTCTTTCCGTTCGCCCTGAAATAGCCAAAGCTTTTTCTTCAATTCCCAAAAAAGTCCCCTCGAACAGTTTGTTATAAACGGTATCCGCTTCCAATTCGTTCAACACCAAATAATCGGCCAGAGCCAGATTTCCGGCCGAAACATCCTGCGCCGGTGCAAAGTTCAAAACGGAGTGTGCCCCCCTTGCCTTTGCCCGACGCAACAATTTGAAATTTTCTTCGGCGGGAGTTTCCATCTGCATGACAAGCAATGTTTCCCCATTCAGCATTTCTTCACCGACGGCATCCGCAGACAGAGCGGTATTTGCGCCGCTGGCGACAACAATCGAAT
The DNA here is from genome assembly GCA_017539865.1 of Alphaproteobacteria bacterium. Taxonomy (GTDB): domain Bacteria; phylum Pseudomonadota; class Alphaproteobacteria; order CAAGCB01; family CAG-977; genus UBA11549. The sequence continues at coordinate 525 of JAFYCE010000027.1, forward strand.
TTTCCCCTTTGGCATCGACCATGATCATCGCCATGCCGGTTGCCTTATCACTTGTTTGCACTCCGGAGCAATCAATTCCCAATGCTTTTAACGCCGTCACGGGGACTTTGGCGACATCGTCGGATCCGACGGCTCCGACCATTTTGACCAATCCGCCGGCCTTTGCCGCAGCGGCCGCCTGATTTGCCCCTTTTCCGCCGGCCTTTACCAAAGCCTGCGGCGTCAGGACGGTTTCCCCCGGCGACGGGAAAGTTTTAACCGGCAGGAAAAAATCAGCGTTCAAAGAACCGAAGACTAAAATCATTTTGCGTTTCCTTTCTTTATCCGCTCCGAGGATATCAAACTCCCCGTTTTCCGACAAGTCCGGATTTTTTTTGCTTTTCGGGAGGCAAAAGGATAGTATTTTTCAAACGAAACTTTCAGAGGTCTCAACCATGCCGGAAACACCAAGCTTTGAAGACAGATTCGACCATGACCCGAACGCTGTTTACGAAAAGGAAAACGAAGATTTTGATCTCGGGCCTGACGATGAATTTGCCGATTTGCCCTCCTCGCATCAAAAACCGGAACATTCCGGACGGCATGACAGACCGAAAGGCGGCTGTCTGGGCGGAATATTGAAAACGATGCTGTCTTTAAGCCTGATCGCATTTTGTTATTTTTATATTTTCCATCCTGAAAAATTCACGGATCTGAAAGCGAAAATACAAGAAATGACCGCAAAAAACGAAACCGCCCCCCTTTCGCCGGCCATTGAAAAAGAACAACCCGTTATGGACTTTTCCTCTCCGGCCATCCGGCAAAAAAAAGCGGCGCGCGCCATCCCTCAAATCACTCTGCACGGCTCCGGTCTTCTGGCTGATTTTACGACGGCGGCCAAACAAACCCCCTCTTTGAACGACTATTTGCTTTCCGCGGATAAAATCACTTTTGAAACATTGGACTCCCATCATGCGTTGGTCAAAAACATGATAGCCGGATGGGCACAGGAAAAAAACGAACAAAAAATCGCGCAAATCGTCCAAATGCCATACGAACAATTTTTTAAAAGGATATCGGCTTCTCTTCTTTCTCAAACGCTGCTGAAACATAGCGGTATGACTCCCGTTGATTCGGAACGATTGGTCATGCAATCCCCCGTTCATGTAATGGCGGCCCTTTATCCGAAATTAAGAGACGCCATGGCAACAAAAAAAACCGTTCAGGAACAAATCAGAACGATCGAACCGGCCTCTTCTTTTCTGATTTATATTTGTCATGACGATTCCGAATGTATGGCATCTTGGGATCTGTTGATTGATATGTTGGGAGCGAAAAAATTCGCCAAACGGTTGGAAAAAGCTCCTGAAACCATTTATGTGGAAAAATAGGAATGCCCTTCGGAAACCATCTTTTTAAAATCAAACTGAAATTAACGGATCTGAAATTAAAAGCAAAAAGTTGCCCCGCTTCTTTTTTAAAAGCGGTTCGATCTTTAAATCGCTTGAAAGTCAAATCTTTTCTGTACGGATTGATTTTCGGCATCAAGCCTTTGATTTTAAATACATCCGCCGACTTAAGACGGTGGGATTTTAAAACCAAAGCCGGTGTTTTGCGTTTTGTTTTGCTGTTTTCCTTTCTGTCGTTTTTCTTTTACATTGCAGGTTCCCGTTATGCCTTTTTGGCAAATGACGGTTTTATTTCTTTCCGCTATGTATCGAATGCCGTCAACGGATGGGGATATACGTTCAACCCGCCGCCGTTTGAACCTGTCGACGGATACACGAGCTTTTTATGGCTGATTGTTTTGCGCGGACTGTGGGCGATGGGAATCCAGCCGCCGTACAGCGCAAATCTGGCGACATTTGTTTTTTCCATGGGGCAAATCTGGTTAAGCTTTCTGTTCATTCGCCGGATGAATATTCAACCGAGAATGCAGGCTAAAAGCCTTTATCTGTTTTTAGTTTTTTTTCTGATTTTAATAACGAACCGGACTTTTCTGGCATTCATGACATCTGGAACGGAAGCCGCCTTGTTTAATTTTCTGGTGCTTTTATGGGTTTACGCCGTAACATCAAACAAAACAAAACCTTTTTTCCTTGTCTTGTGCAGCCTTTTATTATCCCTTTGCCGGTTGGAAGGTTTCATATTTGTCGCAGCATCCGTTTGCTTTCTGATTCTTTTTGCGTTCC
>JAFYCE010000028.1 GCA_017539865.1 Alphaproteobacteria bacterium
GTTCTTGGATCGGTAGTGCCGTTTTCCCCTCTAAAATAGAGGATTCTTTTATTATTTCTCTGAGTGTGAATGGAGCTGATTGTGCCAAATGGTCGATGATATCCTGCGCCGATTCGACCAAAGGGGCGCCGCTTTTGATTAAATGATTGACGCCGGCGGCTCTGGGATCCAGAGGCGAGGAGGGAACGGCAAAAACGTCTTTGCCCTGTTCCAACGCTTTGTTCGCCGTAATCAGCGAACCGGAACGCAAGGCGGCTTCAATGACAACCAGTCCTTGCGCCAATCCGGAAATGATTCTGTTTCTTTGCGGAAAGTTGGACGGTTGAGGTTTGGTATTGAACGGAAATTCGGAAACCAGAACGCCTTTTTCCCTGATCTGATCGTAAAGTTTCCTGTTCTGTTCGGGGTAGGGGACGTTGATTCCCGTTCCCAGAACGGCTGCCGTCGAAGCGTTTTCGGTCGCGGTGTACAAGGCCCCTTCATGCGCGGCGGCATCGATTCCCAACGCCAGACCGGAAACGACGCTGTAACCGGATTTGACTAAATCGGCAGCGATATGGCGCGCGATGTTTTTGCCGTTGATAGACGCATTTCTGGTGCCGACGACGGCAACGCAAGGCTTTTTTAACAGAGCTTTGTTTCCCAAAACGGCAAGAACGGGTGGAGCGTCGTTGATTTGCGCCAACAGATCCGGATATTCCTTTTGTCCCAGAAAGAGCAATTCCGCTCCGAACTTCCGAACCGCCTCGATTTCCTGTTCGGCTTCGGCGCGGGAGCTGATTCGCAAAGCTTTTTTCAATCCGCCCTTGCGAGCCTGCTCAGGCAGAGCTTTTAAAGCGTTCCCCGCTGTTTTGAAATGTTGCAGCAGAATGCGGAAAGTGACGGCTCCGACATTTTCCGACCGGAATAAACGCAAGCGGTTGATTTGTTCTTCCTGATCCAAGGGCTTATTCCGCTTTTTTCTTCAGCTTGATTTTGTTTTCTTCGCCATGAATCAGACGGACGATATTTGCGCGGTGGCGAATGACGGACAAGACGGCCAGAAAAGCGTAAAAACAAACATATTCCGGTGTCGCAAAGAAGTAGGCGTAAACCGGTGCCAGAACCAAAGCCGTCAAAGCGGACAGGGAGGAATATCTGAACAACAGCGCCATCACCAGCCATGTGACGCACGCCAGCAATCCGACCGGCCAGCAAGTAGCCAGCAACATTCCCAGTGTCGACGCAACGCCTTTTCCGCCTTTGAATTTCAACCAGACGGGAAAATTGTGTCCTAAAACGCCCATTGTGCCGGCAATCAACGCCGCCGTATCGCCGATTCCCTCGCTGTCAACGCAGAAGAACGCCAGTCGGGCCGCCAAGGCGGCTTTTCCCGAATCGCACAGCAGCGTCATCAAAGCCAAATCTTTGCGTCCCGTCCTTAAAACGTTTGTCGCGCCGATATTGCCGGAACCGATTTTGCGGATATCGCCCAATCCGGCCAAGCGTGTGAAAACGATTCCAAACGGAACGGAGCCTAACAGGTATCCCAAAACACCCGATAAAATCAAAAGAGTCGTATCGCTCATGACTGAAATCCCCGATAATTGAATTTAAAAAGAAGATATAACGTTATTCAGCGTTTCTGCAACAGTTTTAAAATGACAATTCTCGGAAAACATTGTTTCCGTCAGTGTTCTGCGCCATAAAGCCGCTCCGGGAAGGCCTTTGAAAAGTCCGAGCCAATGCCGTAAAATTAGATGCGGACGGACACCTTTTGCCGTTTCTTTTTCCAGATAGGGCAGCATTTTTTGAATTGCTTCGATACGGGAAACGACAGGCGTGTTTTCTTCAAAAATTTTTTGATCGACCATCGCCGCCAGATACGGATTGGCGTACATCGCCCGTCCGATCATTACGCCGTCAACGCAATTCAAATGTTCTTTCGCCTGCTCCAAAGAGGTGATGTCGCCGTTGATTGAAACCGTGAAACGGGGAAAATCCCTTTTAAACCGGTATACCAGTTCGTAATTCAACGGCAGGCGTTCCCTGTTTTGTTTCGGTGTAAACCCTTTCAGACGGGCTTTTCGGGCGTGAATGATAAACGTTTGACACCCTGCTTTTCCGGCCAGTTCCGCACACCGGCACAGATTGTCGTAACCGTCGGAGTCCGGAGTTTCCTCCTGCAAGGCTATTCTCGTTTTTAAGGTGACGGGAACAGCGGCGTTTTCTTTCATCGCTTTCAAACAATCGGCAATCAGCTGCGGATCTTTTCTCAGCGACGCGCCGAAACAGCCTGAAGCCACTCTTTCGGACGGGCATCCGGCATTTAAATTGATTTCATCATAGCCAAAGCTTTTCGCGATATGGCAGGCTTTGGCCAGCAATTCGGGATCCGCACCCCCCAGTTGCAACGCGATCGGGTGTTCTTCTTCGTTATATGTAAGTAATTTTTCCGCGTTGCCGAAAACGACCGCCTGTGCCGTGATCATTTCCGAATAAAGCCGGATACGGCGGGAAAAACAGCGGATGAAATAACGGAAATGTCTGTCCGTCCAATCCATCATCGGGGCGACAGACAGCCGATCGGCGGAAAACATCATGGCAGGTCGGCTAAATGCATCAATAACATTTTTTTGAAAGCGTCTTTGTCGACTTTGTGCGTGACAAGGCAGTTGCGCTTGTTGCCTTCTTCAAATGTCGTCATGCCGAATTTTTCGTCGTTGGAGTCCGTGTTGACCTGAACCGTTCCGTAACGTCCCGAAAACAGAGCAGGGCGAATCAAGCAGCCGACGGCGCAGGGATCGTATAACGACGTTCCCTTTTCGGGAGCCGTTCCCGTCTTGGATGTTTTAGCCAGATGAGCGGACAAAGTCTTTGCCGTAATATCCAGCATGTCGGCGCTGATTGCGGCACACCGTGTGTTCAAGTCCCGCATTTTTTCAAGGAAAACGGCATCCGCTTCCGCTTGCATGCCGACTTCCATCGGAATGACGGTTACGCGTTCCGCCATATCGAAAACGATTTCCGCCGCGTGCGGGTCGGCCAGCATGTTAAATTCGGCATAAGGGGTCGAATTGCCTCTGGGACCGTCTTCGCAGAAGCCGCCGCCCATGATAATCAATTCACGGATGCGGGAAACGATTTTCGGTTCTTTTAAAAAGGCGGTCGCTATGTTCGTCAATGGGCCGATGGCAACCAGACTGATTTCTTTTTCAAAAGATTTCATCAATGTCTTGATAATGAAATCGACGGCATTTTCCTGTTCCCCTTTATAGGTCGGGTCGCCGAAATCCAATCCGGCCAGTCCGTCGGAACCGTGTACCCATTCGGCGTTTAAAACGGAACGTTTCAGCGGGCGGTCGCAACCTTTGTAAACGGGGATGCCCGTATGCCATGCAAAATCGCAAATGCGCCGGATGTTGTATTCGGCTTTGTCTACGGAAACGTTGCCGTTGACAGCCGTTATCCCCAGTATTTCCAAATCGGGATCCGCCATAGCCATAAACAGTGCGATCGCGTCGTCAATGCCGGGATCCGTATCAATGATGATTTTTGTTTTCGCGTGCATGTTTTTTTCCGTCGCTGTTATTCGTCGATTCAGAAAATAAAGATACCCGTCTTTAAAATCAAGCTTTAAAGGCATTGGCCGCGGGGGGCTCTGTTTTTTTTATTATGACAGTTGGCGGGATGGTTTTTAAAACGGTCGGTTTCCCGTCGGGAGGACGTTTTTCCTGCACGGGTAGTGTCTGCGGTTCAAATCCAAGTCTTCTAAACAATAAAAAAAACACCCGCAAAGGGGGGGTTTCTTTATTGGTAGGCGACTACGGATTGCTCGTTACACTCGCCGGTCAAGCCGGTCGCTCGGACTTTGTCCTGCGCGACGTTCGCTTTGCTCACCAAACCTGCGGTTCTCATCCAAGTCTTCTAAACAATAAAAA
>JAFYCE010000004.1 GCA_017539865.1 Alphaproteobacteria bacterium
ACCGCCCGTTTGTTTGATTTGCGCCAGTGTGCCGCCGGCTTCCGCATGAATGGTGAAACATAAATTTAACAAAGTGAAAATTAAAAAACAGATTAAACGCTTCCGCATGTTTTTTTCCCGTCGGTTGTCGCAGTCAGATTTTTTTAATATACCTTAAAATATAAAAGTAGGATATAATTTAATAAAATAACGGATGGCAAACGGACGGAATGATGAAAAAATTACGGGTATGTTTAATTTGTCTTTTAACTCTTTGCTGTTGCGAACCGGCTGTGGCGCAGACGGCGGAAAAACATCATTCCTCTTCATCCGTTCAGGCCGCGCCGGAGGCTTGGCTGATTAAAAAAGGGCGGGAACTGCTGGAGGTTCTGTCCGTTAAAGAAACGAAATCCCGTTATGTAAAGTTACGCCGTTTGAGCAAAGAGGTCTTTAATCAATCGGAAATGCCCCGATTGGCCATGGGAAAGTACTGGAAGGAAATGACTCCCGCCCAGCAGGAAGAGCTGCAGTTTCTGTTCTTTGATTATTTTGTGGTGGAATTCGGAAGCTTCAGTATGGATTTTTCGAACGTGTCCATCCATGTGACGGAAACGGTTCCGTCCGGAAAGGATGTCCTTTTAAAAACGTCGGTAAAGATGGAACGGAAAATAGAGAACGCTCCGTCATCTGAAAACAAGCCTCAATTCTTTATTGAAAAGCCGGAAAACAGTGATTCCATCGAAATTCTGTTCGCGCTGCGCCGGACATCCGGAGGCTATTATATCCGCGACGCTAAATTCGAAGGGCAAAGCATTCTGATGTTTTTGCGTTCCAAATTGGAAAAGGAATACAGAAGCGTCGATTTTGAAACGGCCGATCTGTTGGAAAAAATGCGCCTGAAAATTAACGGCCGTTATCGCGCCGCAGAGGAATTGGCCAAAGCCAAAGATGAAAAACGTCGATGAAATGAAGGCTTGATGAAAGCGGACGACGCCCTTCCTGTGAGAGGTGAAACGCCGTCCGGTTTCATTTACGGGCGGGAATTCCGTTATGAAAACAGGGGAAGGGTGTTTTTATAATAAATGACATTCAGGTTTTCATCCGGAGAAATGGGTTCGTAGCAATGTGCCAGACGGTCGAACGTTTCTTCGTCGATATCTAGCGCGTCGCCGTTTGTCGCCGTTCTGTTCAAAACCCGTTGTTTCGCCGTTTCCATGTCGCATTCGATTTGATGAAACTGTATGGAATCGCAAAAGATGCCGGCGCGCTCGACGGCTTCTTTCCGGCTTTTGCGCGACCAGAAACCGCGGTCGAAAATAACGCTGGTTCCGATGGATATGATGCGTTCCCCCAGTTGCCAAGTGAATTTGGACACTTTATCGTGCGCTTTTTGGAATTCGTCTTCCGGCAATGACCGGCCGAACAATTCGCGCATGAATTCATCGTTGTTTAAAATGACGGCGTTATATTGAATCGCCAACCGGCGGGCAATCGTCGATTTTCCGAATCCCATATAGCCGCAAAGAAAATGTACCGTAGGCATGATGAAACCCCGACAAAAAAAGCTCCTGCCATGCAGGAGCTTGAATGGTAGCGGAGGGGGGATTCGAACCCTCGACACGCGGATTATGATTCCGCTGCTCTAACCAACTGAGCTACTCCGCCATCGGACGAAAGATTTTTTATCTTTTTTTTGCGGGACTGTCAACACGTTTCTTTGCAGGGGCTTCCTTTTTTGCGGCGTCGGCGGAAATATTCAGCAATTCCACCTGTTTTTCCAGATTTTTGATCTGCGCTTTCAATTCCTCAACGGCTTTCAACATCGGATCGGTTTTTTCCGCCGCGTAAGCCTCGAAGCTTTTTTCAACATTTTTGCCGCGATGTCTGACGATTTGCGCCGGTACGCCCACCGCAGTCGCGGCGTCGGGGACGTCTTTTAAAACAACGGCGTTCGATCCGATTCGGGCATCGTTTCCGATTGTGATCGGGCCCAGCAACTTTGCTCCTGCGCCGACGATGACGCGATCGCCCAAAGTGGGATGGCGTTTGCCTTGATGAGAGGACGTCCCGCCCAACGTAACGCCGTGATATAACGTAACGTCGTTTCCGATTTCCGCCGTTTCGCCGATAACGACGCCTGTCGCATGGTCGATAAACAGATTTTTGCCGATTCGGGCGGCCGGATGGATGTCGACTCCGGTCAAAAAACGTCCGAAAGCGGAAATGGTACGGGCGAGCGTAAAAAATTTTTTATTCCAAAGTCTGTGCGCCAGCCGGTAAAACAGAATGGCATGAACTCCGGGATAGCAAAGAAAAACTTCGATTTTTGAACGTGCGGCAGGGTCGCGCTGCAAAACGGAAGAGGTGTATTCCTGAAATTTTGAAAATATTTCTTTTTTTTGAAACTTGAACATTGTACTTTCATTTCGTTAATATAGTCACCTGATTGCTTATAACTCACACTGTGCAAGGTTTCAATATGCCGGAAGTTATTTTTAACGGTCCCGAGGGACGATTGGAAGGGCGGTATCAGCCCGCGAACAATGAAGAAGCTCCGTTGGCTTTGATTCTGCATCCGAATCCGCTGCAGCCGAACGGCACAATGAACAACCGCGTAACTTACGCGTTGTTTCAAACGTTTAGTGCTTTGGGATTTTCCGTTCTGCGTTTTAATTTTCGCGGCGTAGGGCGGTCTCAGGGAACGTATGACGACGGACAGGGTGAATGGGTCGATGCGGCCGCCGCTTTGGATTGGCTGCAAATGATGAACCATAACGCCAAAACCTGTTGGATAGCCGGTTATTCTTTCGGTGCGTGGATCGGAATGCAGCTGTTGATGCGCCGTCCGGAAATTTCCGGCTTTATTTCGGTGGCTCCGCCTGCAAATTCAAAAGATTTTTCATTTTTGGCACCGTGTCCCGCTTCCGGTTTGATCATTCACGGCGGGGAGGATGAAACAATTCCCGAAGCGTCTGTGGCCGCTTTGGCGGACAAGCTGTCGGGGCAACGCAGCGTTCATGTGCGTTATGCGATGTTCCCCCATGCCGGACATGAGTTCGACAATCATTTGAAAGATCTTAGCCTGACCGTTTCGGAGTATGTGACGGACATGATGACCAGAAAGCATAAGAAATCATCCAAAGGAAAAGGGGTGAAGAAAATCCATCCCAAGGAAATGTAATAAAAAAGCACCTGAAAACGGGTGCTTTTTTTTAAGGCCTTATTTGTTTTTCTTGTCGGGAATATCACCCGGACGGCGTTTTTTACGAGGATCTTTGAATTTGAACAACGCATTGTCCACCTGAACGTTTGTTTCCATATTGTCCAGTGTGACTAATGTTGTGATTTGCTGGGCATCCGTTACGCGCCATTGACGCAAAGTCAGCGGCTTGTCTTTAAAAATCAGAGTGATCTTTCCGGCGGAAGGCAGACTTTTTTTGACAACGGAAAGGGTGATGATCCCCGGTTCGGCGGTCATGTCCGTAATGGTCAGATCTTCTTTTTGAAAGGAAAAGTTTTCCTTTAAAATAATCGCCGCCGGATTTTCATCCAGATCCAGATACGTGACCTGTTCCAGTTTTTTGTCATGGAAAATCAAATAATGTCCGTCCGCGACGACTTCAATCGGGTGGGGCGGCTGGTATTCCAACCGCATCCTGTTCGGTTTGGATGCATAAAAATCGCCCTGTGCCGAACCGCCGTTGTCGCTGGTTTGGTAAAATTTGCTTTTGATTGTGCGGATGGCATTGAAATAAGATTCGATTTTTTTAACGGTTTGCTGTTGTTCTTCTGTCAGCTGCTTTTCCTGTGCCATGGCGGGAACCGTCAAAAAAAATAAAAAAAGAAGAGCTTTAAACATATTTTCCCTGTTCCGTTTTTTTAGAACTGTATCAGGTTTAACGGTTGTCGGGTACTAAAATTTCACGCTTGCCCGCATGATTGGGGGCGGAAATAACACCCTGCGCTTCCATCTGGTCGATCAAATCCGCCGCGCGGTTGTATCCGATGCGCAACTGCCGCTGAACATAGCTGGTGGAAACTTTTCTGTCGCGCAGAACGATGGCAACGGCTTGATCGTACAAACTTGCGTCACCGCTGTCGGCATCCGGATTGAATCCGCCGTCCGAACCGGTTTCGGGCGGTTCTTCAACAACCGACTGTTCGTATTCGGGAACGCCTTGCAGCCGCAGGTGAGCTGTGACCGCTTCGACTTCGGCGTCGCTGACAAAGGGGCCGTGCAAGCGGACGGGGCGTTGTCCCTGCGCCAGATAAAGCATATCCCCGCGTCCCAAAAGCTGTTCCGCCCCTTGTTCGCCTAAAATCGTCCGGCTGTCGATTTTCGTCGTCAGACGGAAGCTGATTCTTTCGGGGAAGTTGGATTTGATCGTGCCGGTGATAACGTCGACGGACGGTCTTTGCGTCGCCAGAATCAGATGAATGCCGGCGGCGCGCGCTTTTTGAGCAATACGCTGGACGGCCGTTTCGATTTCCTTGCCCGCCGTAATCATCAGATCGGCCATTTCGTCAACAATGACGACGATGTACGGGAACGGTTTCAAATGAAGGGGCTGTTCTTCATAAATCGGCTCGCCGTTTTCGTAACCGGTCAGAACGGTTCGTTTTTGCGGAGCTTTGCTGTTCAGCAGTTCGACGACTTTTTTATTATAGCCGTCAATGTTGCGCACGCCGAGTTCGCTCATCTGGCTGTAACGCTGATCCATTTCCCGTACCGCCCAATTCAAAGCCAGAACCGCTTTTTTCGGGTCGGTTACGACAGGGGTCAGCAAATGCGGAATGCCGTTATAGACGGACAGTTCCAGCATTTTCGGGTCGACCATGATCAAGCGTACCTGATCGGGCGTCAGTCTGTAAACCAAAGACAGAATCATCGTGTTGATTGCTACGGATTTTCCGGAACCTGTCGTTCCGGCAACCAGCAGGTGGGGCATTTTTGCCAGATCGGCAAAAGTCGGTTTGCCGCCGATGTCTTTACCCAAAGCCAATAACAACGGTTTGTCCGAATTTTTGAATTCGTCACAGGAAACCAGTTCTTTCAAGTAAACATCGGCTCGCTTTTCGTTGGGCATTTCAATTCCGATGACGCTTTGACCGGGGACGACGGCAATGCGGACGGACAGCGCGCTCATGGAGCGGGCGATATCGTCGGCCAGATTGATGACGCGTGTCGTCTTGATTCCGGGAGCCGGCTCCAATTCAAACAAAGTGACGACAGGCCCCGGCCGGACGTTGACGATTTCGCCTTTAACGCCATATTCTTCCAAGACGCTTTCCAGCTGGCGGGCGCGTTTTTCCAGATAGTCTCGGGGAACGATGGTATCCTTGTCGATTTTGGGCTTTGCCAGCAAATCAAGTTTGGGCAGATGGAATTGCTTGGCATACTCGCGTTGTTCCTTGATGGATTTTAAAGGCGACGGTTTTACGGGTTGTTTTTTGACAGGCGGAGCCGCAACCGGTTGGGGCTGTTTTTCTTCCAAATTCAATTCGCCTTGTTCGGCAAACAGACTTTGCGGCAGTTCGTCGGCAGCCGGTTCCTCTTTTTCTCGCTCTGTCTGCGCAGGGGCGCGCTTGAGCTTTTTCCAGATAAGCTGAATCGTATGGCGGATGAAATGCAGCAAGCCGACAATCCAACGCCGGATCAAATAAAAAGGAATGCCAAGCGTAGCCGCCAAGCCGAACACGACGGCAATAAAAATCACGGGAATGAAGACATATTCCAGATAGGCCAGACGCATGACCGTCAACAGATGAAGCACCGGCAGGTAAAAAGCCGGCATGACGGCACCGCTGAATCCCGCCAGAACGGGGGGGAAGGAAACTTCCGGCAAAGCGGAAAGCAACACCAGCGTTAAAAGTAATGTCGGAATGAAACAGATGACGCGCAGGATTTGGAATTTATGCCATTTCAAACGGATAATCAATATTCCCCATGCCGTCAGCGCGACGGGAAACAAGACCGTCCCCGCTCCGAAATATTGCCAAAGTAAATCCGCCCAAAGCGCACCGGCCGTTCCCAACAGATTGGTCGCCGTTTCACCGGTGGCGGTATTGAAAGACGGATCGGCGGGATTATAAGTTGTCAATGCCGCGCTTAATAAAGCTCCCGCGATAATGAAGGCAAGGCCGATGCATCGGACGGTCAGGCGGCGGAAAAAGGCTTTTAAAGCGGCGGGCAGAAAAGTGTGCTTTTCAGAATTGGTCATAATCTATCCACAGAATCCGGTATTTTTAAGGATTCTTTATGTTATGCCATTAAAAAGTAAAGGTTCGTTTAATTTATCCGCTCTTTGGAATTCATGTCCAACAGCAACAGCAGCGTTTCATAGAACTTTTGCAGTTTTTCACATTCCAGCAAAGCTTGCTTTTCCGCCGCCGTGAAAGGCAGAAGCATGGCTAAAGTCATCAATATTTGCTCTTGCGGCATCTGGCGCAGCATATCCGACGTCAAGTCGATTTTGTTGGAATAAGCGTAGAAATCGACTTTGGCAAACAGTTCTTTTTTGTTGAATTTGAAATCATCCAGATTGAAATCTTCCGTAAACGGGGAAAAATCGATGGCGGCGTCGCGATAAATGCCGCTATGATCCATTTCTTTGACAATATTGAAGCGGGAAATGCCTGTCAGCGTAATCAGCAGTGTATCGTCCGATTCCGTAAAACCGGAAATCCGTCCGGCGCATCCGGTTTTGTACAGAGCCGGCACTTTCATGGACATATCCTGTTCCGTCGGCTGAACCATTCCGATCATGCGCGAAGACGCTAAGGCATTGAACACCAGCCGGATATAGCGCATTTCATAAATACGCAGATTGACTTTTGTTTCCGGAAACAGAAAAATTCCGGAAAAAGGCAGAATCGGCAAGTTGGACGGCAGTTCAACCATCGTAACGTCAAAAATACTGTTGCTCATCAGACCTCCTTTACGAAAACAGCAAAGAGGAAAGTTTGCGTCGGCCGGCAACGGTGACGGGGTGCATCTGCCCCAGCGCGGCAAAGATTTTGAACAGGTATTGTCTGGCGGCGTCGTTGTTCCATTCGCGGTCTTTTTCAATGACGGCAATCAACTGGTCGATCGCCTGTTCGGCACGATTGGCGGCAAACAAAGCGCACGCGTAGTCGAATCGGGTTTGCAAATCGTCCGGATTTTGTTCGACTTTTTGCGCCAGAGAATCGGGGGAGGGGGCGCCTTTCGATTCCAAAGCCAGTTTTAAAGCCGTTTTGGCCGCCTCCAAGTCCGGACTTTTGACGGAAGCGTCCAATCCGTCCGCCAGATCCTGCGCCGCGTCCAGTTGTCCCAAACGGATGAAGGCGCGAATCATTCCGGCAAAAGCGGCCGGATTCGCTTCGTCTTTTTCCAGAACGGCGGCAAAAGCTTCCAACGCTTCCTGCGCCTGATCGTTATTCAGTTTTTCCGTCGCATCCTTAAGCATCTCGTCCAAAGACAGCGCCGCCTTGCCGATAAGTGTCTGCATGACGGTTTTCAGCTGGGATTCCGGAATCGCGCCGGCAAAACCGTCGGCCAATCCGCCTTTGACAAAAATCATTGTTGTCGGAACGGTTTGAATTCCCAACTGCATGGCCAGAGGCTGAACATCCAAAATGTCGAATTTGACCAACGCCGCTTTGCCGTTCGCCAACCGGACGTATTTTTCCAACAAGGCCGCGAACTGTTGGCAGGCGGGATTTTCACGTGTGGCAAAGTAGGCGAAGACGACTCTTTTTTTAGAATCTTCAACCACGTCCGTTTTGAACGATTCCATCGTTCCGTCTTTAACAATGGTATCCGTTTTGGCGGGAAGAGCGTTTGCGTCTTCAAAAATCAAAGCCATGAAATCCCCCTGTGATGAAAAAAAACAAACGCCGCTATCATATATGAAAAAGAATTCGATTTAAACGATAAATAAGCATATCAACGTGTTATAACCATAGATGGTTCGGATAAAATAAAAAAAATCATCAAAATGAAAAATTTCTGTTGCAAAAGAAAAAACAGCCGTTATAATCCAGCTCTGTTAAGATGCGATGCGGGTGTAGCTCAGGGGTAGAGCGCAACCTTGCCAAGGTTGATGTCGAGGGTTCAAATCCCTTCGCCCGCTCCAAAAAACAAAGCCTTCCGGAAGGAAGGCTTTTTTATTGTTTTCCGCTTGACTTAAAGTTTACTTTAACTGTTATCATGAACGGAAATGAAACGACGGGGAAAACTTCATGAAAATGTGGATGATGATTATGTATGTGACGTTGGCGGTAACGGGCGGCTCTTTACTGTATCTGATCAACCGCGTCGGCAAATTTTCCGTTTTTCAAAAGCGTAAAAAGGGAAAAAACGTCTTTGGCGCCGTCGTTGTACTCGGGGCGTTCGCTTTGGTCGGTGTGACCGTCAATTTCATCAACGCAATCGTCTGTGCCGTTTATTTCGCGATGATTTGGTTCGTTAGCGATTTAATCTTTTCTCTGATTGCCAAAATTCGCCGCAAGCCTTTTGAAAAGAACTATGCCGGTGCGGTCGCCGTTTTTGCCGCCGTCGCCGTTTTGTCCGCCGGATGGTATTGGAATCATTCCGTCCGTCCGGCGTTCTATACGGTTGAAACGGATAAAAAAATCGATAATCTTAAAATTGTCATGTTTGCCGATTCCCATATCGGAACGACGTTTCATTCCGACGGTTTTGAAAGGCATGTTGCCGCGATGCAGGCTCAAAATCCCGATATGGTTATCGTCGCCGGCGATTTTGTTGACGACGACACAACACGCGAAGATATGATCGCGGCCGTTAAAGCGTTGGGAAAAATGGAAACGGCGTACGGTGTTTATTTTGTTTCCGGCAATCATGACAAGGGGTATTACGGGGCGCGCCGCCGCGGGTTCGGCGAACGGGATTTGGAGGCTGAATTGGAAAAGAACGGCGTCAAGGTCTTAAAAGACGAAGCCGTTTTGATTGACGGTCGCTTTTATCTGATCGGGCGCAAAGATTTTTCGGTTGAAAAAGAGCGGGGCGGCAGACGAAAATCCATGAAAGAACTGACAGCCAGTTTGAAGCCGGATAAATTGATGGTTGTCGCGGATCATCAACCCGCCGATTATCAAAATCAGGCGGCGGCGAAGGTCGACTTGGTTTTGTCCGGTCATACGCACGGCGGTCAGCTGTTTCCGTTTAATCGGGTCGGGAAGTGGATTGGCGCAAACGATAACGTTTACGGACTTGAAAAACGCGGTGATACGGATTTTATCGTGACATCGGGGTTGTCGGACTGGGCAATCAAGTTTAAAACGGGCTGCCGGTCCGAATACGTTGTCGTAGAGGTAAAGCAAAAATAACGGTCAGTCTTTTTTCTTGGCTTCTTTTGCCAGTTCCTCAACGGCTTTTTCCAAGTCGGCGAATTTCAAAATCGTTTGATCCGGTTTGGCGGGAAGATAGGTGTGATCGCCTTGATTCGATCTGAAAAAGACCGACTTCATCCCCATTTCGTTCGCGCCGTAAATGTCACGGTACAAATCGTTGCCGATAAAGATGACTTCATCGGGTTTCATTTTCATTTTTTTTAATGCTTTTTTGAACAGGCGGCCATCCGGTTTGCGGTATCCGAAATCGCTTGAAACCAGTAAGGGATCAAAGAATTCGCTTAATCCGACGGCGTTCAGTTCGGCTTTCGCCCACAGGGATTGCCCGTCCGAAACGGCCGCTATTTTATATTTCTTTTTCAGCTTCTTCAAAGTCGTTTTGACATCGGGATATGGTTTCAGCTGAAACAAAGACGCTGCGCGGAACAGTTCCGCCGTGATTTCCGGCAGAAGTTTCAGTTTCTTTTGGGGAAGCCGTTTCGTGTAGTCCGTTGCTTTTTTCTCAATGATTTCGGCAAACAATTCGACCGCGTCGAATTCGGGATATTCCTCTCCGCTGTCGACCCGTTGGCGGTCGTTGATGTCGAAGTATATTTTTTTGGCTTCTTCTGCGGACAGAAAAACGCCTTGATACATCAAAAAGTTGCTGACGACACGATACAGATCATCGTTGCCTTCGTTTGTCAAAATGTCGGTGACCGTGCCGTTGATGTCAAAAATCAGTCCGCGTATCATCGTTCTCTTCATCCTCTTGAAAACATTTTTTCGCTTCGCCGATCAGCCGTACACGGTAATCATGCTCCATCCAGAAGTTTCTGGCAATGCGCAGCAATGTCAATCCCATGTAAAAAGGAACTCGCTGTGTAATCGATTGGAACGTTTCCTCCCGATCGGGAAAATGCGTCGCGTACTCCCATAAAAAGTGGCCGATAAATGGCTCGGCGGCAAAGCTGTCGGGATAGTTCATCAAAAAGAAATGCTTCAATTCTCCGGCAATGCGGCCGATGTCGAAAATCCTGTCCGCATACATGCTTCTTTCCAGATCGAACGTTTCCAAGCCGTCATCGCCCGAAAACATGAAATTTTCAGGCGTGGCGTCCCCGTGAACCAGAACCTGATTGTCTTCCCACATTTCCGAACGTTCTTCCCATGCGGCGGCACATTGATAAAAATATTCCGCTTCCTCCGGCGACATGACGTCGGAAGCGACGCATTGTTCAATGATTTTACCCATATAGTCGCATGTCAGTGAAAATTCGACCGGTTCTTCGGAAGCCGAACGGTTGTGCATTTCGGCGAAAAAGTGCGCCAGAATCGCAAGCTTGTCGAACAGAAGGGCGGCGTTGTCTTCCTGAAAAGCTCTGTTGATGACGCTGCTGAGCAATTCACCTTCGCAATATTCGATAATCAGCAGTTCGCCCAAATCGGAATTTTTGCCCAGAGGGCGGGCGATATAAAACGGCGGTTCGTCAAACCCCAGTGCGCGCGCCTGTTCCAGATTGGCATATTCCCTTTCCAGCTTTTCGGCTGCTTCTTCGCGGTTTTCATCGCGTTCGGAATAGAAATATTTTCCGATCATTTTCGCGCCGGTCTGGATTTCCTCGTATAAAAAAACCAGATTCGAACCGTTCAATCCGTAAACGTTGTAAGACGGCTCTTCAATAAAGCCGGTCAACTGCGGTTGAATATCGTATTTCAAATAATCATATAAAGGATCTTCGAATTGTAAAAGCCCCAGATATTTTTTCACCATAGGCCTCATCGGTTAAAAATCAAATACGTAAACAGTATAGCACTTTTTTTGAAAATATGACGGAAAAACGAAATGATAAAAAGGCGAGGTCAGAATAAAGCCAGAGCCAGTACCTGAGCGGAAATGACACGCAAGGCGATCGTAACGGGATAAACCGTCGCGTAACCGATGGCGGGCGCGTCCGAGTTGGACATGTTTGAAACGAATGTCATCGTCGGCAAACTGGTGATGCAGCCGGACATGGCGCCGCATAAGGTCAGATAGTTCATTTTTTTGAACAATCGCATGAAAATGCCGATGGTCAGCAGCGGCAGAGTCGTGATTAAAATACCCAAGCCGACAAAATAAAGCCCTTCCGGCCGGCAAATCAGCTTGATGAAACCGGGGCCGGCCGCAATGCCGACAACCGCCAGAAACATTAAAATGCCCAAGAAATTGAAGGCCTTTAAAACATAATGCGGCGTGTAGAAAACGATTCGACCCCATGATCCGCGATAGGAAAGAAACAATCCGACAATCAGAGGGCCGCCGGATGTGCCGAGTTTTAAAGGAATGTCAACGCCCGGAATATGGAAGGGAATCAATCCCACTAAAATTCCCAATGTCATGCCGAGAAAAAACGGGATGAAACGCATGCTGTTTACCATTTCCTGATCATTTCCCAAGTATTTGATAAGCGTTTTGGTTTCCTCCTTTTTACCGACGACGACGACCTGATCCGCATACGCCAGTTTTAAATCCGGTGTCGGGGAAAGGGATATGCCGTTGCGGATGACGCGGGAAATCACCCAACGATGACGCGTGTCGCCCAGTATTTTTTTCAACGGTTTGCCGACACAGCGGGGATTGGTCAGCAACAGGGTCTGGCTTTGAATCTGTTTTGCGCTTTCTTCCATCAAATCCTGTTCGGGAGCCAGCCGGAACAGAAACGAAATTTCCTGAAAGATTTTTCTGGGACCGAAAATCAGCAGAATATCCCCTTTTTGCAGTTTGATATGAGCGTGGGGGATG
>JAFYCE010000029.1 GCA_017539865.1 Alphaproteobacteria bacterium
AGAAAAAAGACTGGAAATGGAAAGACTGGAAGAAGAACGAAAAAAAAAGGAGGAAGAAGAAAGACTCAAACAGGAGGAGGAAGAAAGACTAAAAAAAGAAGAAGAAGAAAGATTGAGACTCGAAGAAGAAAAAAAGAAACAAAAGGGCAAGACCTGGATGTTCAACATCAATTACGGGATGATCCTGTATTTGAAAGACGCGCTCAATATTGACCTGTTGGAGCCGTATACCAACGGTTCCAACACGCTTCAGAACATTGTGCAGAACCGCTACAAAATGCTGGAGCTTCTGTACCAGGTGGTGAAGTATTGCAATAAAGACGCGAGCGAAGCTGACATTTGGGAATCTTTCGGCGGCGATACGATGATTCAAGTGCAGGAGGCCTTCTTTAAGGAATGGGCGGATTTTTCCCGCGACAGCGGGAGGGCGGACACCGCCGCCGCGATCCTCAAAGCGCAGGAACTCATCCAGGCCGGAATCAAAGCGGCGGAAGCGGAGATCAACGCGCTCGACTCGCAAGCGGCTATTACGAGGATTACCCAGAACATTCGGACGGACTTACAGACGTTCACGCCCTGATCTGGAAACTAGCGGGGAGGTTAGCCCTCTCTCCCCTACCGTTTACGTTGCGCCAGCTTGTCGATATGTCAACTGGCCAGCGTGAACGGGATTGGGAAACAGTGTCCTCGCTGATGGCTCTTATCGCAAATGTGAACAATACAAAGCGCGGCAAGAGCTATAGCGCGGCGCAATTTAATCCCACTGTCTCCGCGAACGAAAAGCGGAACAGGCGTAAAGTCTTGCCGTATTCGGCGGAAACAATGAGTATGGCCAAGGCGTTTTTCACCTCAATGTCTAAACACAAGAATACAGGTAGATAAAGAATGAGCATCACCGGAATCCGCGCCGCCCGTGCCTACGTCGAACTCGTTATGAATGACAGCAAGTTTATGCGGGGGCTGGCGTTGGCCGAATCCGAGATGAGGGCGTTCGCCAATAAGTGTACGTCTATCGGGACTCAGGCTTTCGGCGCGGGCGCGGCGATGCTCACTCCGATTACTTTCGCCGTTAAACAGTTTAAAGAGTTCGACGATACAATGAGACTCGTCCGCGCCGTGACGCGGGCGACGATGACCGATTTTCAAAAGCTCTCCGATAAGGCAAGACTCCTCGGCAAGACAACTTCGTTTACGTCCCAACAGGTCGCCGACGCTATGGCGAATCTCGGACGCGCCGGGTTCGATACGCGGCAGATCGACGGGATGATTAAACACGTGATGAACCTCGCCCGCGCCACGCAAACCGGAATCGCCAACTCCGCCGAAATCGTCGGCAACGCGATGCGGCAGTTCGGGCTTGAAACGAAAGACACTCAGCGCGTCGTGGACGTGCTGACAACAACCGCAAACAACTCGTCGCAGACTCTGGACGATATTGCGCAGTCGATGAAATACGCCGCGCCCGTCGCCAAAGAGTTCAAGATGGCGATTGAGGAAACCGCGTATTATATCGGTATCCTGGCGAACCAGGGGTTGAAAGGCGAAATGGCCGGTACGTCGCTCCGAAATATGCTGATCCGGCTTTCCGGCGCAGACGTTGAAAAGCAGTTCACCGAACAACTTAACGTGAAAATCCGGGACGCGCAGGGCCGCGTTAAGAATATCAAAGACCTCTTGCACGAGGCCAACGACGCTATGAACGAGCGCGGGTGGGATACTTTGCAACGGTCGGGGTGGTTGCGTAAAGTGTTCGGGCTTCGCGCTATCGCTGGCGGTACGAAATTCCTTTCGGTCGGCGACGACTTTAAATACATTATGGACGCTATCGCCGACAGCGAAGGCGCGGCGGAACGTACCGCCAAACAGATGGACGAAGGAATCGGCGGCGCGATTCGTATTACTATCTCCGCATTCCAGGAATTGGCCAACGTCGTCGGGGAAGCCGTGACCCCGGAATTGATGGAGCTTGGGAAATGGTTGCAGGGGGTGGCGAACGATTTTATTACGTTCCTTAAATACAATAGGGGCGTTGTCGTTGCGTGGATGAAAACAGCCGGGTTTATCGCCAAATGGGGCGGTATGCTGTTCGTCGTCGGAAGCGCCGTTCGGACTCTCGGAACCGCGTTTGGCGGTTTGGTTTCCGCCGGAAAGAATCTCGCGGCTTACTTCAAGGCGTTCCAAAAAGACACCGGGAACCTCGACGCGGAAATGACGGCGGCGGGATCGGCGACACGCAAGGCCGGAGCCGACTTCTCCGAAGCCAGCGCGAAAATTTACGATGCGGGCCAGAAGATTGTGAAGACCGCCGAACTGACCGCAAAAGCCGGGGCCGCGATTGAGAAAGCATCCGCGTCGGTTCAGAAAGCCGGAACGTCCGCCGAACGTGCCTCGGTTCCGGTTAAGGCGGCGGCGCAAAACTTTGAAGCGGCCACCGTTGCCGCGCGCGCGGCGGCTACCGCGTTCGGGAAGATCAGCAAAGAGACGATGGCCATAGGCGCGGCGTTTAAAAAAAGCGGGGAGCCGATGGTCGCCGCCCTCAAAGCGTTTCGGCAGATCGTCGGATTCTACGCCAAGTCAGGCGAAGCGGTCGGCAACGCCGTTTCGCAAATCGGCGCGCTGGCAAATATCCTGACACAACTCGCCACGTCTTCGGAAGCCGCCGCCGCCGCGCTCGGAGTCGCGGGGCCGGAGATCACTGTTCAAACGAAAGAGATGGCGATTGCCGGGCGACAGGCGGCGAAGTCGATTGCCGCGTTTCGCGGCGCGACGCAAGCCTCTAGTCGGAGCGTCAAGTCGTTCGGTGAGACTGTTGCGGCGGCTGACAGGGCGACGGCGGGGTTCGCCGGGAAAGCGGCGGAAACGGCGGCTGGGGTCGGCGCGATTGGCGACGCGGCGGCGAAAAGCGCGGCGGAGGTTAAGGCGTTGCAAGGGGCGATGGCGGGGACTGCGAATGAAACCGCTGTTTTCGGTGCAGTTAAACCGATGCCGCTTAACAAAGTACAGGGGCTGATTGCGCAAAGGTCAAACATTGACAAACAGTTATCGGAACACCGTAGCAATTTGGCAAATTATTACGGGACACAGATCCCGCTAATGAAAGATAATCTTGCAAAATTGAAAGCGAAGGCTGACAATACGCCTCTCACTCAAATGCTACTTGTTCGCCAACAGATTGATAAGCTTGAAGCGGAGATAGCTCGGATGGAAGCCGAAGCGGAAAAGGTAAGGAATCAAATCTTTTCCGCTTACGGGAGACGAGCGAATATCGACAAGCAACTTTCCGATGCGGGGTATACGACATATCTAACGAAAGATGAACGTATAGCGGCGGGATTCAATGGTATCTCTCCTTATCAACAAAAACAAAATAGGGCACTATTGAATCAAATTAAATCTGAAATAGTCCAAGCTAACGAAAGAAATGCTGTTCCTCCATTCCCATATAGCAGTTCAGTATATGAATCTATGATGTTGGCTGACAAAGCGCGTGAAGGTCAGCAGTCGATGATATATGCGACACATCCGCTTGCGGGTAAAGCAGATAAAATTCAGCAATTACGTTATATAGAAGAACAAAAACGTCGCATAGAAGAACGTCAAAACAGATTAGCGAAGATTGCGGAGAAGCACGGTTATACTTGGAGTTCACAGTACGGTTCCGGGAATCGTCATATTGATAGTCTTGCAAGAAAATATGATAAGATTGCGATAAAATATGACGAGATAGCTTCTAAATTAAAATCTGATTCATATATGGATTCGCAAATTGACGGCAAGAGCTTCATATTTGGCGGTATTCGCAATACAGATTCGCGTGCCGAAGAACCAATTTTATTAACTCCAACAGGAGAACAGTTTCCATTACCTGAAACCTATGATTGGGTGCGCGATGAAAAAGATAAACTGGAATATGTAACTATCGGGACAACCGGGAAATCTGATTACGGTTTAGCATTTACGCCAGGACAAGATGTTAGCGGATTCAAAAAACTTGCTAACGAATCCTTGATTGCCAAACAACAAATAAGCGTATTCGGCAGGGTTGTAGAAAAAGCTGGAGTTCAAGTTGATCCGTTATACAATACGCTTAATCAGACGGCTACACAGTTAAAAATAACATCGGAGAACGTCACCGATTTGACACCAGCAGTTACGGCGGCATCTAATTACGTTGAGACACTTAACCGGGATTTCGTAGATGGCGGCAAAAGTGTGCGTGATTTTGGCAAGAGTCTCACAGTCTCATCTAAAATAAAGGCGATTGGAACGTCTATTAAGCAAACGGCCGTTTCGACGGATACTGTTTCTAAACAGTTTTATGATTGGAATACTGCGACAACTCAAACGGCAATTTCACTGGATAATGTCGAAGACATAATTAAAGATTTGCCGAAAGCAATTACAACATCAACGAAAACTGTTCAATCGGCGAGCCGTGGTTTTTTCTCATTCTCAAAAGCGGCAAAGACCGCAGGTTTTGCCGCACTCGGCTTTGCGAAATCACTTGGCGGGATGCTATTGTTTAGTGTCATATTTGAAGTTATTTCTCGTATTGCCGGTAAGATGCGGGAAATGTCAACTGTCTCCGGTGAAATGCAAGAGAATCTTCGTTCGCTTGAAGGTAGTTTTGCCGAAGATACGGGGATGCTAAAAAGGTTAATTGAAATCAACAAAGAACACGAGAAAAGCAACGCGCTTCTTGACGAAGCACGGACAATCCTATCTGTGTTACAAAGCAAATATGGCGATCTTGGTTTATCTGT
This sequence comes from Alphaproteobacteria bacterium, assembly GCA_017539865.1. Classification (GTDB taxonomy): domain Bacteria; phylum Pseudomonadota; class Alphaproteobacteria; order CAAGCB01; family CAG-977; genus UBA11549. The sequence goes on from JAFYCE010000029.1 coordinate 4,764, forward strand.
GAATCAGGCGAAAAAGGAAGTTGAAGGGCTTGTTGACGAACAGAAGAAGTTGAACGAATTAAATAAAGCACAAGCAGAAAAAAGGTATGTTGAGCAGGGGTACACGATTGATGAGCTGAAGAAAAATAGAGGAATTTACCAGAAAAAAGCTGACAAGCTACAGAGATATTTTGAAAAAGAAATATTGTATTCTCCAATATTGGGGATTGATGTTACAAAAGCTATAGAAAAATATGGCGAAGGTTTGTTTGATCGTGATGATTGGAAAACACTTGTTGAACCTTACGCCCTTCTAACACAATATACAAAACCATTCAATAGTATCGCTGACACACAGGAGAGAAAGCTTAAAGAATCTATATTGAAGCTCAAACATCCTGTAACAATTACAGATGATAACGGACGGACATTCTTAACAACCAAAGAATCTACACGTGAATCCAGGAATAAAAGGCGAGAATTAAACAACGTATATAAAGAGTTACAGATTACAAAACAGCAAATTTTCGATCTCGAAGGTGAAAGATATTTGTTTTTGAATGGCGGGTTTGTCGATTTGAATATTCCCGTATTGGATGGTCTTACCGAACAACCTGTTAATACGCCTTGGCGGAACAGCGCTAAAATTAAATCATTTGCTGATATTATGCAAATGGTTAGCCAGACTCCATATTCATTACCAGAATTTGAAAATTTCGATGATTTTAGGCATAGCGTTATAAATGCTATGGATGTTGCGAAGAAAAACAAGCAAGAAAGTGAAGACCGAGTATATGCGCTTAGTAACGCATTGGCGACGAATTACCCGGATTTATATGCAAGAGGCGCAGGATTTTTGAAAGACAATACGGATACTAGACGCGGATTGTTTGGTCAGTTGGGATGGTTCGGAAGAAACAAAATCGGTGACAATAAATTTGCAGGTCAAGACACTAGCTCCGCATTGAAAGATTTTCAATGGCATTATAGTGTATTCAAACAACAACTGCTTGATGACGCTGGAAAAGGTAGCGAAGAAGAACAAACACTTCGCCGTGAAATGCTTATGCAACTCGATAAGTTCCGAGATGACTATTTGAAAGCAATCATCGAAGGAACTCAATTAAAGTTTGATTTTAGTAAGTGGGGTGAGCTTGCAAGTTATGAAGCAAATACAATTATAAAACAACAACTCGAAAATCTCGACAAACAGATCAAATCGACAATAGAAAGGAAAATGAAAGACTTTGTAGAAATCAAGGTCAATGGGAATACTGCGTATAAAATTTACGATGGTAAAACCGTAAATGGAGAACGGACTTTTGTTAAAGACGAATTCGGTAAAGATAAAATATTTCAAGGCGAACAACAACGAGATTCACAATTAAACGCGATGGCTATGGAAGAAGTCAAAGCGGCAATAGAGCAATTCAACCTTTCAAAAGATATGGGGAATCTTCTTACCGCGCAGGAGAATCTTGCAAAAAATCTTTCAACCGAAAACACATTGAGAAGGACACAGGAAAAAACCCAAGAACTCATTTATGAAATTATACGTCGAATGGATCGCAACCGGCGCGAAGATTTAAACAAGCCGGATTCTCCGCTATATAATAAATACCAGGCAGAAAAAGACGCGCTCGCTGCAAAACGCGACCAAAATAAAGCTCCATACATAAAGCAAGCGAACTTAGCAAAACAAAATGGTCAGGATAAAATTGACGGTCAACCGATTGACCAATGGTTGGAAGAAAATTTATACATTATTGACAGAGCATATGAACACGAAGTTCATAATCTGAACAGGAAATATGGCGTTGATGATGAGGATAGTTACAGGGGGATTGGCACTAATGGTGAACCAATTAAAAAATCGGAAGAACCAAACGGCTTGTTGAAAACAGAGACGCCATTCGGGAATGCCGCATATGGTGAAGGTAAAGACGCTGAAGAAGCGGCTGATGTTGGTAAAAACGGCGGCGTATCCGTTCTCCAACAAGGAGATAAAAACAATACCGAAGAAATAACGGATCAAAGCGGCAAGCAGGATAATACATCAAAAGATGATAAAGAACCTGAGCCGAATGAAAAAACGGCGGCAACCGAAAAGCCAGGGAATGTGACTTCGCAAGACAATGGGGAGTCTGTATCTGCCGATGATTTGAAATCTGATCCTGAACTTGATAAAGTCAATCAGGATATTGCATATTATAAACGTCAAATAGAAAACTCTAAAAATAAAAAGAATGCGGAATACGCTTCGGAAGAACAAATTAAAAAAGCCGATGAGCAAATTAAAGAATCTCGTGAGAAACTATCAGAGTTGATTGCAAAGAGAGAAGAATTGGAACGTACAGCAAATGAACGCGCTTTGCAACGAGCAAAGGAGGCAGAACAAAATGTTGACGGGGCGCAAGGCGGTGCGTCAGACCAGGAACAGTCGAGTCTATTCTTAAAATCAGAGGACATTTACGATGAAGGTAAACCCGAACAAGAACAGCCGACAGTACCTGAGCAAAACAAACCTGATAATAAAGATAATAAGTATCAAGAAAAGTATGACGCATTTAACAAAGAGATTAACAGCATACTTGATACGGACAATTTCTCAGATGAATTTAAAGCGGTAAAACTTGCTTTACTGAAACCGGTTACACAAGAGGAATACGACAAGCTCTCTGAACAAGAAAGACTTAATACACGGATAATGCCGTCGTTCAACAGCAGGACATATGATATTGCAAATTCTGGAATGCCATCCGAGCTTGCAGAAGAAGCAACGATATACTTTGAAGAGAATATTAAAAAACGAATCAATCAACAATTAGAAGATGCCAAAAAAACACTCGAAAAAGAACGTGAAAGAGCGATTAAAGCCGGATTGGAAGAAGCGACCAAAGATTGGGACGAGGCCGTTGACGCCATTGTTAAATTTAGACAAGAAATCCAAAACAAAACAGCTGAGGGTGGAGTCATATCAAAGGATGATGTGGAACGATTGGAATTGCTAAAACGGTCATTAGAAGCCGCACGTGACCAAATCAATAAGACCGCAAGCGAACATATCTTTGACGATCCGGTTAAGCAAATGGTACCTGAAAAAGTAATGAGAGATTTACA
>JAFYCE010000030.1 GCA_017539865.1 Alphaproteobacteria bacterium
ATCGTTATTCTTTGGTTAAAGAGAACTGTGACGGCGGAACGGGAATTTGCTACCGTTTGACGCAATCGTCTTCGGCCGGACAGTACGCACAGCAGGAAGCGGGCGACAAAAATCAGGTCGGTATCGCGCGGGCGTTTTTGGACGGCGAACTGTTCGATACCACTTCAAAGGCGTTCAGTGTTGCGGAACATCTGGACTATTTGTCACAGAAAGGTTCTTCTCAGGCTTATTTGAAAGCGCTGACGGCTTTGGCTCCGGACGTGTCGAACGGAATGTCGCGTCAACAGGCGGCCATCCAAGGCAAAATTTCAAACACGCTGTCCGCCCGTTTGAATTCTTTGTCGGGCAATATGGGGCTGAATTCCAGAACATACCGGAACATTCAAAAGATGTACGGCCGTTCCGGCGGTTCACCCTATAAGTCGCGCTTCATGCGTACCTCCGATTATTATAAGAACGCCGGTTATTACGAAGACGAACCGAAACCCGTTTCCAAACCGAAAATCACACAGGACAGACCTCATGTCGATTCCAGTATGCAGCAGGAATTTGACGTGCCGGTCGAAGACAGGCGCTGGACCAAGAAAAAATACAAGCCGTCCGCTCCGAATGAATTCGGCGTATGGGCGCAGGCTTTCCTGAATAAAGCGGATTATTCCTCAACGGATAAGCCGGAAGGCTTTTCAGGCGATACGACGGGCTTTGCCGTCGGCGCGGACGTGACGCTGTATGACGTGTTCGCTTTGGGCGCCGGATACGCTTCCACGTCTTCGACGGTCGATTCTTTGCAGCGTTCCACGGATATAGACGGTCATTCGTTCTTTGTGTACGGAATGTATAAACCGTCCGAATGGTTTGTCAGCTCGGTGTTGAATATGGGCTGGATGTCTTATACCGAAGATAAAAACCTGTCCGGTCTGTCCATATCCGATAAATATGACGGAACGTCTTTCGGCGGTTCTTTGATGGTCGGACGCGAACTGAAATCGTGGACGCCGGCGGTCGGAATACGGTACGTTTCTTCGAAACGCGACGCGCACGAAGACAGTATCGGCCAGAAAATCGGCGCCATTTCTTCCAATATGATGACGTTCGTCGCGGAAGGACGTATGGACAGGGAATTCGGAAAAACGGATTCTTCCGTATGGCATTCCGAGTTGTCGGCGGCTGTCACGTATGACCTTTCCTCTTCCAAAGAAAGCGCAGCCGTCAATTTGCCCAACGGCGGTTCTTACACCGTTGACGGCGACGATTTCGATCCGATGGGCGTTGAATTGGGCGGAACCTTGTCATGGCTGTATGGAAAACATATCGACATATCCGCCGGATATAATCTGGAATGGCGGCCGGATTATCTGTCGCACACATTGACGGCGACATTCCGGTATTCGTTCTAACCGGAAAACGGCGGCTTTTCGCCCGAAAAAGAAACGGCCGCCGGCAAGGTTATTTGCATTTCATCACCGATAATAACGGAGTGTAAAGGTCTTCTTCGGGAGTAATCTTGAAATTCCGCATTGAACCGTTTTCATTGAAAACGATTTTGTCCCAGCCGCGCAATAAAACGATCGGCGTGCATTCGTCGGATTCGCCCATCAGCAAAACCGCCATGGCGGCCAACGCGTCGATTTCATCGACTTGGGTCAGTTCCAGTTTGCGGCCGAACAGATCTTTATGGCCGCGGAAATCCTTGAGCGGTTCGACCCCCGCGATTCCGACGGAAATCCCCGTCACGCCGTAGCGCAAAGGCATCGTGTGGCTGTCCGTCGCGACGACGCCCAAATCGTTGATGTTGTTTTTTCGACACAGGAAAGACCGGATCTCGGCGCACAAAGCGTCCGTGTCTTTCGGCCACATGATATAGTATCCGTCCGCGTTGCTGGCATCAATGCCGGCTGCCGGTATCAAAACGTTGTTCGTGACGGTCAGGTTGACGTTAAATCCTTTCGGGTGTTTGTAAGCCAGATAGCGGTCGGCTTCCCGTTTAATCAGTTCCGTTTTGTCCGTTCCTTCGCACGGCACGCAGCGTCCCTGATGAATGCCTAAAATCTTGGACGTGATGAAGACGATGTCTTTTTCCTCCAACGGCGGCAAAGCGTCCAGAATGTCGTAAATGTCGTCTTTGGGCGGATGCACCAGTCGGGTTTTGATCGGCGTGAAATGAAAAGACATTTGTTTCCTCCTGTTGGACGGCAAGTCTAACACAGCCGCATCCGGCAATCATCACCTTTTTGACGGATTGACCCGAAAGCCGCACCGGCTTTAGTGTAAGCCTGAAAGGAAAAAAGAAGCATGTTGTTTCTTTATCGTTTTTTGACTATGGAAAAGTGGACGGCTTTTAAAACGGCCGCCGTAAACAGCTTTAATTTGTGTTATTTGGTTTCATTACTGATACTGGCAATGTTTTCCCGACAGATCGCTTTGTTGTTCGCACCGAACTACTATGTTTATTTTTATGTGTTGTTGCCGGTCGTCAACGGGGCGTTATCTTGCGGCGTGATCGCTTTGTTCTTTAAAATCATGAAACATCACAAAGCCGGAGCGTGTTACCAACACGAAAACAGAGTGCTTTTGGTCGCTTTTCTGACCGGACTGCTGACGATCTACGCCGCCGGTTCGCAAGTCGTTTCCTTGGGCGTTTTTTTGACGGTAATGTATGTCACCTTGATTAACTTGAGGGATTTTATGCGCCGATTGTGGGTGTATTTGCAGCCCGATAAAGTGATGACAAAAGAGGATTTGATCAATTTTTCCGCTTTTTTCGTATCGCTGATCACGGCGTTCACCGTTTTGAATCTGACCGTTTCCTTTTTGCACAATTTTTTCGGCAATTCGCCCGCGTTTAATTTCAAGCCCGGAATCGAAGGGATTCTGGATGCCGTTTATTTCACCTTCATTTCGATGACGACGGTCGGCTTCGGCGATGTCGTTCCGCTGACTCCGGTCGCAAAAATCATCGTATCGTTCGAATGTGTCAGCAGTTATGTCATGCTTGCTTTGTTCATCGGCGTAATCAACCGCGGCGTGGTGAAAAACAAGCCGTGAAATATTTTATTTATAAAGACAAACCTTATGTGGAACCGGAGTTCTTTTTATCACCGGAGGCTTCTGTTTTAAGAATGGCCGACAGGAAAGAAAACTCTTGACTTAAAGTCAGGTTTAAGGGGTATCCTTTCAGACAGGGCGGAAAGGAGAAAACTATGGCGGAACCTTTGACTTTCAAATACGGAAAAAATTATTTCTTCGTCGGCGGCGGGCTGGTCGAAATTTTGTTGGCAACGGTTTTGATTTCACCGTTCCTCTTATGCTCCGGCTGTTGGCGGTGGGCGATGTTTGTCCATTGGTGGTATTTGTACGTTTTTCCCGTTCTCATAGGGCTGGTTTTGTTGCGCGGCGGAATAGTCAACCTGCATTTTTGGTTCGCTCACGTTCGCAAAAAGCCGTACCTGACAATCACGGACGATATGCTGCTGATCGACGCGGAAACGGATATTAAAATCGCGGACATCGTTTCGATCGCTCCGTATACGATGCTCGGATGCACGATGTTGTGTCTTGAATTGAAAAATCCGCAGGATTACAAGCTGTCGTGGCGGTTCAGAGCGGACAAGCTGTTTCATAAGAAATATGACGCGTTCATCTGTCCCGATCTGATTGATCCGAAGCAAAAAGCGGCTTGTCTGGAATGGTTCGAACGCCGTTTCCCGAACCCGAACCGTGAAAGCGTTTGACAAATAAGGGCGGAAAAGCTATATTAAAGATTGTCAAAGTATTTATGAAAAAGCAACGGGGGACGATGCGCCAACATCGGAGCCCCCGCATTTTTTACCAAGCCGGTTTAATCGTACTCAGTAAGAAAATTACGACCAATAAAATCAGCCGTATGCTTTTGCCAAAGTATTTATGTTACTCACCTGCCTTTCAAACCGAGGCCGGTTGATGCCGTTTAAAAGCGAAACGGCGAAATCACTATAATCAATCGGATGTAAAAATCAAAACGGATTTTACCGGCGTTCATTCCCGCCGGCCGAACAGCTTTTCGATGTCTTTGAGCTTTAATTCGATATAGGTCGGGCGGCCGTGAATGCACTGGCCGGAGTAGGGAACGGCCTCCATCTGCCGCAACAGCGCGTTCATTTCCGATATGTCCAGCTTTCTGCCCGCGCGCACGGAACCGTGGCACGCCATTGTCGCGGCGATCTTTTTGATCCGTTCTTTCAGAGACAGGCTGTCCCCGAATTCGATCAGCGTATCGGCCACATCAAGCATCAGCTGTTTCGCATTGACTTCGCCCAGAATGGCGGGCGTCGCGCGAATGACGACAGAACCGCCGCCGAACAGGTCAAACAGCAGTCCCGTTTTTTCCAGCTCCTCTTTTTGCTTTAAGACGGCGTCCTGTTTTTCCGCGCTTAAATCGACGACTTCCGGCAGTAAAAGATATTGCGCCGCCGCATCGCCACTTTCCATGTTCTGCTTGATTTTTTCATACGTCAGGCGTTCGTGCGCGGCATGTTGGTCGACGATGACGATTCCGTCTTGCGTCTGTGAAATGATATACGTTTTATGCAGCTGCGCCCTTGCCAAGCCCAAAGGCGGAAAAGCGTCGGACTCTTCAACGGGGGCGGCGGAAACGGCCTGTTCGATTTCTTCGGTCAAATCGGGGGCGGCCGGTGCGGAAAAGGCTTCGCTCGTCCGAAACAGCGCGCGCGTTTCGTTCAATGTCTGCGGACGGCTGAAATTCCCGTTCGGACGGTAGGACGGAAACTTCGGCATTGAAAAAGAGGAGGGCGCGGATACCGGCTTTGAAAAGACGGGTTCGGAAACGGAAAAATCCAACGCTTCCTGCGCCAAAGTCGAAGACGTGCGGTGGCCGGAGCTCATCAACGCCTGACGGACGGCGGTCACGATCATGCCGCGCACCACTTGCGCATTGCGGAAACGGACTTCGGCTTTTGCGGGATGGACGTTGACGTCGACGTCTTCGGGCGGAATATGCAGGAACAGGATGACGGCCGGAAAACGGTCGGCGGCCAACAATTCCTGATACGCGCCCTTTAACGCGCCAAGCAATACCTTGTCACGCACGGGGCGGTTGTTCACAAAGAAATATTGTGCGGCTGCGGTCGCTTTGTTGAACGTCGGCAGACCCGCAAATCCGGTCAGTTTGATCCCGTCGCGTTCGGCGTTGACCGGCACGGCGTTTTCGGCAAAATCGTTGCCGATGACCTGTGCCACCCGCTTGATTTCATCGGTCGGGGCAACGGGCTTGAAATCCAGCCGCTTTTTCTTTTCGTCGGACAGCGTAAAGGCGACGGACGGAAAGGCCAGAGCCAGCTTTTCGATCATGTCCTGGATATAGCCGGTTTCCGTTTGCGTCGTTTTTAAAAACTTCAAACGCGCGGGAACGGCATAGAACAGGTCGCGGACTTCGATGCGCGTGCCGACGGGGGCGGAGGCCGGTTCCAAATCGTGCTTTTCACCGCCTTCGATAAACAAAGACCATGCGGAATCCGCGTCCGTCGTGCGGGACGTGACCGTCATTCGGGCAACCGAAGCAATCGAGGGCAGAGCCTCTCCTCTGAACCCTAAAAAGCGGATGTCGAACAAGTCGTCGGAAGGCAGTTTCGATGTTGCGAACCGTTCGACGGCCAACTTCATTTCTTCGGGCGTCATGCCTTTGCCATTGTCAATCACGGTCAGGGACGCCTTGCCGCCTTCGTTCAAAATGACGTCGATTTTGGTCGCTCCGGCGTCCAGAGCGTTTTCGACCAGCTCCTTTACCGCCGATGCCGGCCGCTCGACCACTTCTCCGGCGGCGATGCGGTTGACGAGAGTCGGCGGTAAAAGACGCAAGGTCATTGGCTTACACCGTCTGGCGCATGCTTCTGGCGGCGTTGATCAGGCCGTTTGTCGACGAATCGTGCGTGGTGACGGTCGTCGCGCTCTTGATTTCCGGCAGGATCTTTTTGGCCAGCTGTTTGCCCAGCTCGACGCCCCACTGGTCGTAACTGTTCACGTTCCAGATAACGCCCTGAACGAAGATTTTATGCTCATACATCGCAATCAGGCGGCCGAGCGTTCTCGGGTCGATTCTTTCGACCAGAATCGTGTTGGACGGACGGTTGCCGGAAAAGATCTTGTGGTTCAGCAGAGCCTGAATCTTTTCCTCGCTCGCCCCCTGCGCTTCAAATTCGGCGCGGACTTCGGCGGCGGTTTTGCCTTTCATCAGCGCTTCGGCCTGCGCGAAAACGTTGGACAGCAAAATCGGGTGATGGTCGCCCGTTTCGTTCAAGGAAATCGCCGGAACGATGAAGTCGCACGGAATCAGGTGCGTTCCTTGGTGAATCAGCTGATAGAAGGAATGCTGTCCGTTCGTCCCCGGTTCGCCGAACAAAATCGGCCCTGTCGTATAGGAAACGGGCTTGCCGTCTTTGGTGACGCCTTTGCCGTTTGATTCCATGTCGGCCTGCTGCAGATAGGCGGGCAGGCGGTGCAAATACTGGTCGTACGGCAGAACGGCATACGCTTCGGCGCCGAAGAAGTTGTGATACCAAACGCCCAGCAATCCCAAAATGACGGGAATGTTCTTATCTAACGGAGCGTTTCTGAAATGCTCGTCCATTTCAAATCCGCCGGTCAGCAATTCGACAAAGTTGTCATAGCCGACCGCGATCGCAATAGACAGACCGATGGCCGACCACAGGGAATAACGACCGCCGACCCAATCCCAGAATTCAAACATGTTCGCGGGATCAATGCCGAATTTTTTCACTTCTTCGGTGTTGGTGGACAAGGCGACAAAGTGCTTTGAAACGGCTTCTTCGCCTAAAGCTTTCACCAACCAGTCGCGGGCGGTCTTGGCATTTGTCAGCGTTTCCTGTGTCGTAAACGTTTTGGACGCGACGATGAACAAGGTCGTTTCCGGATTCAGGTTTTTCAGCGTTTCGACCATATGCGTACCGTCAACGTTCGAAACGAAATGAGAGTTCAAGCCTTTTTGCTGATAATGCTTCAGCGCTTCGACAACCATGACAGGGCCAAGATCGGAACCGCCGATACCGATGTTGACGACATCGGTCATCGCTTTGCCGGTTGCGCCTTTCCATTCGCCGTCACGCACGGCGGTTGAAAATGTTTTCATTTTTTCCAAGACGGCTTTAATCTGCGGCATGACATCTTTGCCGTCGACATAGACGGGACGGTCGGAACGGTTGCGTAAAGCGGTATGCAAAACGGCGCGGTTTTCGGTGATATTGATTTTTTCGCCCGAGAACATGGCTTCGCGGGCTTTTTCAACGCCGGCTTCCTGCGCCAGTTTGACCAACAGCTTCATCGTTTCTTTCGTGATTCTGTTTTTGGAATAATCCAATAACAGATTTCCCAAAGAAACGGAAAATTCCTCGAATCGGTTCGGATCGGCGGCGAACATGTCGCGCATCGTCCGGCCGCGTACGACGGCATAGTTCTTTTCCAATTCTTTCCAAGCATTCAAATCGGTTAAGGTCATAGATACATACTCCTGATAAAAATAAATTTTCTAAAGGTTAGCAGGTTTTCCGACGACAACAAAGAACAAACTGTCTGGAAGGAGCAATCGGGCGGCCGTTTTTTTCGCCTGTTCCAAAGAGACCGATTCAATCAGGGTGTTGTAATGCTGTAAATAGTCTATTCCCAGATTATGGTACTGTATGCCGGCCAGTGTGGAAGCCAACCCGTCGCTGGAGGAAAAAGCCAACGGAAAAGATCCTGTAATAAAGGTTTTGGCGTCTTTTAATTCCTGTTCCGTCGGTCCTTCTTCGGCCATCAACCGCCACTGTTGCTGAATGATTTTGATCGCTTCCGCCAGTTTGACGTTATCCGAACCGACGGATCCCGTTATCATCGGGGCTGTTGTGTTTGCGTCCAGAACGGTGTCAATGCTGTAAGCCAATCCGTTCTTTTCGCGTACTTCGTTGAACAGCCTTGAAGCGAAGGAACCGCCGCCGAAAATATAATTCACAATCAAAGCGGCGTAGAAATCGGGATCGTTGCGCGCAATGCCTTTGTGACCGAACAGGACGGCGCTTTGAGGAACATCCATTGACAGGATGTCGATACGGCCGGAAGGTTCCGGTGTGAACGGCGGTACTTGTTTGACGCGGGATTTTTCAGGCAGGCCGGCAAATGTTTTTTCCAGAAGAGGTTTCAATTCTTCCGCTGAGATATTGCCCGCCACGCCTATAATCATGTTATCGCGGGCGAACCGGTCATGCACCAGATTTCGCAGATTGGCGCGGGTGATCGATTTGATCGATTTTTTCGTCGGCAGCAGATGCGCATAGGGATGGCCTTTGAAAACCAGTTTTGCCCAGCGTTCCGCGGCAACCGCTTGGGGGTCGCCCTCTCGGGCTTTGATGGAAGCGTACATCTGTTCTTTCATCTGACGGATGATTTTACGGTCAAAGCGCGGCTCCGTCAAAGCCAGACGGAACAGATCGAAAGCGTCATCTTTGTTTTCGCGTAAAGTTTCCATGCCGGCTTTCAGCGTATCGTTTCGGGCGGAAAAAGACAGAAAGATCGCTTTTTGGGACAGAAGCTCGGAAAATTCCTCGGCGGAGTAGTGTCCGGCGCCTTCCCCCATCAAATTCATCGCCAAAGAGGATAAGCCGGTCAGCCTTTTGGGGTCGGAGGTCTTTCCGCCTTTGAAAATGACTGAAATCGAAATGACGGGAGTTGATCTCTCTTCAATCAGCCATGCTTCAATTCCGCTGTCCGTTACGATTTTTTGAATGTCGGGAATGTGAAAAGTCTGCGGAGTGACGACCGGCAGGGCGGCCGGTTTGTTCTTTTCTTTTTGGACGTTTTTTTTGCGAACGACAATGCCGGAAGATGCCGCCGGCTCGCCAAAAACATCCAAAGGAAGGATAAAACAGCACAGAAACAGAAGAATCAATTTTTTCATAAGGCTTCCTGCGGCATAAGATAAGTTGTTACAAACGGAGCCGTCAGCATGTCCGCGTAAGCTTTCCGGACATCGGACAATGATACGGTTTCAATGCTTTTTTTCCAGTTTTTCAAATCTTCAACCGTCAATCCCAGAACATAAAAACGTCCGGCCAGATTGGCCGCCGATTCGGGAGCGTCGTTTAAATATTCCAGATCCGCCACCAGACGTTTTTTGGCATTGTCCACATCCTTTTGCGTGACAGACTGCGGCGATAAAAAGCGATCCAGTTCCCGTTCCAGTTCCGTTAAATCCTTGTTTTCCCGTGCGGTCATAAAAACCGAAAAAGTCCCCTTGTCCAGAACAAGACCCGAATACTTCGTTCCAACGCGTCTCGTCAGCTTTTTATCGGAAACAAAATGTTTATGCATTTTTCCCAGACGATAGCTTCCCAAAATCTCGTCCAAAACGGCATAGGCAAAACTTTGTTCCCGCTTTTCGGAAAGATAGGACGGGACGATGTAAGAGCGTTGCAGAGAATGAAGGCGGACTTGCGGATGGTTCATTTCGATCCGTGATCGGACGGGATAGGGGGAATTGAATTGTCTTTTGGCTTCAGCCGTGCGGCTGGGCGGAATCTTGCCGTAATATTTTTCCGCCAAAGGCCTTAATTCTTCGGCGGTGATGTCGCCCGCAACGACCAGAACGGCATTGTCCGGCGCATAATGAGTCCGGTAAAACCGTTTTACATCGTTCAAAGTCAAAGCCGATAATTCCTTTTTTGTGCCGATAACGGGACGGCTGTACGGATGTTCACCCCATAAAACGGCGCTTTTGCGCTCGTTGAGCAATGCCGACGGATTGTTTTCCGTGCGCATCAAACGTTCTTCCTTGACGACTTCCAGTTCCGGATCAAAATCTTTTTGTAAAAAACGCAGATTCTTCATCCGGTCGGATTCCAAAAACATCACCAGTTCCAATCTGTCGCGGGCGATGTTTTGATAGTAGGCCGTATAGTCCAAAGACGTAAAGGCGTTTTCCGTCCCGCCATTGCGGGCGATGATTTTGGAAAATTCCCCGTCGGGAACGGCGGCCGTTCCTTTGAACATCATATGTTCCAAAAGGTGGGCTATGCCCGATTTACCCAACGGATCGTCAATGGAGCCCGTTTTATACCACATCATTTGCGTGACGACCGGCGCACGGTGGTTTTCAACGACGACGACCTGCAATCCGTTGCTTAATGTGAAAGAGTCGGCATTGAAAATATCGGCTTTTGCAGCAAACGTTTGAGAAAACAGAAAAAGGGAAAGCAGAAAAAGCCGCATTATTCCTCCGTTTGTTTAACCGCGGTTTCTGTTTCAGGGGCGGAAGCGTCCGGCGTTTCGGTTGCTTTTCCGGCTGTTTCCGTTTTTTCATCCGGCGCTTTTTTCCGTTCCGTTTGTTTGATTGGTTCCGGCGCGCGCAACATATAGTCCGGCGGCAGGCTTAAAGGATGGGTCGTGACGATTCCTTCGGGATTCGGCCCGCGTTTTTCATCCAGAGAATAATTATCACCGCAGCCTGTTAAAAACAAAAGTATCAGAACGTAAAGGATTTTCATTGGCAGTCTCCTTATTTCTCGAATGGAAGAGCCGTAATATCGGCAAAATTCATGACTTGGGCGTATTTGTCCGCGATGCAGGCCAAAGCCGTTTCCTGCATTTTGGCGGCGGTGACGATTCTGGTTTCATCCCATGATACGACATCGCGGGATGCGGTAATATCCGCCGCGACCAAGCATTTGTATCCCAAAAAGCGCGCGTCGTTCGCGGTGGCCGTGATGCAGGAAGGCGTTGACATGCCCGTCAAAATCAGAGTGTCAATGTTTCTGGTCAGCAAAATGGTGTGCAGAGGGGAGCCTGAAAAGGCGCTGTCGGCATGTTTGGGTTGAATCAAATGTTTTTTGCGCGGCAGAACGGGCGCATGAAATTCAATGCCTTTGCCTTCCGGTGCAAAAGCCAAAGCGGCGGGGCTTTTAGCCTGATGACGGATATGGACGGTCAAAATTTTATTTTTATCCGCCCAATCCATAGCCTTGACGGCTAACGCGGTCAATTCGGAAGCACTCTCAACAGGCAGAATCCCTGAGAAATGCTCTTCTTGAAATTCTATCAGCAATAAGGCCGTTTTGCTTTTTTGCAATCGCGTAATGTCGGGACTGCCGGTCAACCGGCGAAAAATATTAGGCGCTGACATTGTCATTTTTCTGTTCCTTTTCAGGTTCTGAAAGTTTTTCGATCGGGGTGAAAAATAAATTCCAAATCAAAATGATACCGGCTCCGACGCAAATCGCGCTGTCGGCAATATTGAACGCCGGCCAATGATAAGAGCCGATGTGAAAATCCAAAAAATCGACGACGGCTTGAATACGGATGCGATCCATGACGTTTCCCAATGCTCCGCCGATAATCAAACCGAAACAGTTGATTGTCTTTTGATTTTTTTCCATGCTCATCCAGTGCAGAATCACGGCACAGATCAGCAGGGAAACCGTGACCAGTATCCATGGCATGGCGGGATGGTTCGAATGAAACATCGAAAAGCTGACGCCTTTGTTCCAGGCCAGAACAATGTTAAAGAACGGCGTAATGCGTACAGGCGAAGAATGACGGGCGAAATAAGCCAAAACACAAATTTTGCTGATTTGATCGGCTAAAAAAACGATTAAAGCACAGAGCAATCCTTTTTTCATCGGGATATCCTTTCCGCAATTCGGGAATCTTTGATAATTTGAGCCTTCAGTTCCTCAAGGGAGGAAAAACGGACTTCGGGGCGGATGAACGTCAGCAGGCGGACGCGCAAACGCCGGCCGTACAAATCGCCGTCGAAGTTTAAAATATGCGCTTCCAATAAAACGGATTGACCATTGACAGTCGGTCTGTAACCGATGTTTGCAACCGCTTTGAAGGTTTTCCCGTCAATTTCGACGCTGGCCGCGTAAACGCCGATTCGCGGCAGAATGGATTCGGCGGGAACGATGTTGATTGTCGGAAATCCGATTTTCCGCCCCAATTCCGCTCCGTGAATGACATATCCTTCTATTTCGAAAGGATGCTCCATCAAACCGGAAGCTTTTTCGACTTCCCCGTCGCGCAGAAAAGCCCGTATTCTGGATGAAGAGATGATTTCCCCGTTCTGGTCGCGCAGTTTTTTGACGGCGGTCACGGGCAGTTCCGGATATTTCCGGCGCATATAAGCAATGTCGCCCTGTCTGTTTTTCCCGAAACCGTAATCTTCACCGACAACAATGTGCGCCGCATGCAATCCTTTGATTAAAACGTTTTCGACAAAGTCGTCCGGACTCATTTCCGCAAAGTGTTTATCAAAAGAAAAAACGCAAAAAGCATCGATCGGCAATTCGCATATCGCTCTGACTTTGGAACGGATGGGGGTAATCCGGAACGTCCGGCCGCCCGGACGGAAAAAACCGCTGGGGTGCGGTTCGAACGTCATCAAAATAACGGGACGGTTTTCTTTATGCGCAATCCGGACCGCCTGTTCAACAACAGCGCGGTGTCCTTTATGAAAACCGTCAAAGTTGCCGATTGCAACGACGGCGTTTTGATAAACCGGCGGTATTTTTTGCCAGGAATGAAAAAATCTCATTACAATATTCGTTCCGAAATCATATACTCAAGCGACACTATATTACATTATTTTAAAAGGTGAAAGATGACTTTTAATCTTCCTGTCGTTTTAGGACACAGAGGGGCGCGTGCCGTGAAAGCGGAAAACACGATAGAGGCTTTCCGTTATGCTTGTCAATCCGGCGTCAAATGGGTCGAGCTGGACGCAATGTTGTCCAAAGACGGCATCGTGATGGTTTTTCACGATGAAACGCTGGACAGAATGACGGGACAAACCGGACGGCTGGATGAAATGACGATGGAAGAACTGCAAAAATTCAGTGTTGATTCCATTGAAAAAATCCCCACTTTGGCAGAAGTTCTGGATGTTTTGAACGGGTTTCAGGCAAGTGTTAATATTGAAATCAAACCGTCGCGCGCCGGATTGGCGCGGAAAACGGCGCGTGAAATTTGGCAGGTCGTTTGCGAAAAAGGCTTTAATAATCCGGACAGACTGATTTTTTCAAGTTTTGCTTGGGACGCTTTGGAGGAAACGGCCGCTTTGGCGCCCGAGATCCGCCGCGGCGTTCTGGTGGAAAAAAAATCCGGCGATTGGCGTGCGGCGGCGAAGAAAGTCAAGGCCTATTCAATCAACTATAATGCGGATCTGCTGACGCCGGAGCTGATTGGGGAAATCAAAAACGGCGGATATCATTTGATGGCGTATACGGTGAATGACGTCAGAAAAGCCCGATATCTGCGTAAAGCCGGTGTCGAATCGTTTTTCTGCGACAATCCCGTCGCGATGACAAAAGCATTAGGCTGAAATCAGCGGCGCTGGGCGATAACACATTGGTACATATCGCCGAAAAATGTCTTCTTATCCCAAATCAGTTTGTCCGTTTTGGGGGCGAAGTCCTGAATTTCGTTATACCACAGGCTTTCAGCGAACGGTTCATACAACCGGTTGAACAATTTGACCGGCTGTTTCAGCGGATGATATTTTTTCGGGCGGGCGTAATCGACGAAAATCATTTTTCCATTCGGTTTTAAAGCGTTGAATGCTCTTTCTAAAACGGCTTTTTTTCGGGAATCCGGCAGTTCGTGCAGAACGAAATAACCGATGACGGCGTCGTAGCGCAAATCATTGGGAAACATGAAGTCGCGCTCTTTTAACGTCACGTTCAGCCAAGCCGCAACGCGTGTCCTTGTTAGATTGATATGGCGAGCGGAAATATCTTCGATATCATATCGTCCTTTGGAATTCATTTTTTTTGCGATTTCGCTTTCAAAATTGCCGGAGGCGATACCCAACTGAAGAACGTCGTGCCCTTCAATGATTTCGTTGACGACTTTTTTTGTCAGCATTCCGCCGCGGAAAAAGGTGCCGACGGCTGCCGTCCAGTCATCATCGAAAATTTTGGAAAAGAAAGGATTGAAGTAGCGTCCCTCGTACACGGATTTCAGATATTCCGGAACCGTATGATTTTCCGCGGGAATATCTTTTTTTTCAACGGGAGGGGGGGCGGGAATCGGGGAAAAATTGTTTTGCTCTGTCATGGAAATATCTTTTCTTTAATCAATCAGACCCATTTCCTTGCCGGCAATGACGGCGCCGGTGCGGTTGGTGACGTTTAGCGCTTTCAGAATCGCCGTGACGTGTAATTTAACGGTTCCTTCCGACAAATCCAGTTCGCGGGCGATGATTTTGTTCGGCTTGCTTTGTCCCATCAGGCGTAAAACGTCAAGCTGTCTGGGTGTCAAAGGTCCTTTGTTTTCCGGAACGGTCTCTGTTTTCCCCGTAATGTTCAGCAGTTCGGAAGGCAGGTACAGTCCGCCCGATAAAACCAGATGCAGCGCGCTGAGAATGATTTTGCTGGAGGATGTCTTCGGAATAAAACCGGAGGCGCCGATGTCGATCGCCTGCATGACGTTTTCAGGGTCCGAAACGGCCGATAAAACGACAATGGGCGTTTCAGGATAGTGTTCTTTCAGCAAGCGCAGGGATTCATGCCAATTCATCCCCGGCATTGCCAAATCGGTCAATATCAGGTCGAACTGCGCTTTTCCGTCCGCTTTTTCTTGTAATTCCATGTGATTATGGACCGTTTCTATCGAAACGTCATCATCAATATCGGATAAAACCATGCGCAGACCGTCAAGAAACAATTCGTGGTCGTCGGCAATCAGAATTTTCAGCATTGGACTCTCCCGTTGATTTGGCTATAGTGTAACGGAAATTTTCTTTAAAAACAGGAAAAAAATGTATCAGGGAAAAGTTTTTGATTTGGGACGTCAGGGCGACGGACTGTTAAAGCAGGAAGGGCAAACCGTTTTTATCGCGGGCGCATTGCCGGAAGAAACGGTGTCGTACCGTTTGACGGCGGACAACCGCGCGGAGTTGGATGAAATCGTTTCCGCTTCGCCGGACAGGGCGATGCCTGTCTGTCCGTTTTTCGAACAATGCGGCGGGTGCGCTTTACAGCATTTAAGCAACGATCTGTATCAACGCTTTAAGCTCCGCTATTTTAAGGGACTTTTCCCCGCCGAATGGAGCGTTGCGTTTGACGATTCCGTCTTTATTCCGTTTAAAAGCCGCCGTCGCGCGACATTCGCCCTGCTATGGAACGGGGCGTTGCGCAAGTTAGGCTTTAATGCAAAACAAAGCGACAGGATTGTGGAAATCAAGTCTTGTTCCGTTTTGGTCGAACCGTTGGAAAAACTGATTGAACCGTTGCGGCGTTTCGTCTGCGACAAGACGCGTTCTTTTCCGAAGAAAAAAGGCGTTGGCGATGTTTCTGTTTTAATGACGGAAACAGGAGCGGATGTGTTGCTGACCCTGCCTTTCGAACCTGATTTCGACTGGCGGCAGAGCGCGGCGCAATTTGCGGCGGAAAACGGCTTGGCAAGACTTTCGTGGCGGACGTCCGAGCGCGAGGAGCCGGAGCCGCTGGCCGTTTTGCATGCGCCGGAACTGAGTATCGGCAATTTTATATTGAAACCTCCCGCAGGAGTCTTTTTACAACCGTCCGTTCAAGGGCAGGATGCTTTGACGCAAGCTGTCGCCGAGTATGTCGGCAAGGCCGGAAAGATAATGGATTTATTCTGCGGAGCCGGAACGTTTTCTTTGCCGCTGTTGCAGAAAAAACGCATCATCAAAGGGGCGGACAATGCGCAGTTTGCTTTGCAGGCGTTGAAGGAGGCTTCCGCTGGCAGAATCGAAACGCAGGAAAGGGACTTGTTCAAAACGCCGCTTTATCCGGACGAGCTGGACGGTTTTGATTGCGTGATCTTCGATCCTCCGCGCGCGGGCGCCAAAGCCCAATGCGAGCAGATCGCGGCATCAACCGTTGAAAAAGTCGTCGCCGTTTCCTGCAATCCCGTCAGCTTTGTACGTGATGCGGAAATTCTCATCAACGCTGGCTTTGCACTGGCAAGGGTTCGTCCTGTCGACCAGTTTGCCTTTACCCCGCATTTGGAACTGGCGGCTTTATTCGAAAGATAATGAAATGTCCCAAAAGCCCGATCCGAATACAATCCATCCGATTTCAGGATATGATAAAGAAATTTACGTGAAACCAACTATCGGGAATCCCAATATTATAGTCGGAGAGTTCACGTATATTGCCGACTCAGATTTCGAGAGTCATGTAACACATCATTATGAATGGAACGGAGATAAACTGATTATAGGCAAGTTCTGCCAGATCGCGGCCGGTGTTGAGTTTGTTATGAACGGTGCCAATCATCAGATGAATGCAGTATCGACATTCCCGTTTTATACGCTGGAAGGTTGGAATATGAATCCGCCAGCAAGGGTTAATCTTCCGTTTAAAGGAGATACGGTCATCGGAAATGATGTGTGGATTGGACAAAA
>JAFYCE010000031.1 GCA_017539865.1 Alphaproteobacteria bacterium
CCCGCTGAAGCCGAAGCGCCCGCCGCCGAAGGCGAAGCTGTCGAATACGAATACGTCGAGGCACCCGCCGAAGGCGAAGCTGTCGAATACGAATACGTCGAGGCACCCGCTGAAACTGAAGCGCCCGCCGCCGAAGGCGAAGCTGTCGAATACGAATACGTCGAGGCACCCGCCGAAGCCGAAGCGCCCGCCGCCGCAGAGGGCGAGGCTTCTTATGCTACGGATACCCTGTCCGCCGAAGGTAAATCCGTCGGAATAAAATATCCTGAAGATTCTATCGAAACGGAAACACCGGCAAAAACGACAGAAAAAGAGGAAGTTCCATCCGTTTCCGAAACGCCGGAAGAAGAAACGGAAGCGCCTGCCACAGAAGCATCCGCTCCCGCCGAAACGGAGCAAAACGATACGGAAGAACAGCAACAACCGATTATTGAAGCCCCCTTGCCGGAACCCGTAGCGCCTGTCGAAGACAAAGAAACAACCGTCGAAGCCGAAGATTTGGAAGCCGTCGAAGAAACGGCCGCCGAAACGGAATATGAACCGGTTGCCGACGCCGGAATGGCGGATGAACTTGAAGTCATTGACACTCCGGTTAAACAAAATCAACCGGAAGATTCATCTGCCGTTGAAGCGACCGCCGTCACCGCTGTTGCCGGAACGGCCGCCATTGACGCTTTAGCCGAAAAAGCGGCTGAAGAAGCCGCACAGCCGGAAAACGACGCCGAAATCGTTGCCGAGGAAGCGCAGGAAGAACTTGATCCGCAAGAAGAATCCGATATGTTGCCCGCGACAGGGGCTTATTCTTTTGACGGGACACAATCCGCTTCGTTTACCGGCTCCGATGTAATGGACCGCATTATTTTAATTAACGACAGTCACGCTTTTGACCGATTGAATGAATGGTACCTGTTGATCAGCGAATTTTCCGTTACACCTCTGTCCGATCAAAACGGCGCGGAAGTTCCCCTGTCCGACGAAGTCTTCTGTCAAGGGGCGTTCATCGATACGGACGGGACAAATCATCCCTTTGCCAATGAAACATTGTTAACCGTTCCGTCGAATCAAACAAATCTGGCTTTATGCGGCATTAAAGTCATGCCTCTGGCGGAACAGGCGAACGCCACAATAGAGCTTTCCGATTCCAGCGGAATATTGATTGGAACCGGCGGCGTTCAATTAATGTTCAGCCATGTCAACAAAATCACCGTTCCCGACGCAGGAACCGTTTCTGTACAAACGGCGCCGCGCAGCGGAGCTTTGGTTTACGATTCATCCCGTCCTGCGGAAAAAAAATCCGGCATTTTCACGTTTACCGCAAGCGATGGAACCGCCGAAACGGAAAGCGAAAATATTTTGATCAAGACAGGCTACAGCCTGTACGGCTGGAATGTCGCTTTTGCCAACGGGCAGACGATGAGCCTTGCAGACGTACGCACTTATCAGACTAAACACGCGTCTTTGCCGGATACGGACGGAACGATTCGTTATGGAGAAGCCTGCCTGACATTCAAAAACGCCAAAAGAATCAGCGTTTACGAAAAGCCGTCCTATTGCGGTTATGGTCAAAAACCGGAATAAGGTACAAAAACGTTATTTTTATAATAAAAAACGGTAAAGAGAGTGACTTTACCGTTTTTTCTTTTTATAAACGAATCATATTTCAGACAGATGAATGGAACCCAATGTCCGGCAAGCGGGACACGTCGTATGATCCTTTTCAAACGGTGTATGGCATACTTTGCAATAATACGGATATTCGACGGAAGCTTTTGTCGCTTTTTCGCGGTATTCCTCCGCCGCTTTTTCGTCCTGATTATAGGCGGCGATCTCTTCCGCCATCATTAACGCCCGCTTGGATGAGGGATGCGTTTGCAAATACTTCGAAACGGCGGTTTTAGCCTGTCCCCACAACCGTGCGCGCAAAGAACAATCGGCAAAGACCAAATCATTGATTTTAGCATCGGGGTTTTCAGCGATCAGGCTTTCCACATCCTTAACGGCTTCAATCGAGGATTCTTTTTCCGTCAATGTCAGATAGACTTCGTAAATCGCCCAGCTTGGCGAAAGCTTCCACAATTTTTTCAACAATGAACGCGCTTTTTTCATCTGACCTTTGCGAATATCCAATTCGGCCGTTTTAACGGCGGCACGAACAAACGTTTTGTCCGCCTCGTAAGCTTCGCGAATCAGTTTCTCCTTTTCCTCGTCACCGGTCGTTTCCTCTGCTTTTTCCAACAACACGGAAGCGATCAAACGCTTGGCCGTCAATTTATCAAACAGGTTTTGTTTCAGAGCCTTTTCCAAAGTGGCGATTGCCTGAGTCCATTGCTTTTCATGAATCTGTAATTCAAACGCTTCGGATAAAACCCACTGCGGAGGATTTTTCATGGTTAACAGTTGGCCGCAAACTTCAACGGCCTTTTGCAAATTTCCCGTCAAACGATACAGCCTGACCTTGCCGCGCATGCCCAACAAACGGGTTTCCGGCGTTTCCGCCAATTCATCATACAGCCGCATGGCTTCGACCGTATTGTTTTTCGCTTCCGCCAGTTGCGCTTCAAAAACCCTGATCTTGGTTTCATCATCAGCAAATCCTTTCCGGATCTGACCCGATAATTTTTCCGCCGAAGCAATATCACCCGCGGCCAAAGCGGTCAGTCCTTTTCCTAAAAGAGTATAGCGGTCGACTTCTTTATTGATTTTCGATTTGGCAATCTTTTGCGCCCGTTTATCCGCACCGAACCAATAAGAAAATTTCTGTGTTATCAACAGCAACGGCTTGGCCAAAAATGCATAAAAAACCGCATAAACGACAATCACCGTTCCGATAATGACGGCAACAGAAGTCTGAACGGTATAACCGATCCAATCCAAACGGACGGAACCGGGATTGTTCGAAAGCCATGCCGCCGCTAAAGCGATAACGCCTAACAGTAAAGCATTCCAGATAATCCTGATCATCGGCTTATTCCCCCTTCAGCTGTTCGACATAAGCAACACCCAATGTTGCTGAAATGATTTCATTCACAGCCTTCTTCACGGACAAATAAGCCTCTGCGCCTTTGACCCATTGCTGCATGGAAACGGCAGCTTTTCCTTTCAGGTCTTTAAGTATCAAAACGGCTTCGCTTAAATCCTGATCCTGCACGGCCGCGTTCGCACGCGCCAAAACATTTTGCGTTGACGGATCATCGTCGGCAACGGTTGTTTTTCTGATAACGACCAATTTTTTCAAAGCATTCAGAGCCTGATGAAACCAATCGGTCTTGTCGCTGATTTCTTCGGACAAAACGGCTTGATCGGCAAAAAGACCGAAAGAACGTATCAAAGACGCTTTCGTCGGAACGCCCTGTGCGGCCAAATCGGACAATGAATGCAAATAACCGGCTATTCTCGGAAAAGAGTCCGCCAAAGCCAATGCCGATTGCAGCTCTGTCGTAAACGCGTTTCCGGACAAGGCGGCTTCACGCAGCTGATAAACAGCCAATAACAAGGCAACCGCCCGCTCTCTTCCCATATTCGAAACACGCAGTTTCTGTTCGGCGGCATCCATTCGCGTCATCAAAGACAAAACGGCGGAGGCATCCGCTTTGTTTTTTTCCAAACGATTGATTTTAATGCTTTCTTGCGTCAGTTGTCGTTCCAAACCGTCTTCACGCGCGTAAACCGCAGCGAACTGATTTTCGAACTGTTGTGAATCAGACGCATTTTCTTTAACGCGTTTGATTTCCGCCGCCGTATCGGAACGGACCTGAGCCAACTGAACGCGCAAACGCTCGATTTCCGCCAGCAACGCCTTTTGTTGGCCGGCCAAAGCCTTATAAGCCGGATCGGATGAAACGGCGGGAACAGGCGGTTCCACCGTAGCGACGATCACTTCGGCGTTTTCGAATTCGCGCGCGTTTTCCAACTGTTCCAAACGCGTGGATATCTCTTGAGGTTTAGCCGCGATTTCGGCTTTTTCCTCTTCATGATGGAGGGCGGCCAATGCCTGACGGGATTTTTCCAAAATAACCTTTCGCGATTGCGGAGCCCCGAACAATCCGGCGACGATAAGAACGATCAGTATTAAAAAAAGATACTTTCCCGCCGTTTTTTCAGAAACGGGAACAACCATCCGTTCTTCCGCATCGGGTGTTTTCACTTCTTCGGAAACGATATTTTCCTGAATTTCCGCCTCGTTCCGGTCGATTTTTTCCTCTGCCATAAATGCCTCCCTGATTAAATCTACTGGATTTTACCATTTTTTCCGAGTATGGGTAGAATAATTTTACATCGGAGAAAAAAATGCGTGTTTTAGGCATAGAATCCAGTTGCGACGAAACGGCGGCCGCGATTGTCACCGACCGCAAAGAACTGCTGTCTTCCGTCGTTTTTTCTCAGGCGGAGCATGAATTGTTCGGCGGCGTCGTTCCGGAAATCGCCGCCCGCGCCCATCTGCAGAAAGTGGGCTCCATTGTCCGAACCGCGTTAAATCAGGCCGGCGTCGGCTTCAAAGATCTGGACGCCGTAGCCGCTTCGGCGGGTCCCGGACTGATCGGCGGCGTGATTGTCGGCGTCATGACCGCCAAAGCAATCGCCGCAGTTCACAATCTGCCGTTCATCGCCGTCAATCATCTGGAAGCGCACGCCCTGACAGCCCGATTGACGCAAGACGTTCCGTTTCCCTACCTATTGCTTTTGACTTCCGGCGGACACTGCCAGATTTTGATTGCGGAAGGCGTCGGTAAATTCAAACGACTGGGGGCGACGGTCGACGATGCGGCCGGCGAAGCGTTCGACAAATCCGCCAAAATGATGGGTCTCGGCTATCCCGGAGGCCCTAAAATCGAACAATACGCTTTATCGGGCGATGCAAACCGCTTTGATCTGCCCCGACCGATGGTCGGCAAACCGGGGTGCGATCTGTCCTTTTCGGGATTGAAAACGGCCGTCCGCCATATCATTGAAGGCTTTTCACCCGACGGTACGATCGAAAACGCCGTTTTATCCGAACGGAACAAAGCCGATTTATGCGCCTGTTTCCAACGCGCCGTTTTGGACTCTTTATGTTCCAGACTGAAAAACGGCATTAAAATTTTCAGAAAAGAATATCCGTCCGGCACTCATCTGGTCGTTGCCGGCGGTGTCGCCGCCAACACGGCGTTACGTCAAAGCTTGGAAAATCTGGCCGAAAGGTATAAGCTGACGTTTGCGGTCGCGCCGATGAAGCTTTGCACGGACAACGGCGCGATGGTCGCTTGGGCGGGAATGGAGCGTTTTCTGGCCGGAATGTCGGATCCTCTGGATTTCAGTCCGCGGCCGCGCTGGCCGCTTGATCCGTCGGCAAAAAGGTAAAGGAGGCTTATCATGAATAAACTTTCCGTTTTGGGAGCGGGCGCATGGGGGACGGCGCTGGCCAATATTGCGGCGAACAACGGCAAACACGTCACGTTGTGGGTGCGCGAAAAAGAGCTGGTCGACGATATCCGCGATAAAAGAAAAAACACGCTGTTTCTGCCTGATGTCGCCTTGAGCGAAAACATCACGCCGACAAACGATTTAACGCAAGCCGTCACTGGTACCGAAGCCGTCCTGATGGTCATTCCCGCGCAATATCTGCGCGCGACCTGTCATTCCCTGCGCCCGATCTGGCCGGTCGGACTGCCCGCCGTAATCTGCGCCAAAGGCATTGAACAGAAAACGGGCGCACTGCTGAGCGAAATGCTGACGGAAGAATTGCCTCAAGCGCGAATCGCCGTGTTGTCGGGTCCCACTTTCGCCGAAGAAGCCGCCAACGGAAAACCGACGGCTCTGACTTTGGCCTGCGCTGATGAAAAAATCGGAAAAGAGTTGGTGGCAACATTGGGAACACCGACGTTCCGTCCGTATTATTCGCCGGATTTGATCGGTGTCCAGATCGGCGGCGCGGTCAAAAACGTGATGGCGATCGCCGCCGGCATCATTGCGGGAAAACAGGCCGGCGACAATGCGCGCGCCGCGATGATCACCCGCGGACTGGCGGAAATGGCGCGGCTGGCTGTCGCTTTGGGCGGACAGGCGCAAACACTGACGGGACTGTCCGGTTTGGGCGACCTTGTTTTAACGGCGAACAGCACACAGTCCAGAAACTTCACCGTCGGGCTGGAGTTGGGAAAAGAACGGCGGCTGTCCGAAATTCTGGCGGGCAAAAACACCGTCGCGGAAGGCGTTTTCACCGCCGAAGCCGTTCTGGAACGCGCTGCAAAAGTTCATGTCGAAATGCCGATCTGCGAAGGCTTGATGAAAATCCTGAACGGTGAAGCGTCCGTTGATTCGGTGATTCAATCCCTTCTGACCCGCCCGTTTAAAAGCGAAAATTAAACAAACGGTTATCTCTTCGTTAAGAAATAGCGGTTATTCTGAAAGATAATATGCGTATCTTCTTTTAGGAAAGAGCCATGTCTTTAACGGTTATCACCATTTTGTGCATCAGCGTCACGTCGGTCATCGGCATTTTTATCGGCAGTCTGAAGTTTAAGGGAATCGGTCTGGGCGTTGGCGGCGTCCTGTTTGCAGGTCTGTTTTCAGGCTATGTTTTAGAACGTTTTTCGATTTCTTTAAATTCGGAAGTTCTGGCTTTTTTAAAAGAATTCGGATTGATTCTGTTCATTTATTCCATGGGATTGACCGTCGGGCCGAACATTTTCGCTTCTTTGCGGAAAAACGGTTTGACATTAAATCTGATTTCGCTGGCGATTGTTTTTTCCGGCACTTTGATTGCCGTTTTGATTTTCAAATTCGGACATATTTCCCTGCCTGAATTGATCGGACTGTACGCAGGTGCGGTGACCAGTACGCCGGCTTTGGGATCGGGACAGCAAATTCTGACAGAACTGGGCGAACAGGCTTCAAACATCGAAAAATCGGGTTTTGCCTATGCTATCGCCTACCCTTTCACCATTATCAGCGGCATTCTGGTTTTTATCTTTTTGAAAATCCTGTTCCGCATCAAAATTACCGATGAAGTTGCCGATTACGAAACAAAAAAAGCGGACGATGATCCGCACATGCAGGGCTTCAACGTTCTGGTGGACAATCCGAGCTTTGACGGATTGGAAATCGGCGACTTTTTGAAAATGATGCACTACACGATGACGATTTCCCGCATGAAACGCGGCAACGAATACATCATCCCCCACGCTCATATCAAACTGCAAAAAGGGGATATTC
>JAFYCE010000032.1 GCA_017539865.1 Alphaproteobacteria bacterium
CTTCGTCGGGATGACGCTGACGATATAGAAGAAGAAGCAGACGATCAGGTTGACGCCGATCGCGAACACCGAGAGTTTGGTCGCCGCCTTCGGCCCGAACGCCTTCGTCACGACGTCCATACACAAAAACGACAGCCAGGATACAAGGATCCCGCCGTCGAGCGCAAGGTATGCCGACTGGTAGATCGTCTTGTTCGCCAGCAGGTTCATCATCACGACCGACACGGCGAAGAGCGTGGCGACGGTCGCGGGGATACAGCGGAACAGAAGCCGCGTATCCGCCCAGTCTGCTTTGATTCTGTTTTTCATCGTTTCTCCTTGGTTTTGTTTTTTAAAGCGAAGGATTTAGAGCCCGAACTCCGCTGATTTGCAGCCGCGTTTCCCGGTTGCCCGAACATTATAGCATATCGAACCGAAAAATGCAACAACAAAATATAAACGCCGCCTGAAACGGCGCGGTCCATAGGGATTTTATGAAAAACTAAAATTTTATAGGAATTGCACTTTCGAGCGGTCAAACAAAAAGGATTTGGAGATTGTTCCAAGTCCTTTTTGCTTTTTCTTTCATCCTATTTGTAAAAATCGCGCAGTATTTGCGAAACCTCTTCCGGCGTTTCTTTGAAACCTCTGCGCCACCACTCTTTGAGAATACCAAACAAGCCGTAGCCATAAAAACTGCATTCATAATTATGCCCGATCGTTTCATCGTTCATTATGATTTCAAAAGAGCGAAGAAGAACAACGTCAAGCCCGTTTTTATAAGTTACGTCAAGTCTGTTCTTTATGGATAGATTATAAGAAAAATAGGTTTCCGCATTATCAAGCGTGAACTTCTTGCGTTCTTTTACTTTGTGGACGTCGCACCATCTTGTCCACATACGGATATAAGCGCCAAGGATTACATCATCGTTGTTTTGATAATATCTGTAATAACTTGTCCTGCCCACTCCCGCGCGTTCACATACCTGTTTTACGTCTATCTGACGATACGGCTTATTTTCCATTAAAAGGAATAAAGAGTCCTCTATGCACTCTTTTATAAATGCCGATGATTGTCTGATTTCTCCCATAAGGAACATACCTCCCCTTTGTGTTCTTTTTCAGTCAGAAGCACCGTAAAATACCGGAAACCCATTGACAAGGAACACCCGTTTCTTGCATAATATCATTAGTAACACAATTTGTCAAGTACTTTTGCTAAAATTATTTCAACTGTGACAACAATATTGGAGGAGTAAAAAGGATGGAATACATTATTGAGACCAAAAACCTAACGAAAACCTTCCCGAATAAACTCGCTGTAGATCATGTGAATATGCACGTGAAACGTGGCGATATTTACGGGTTTATCGGTAAAAACGGCGCAGGTAAAACGACTACAATGAAACTCATTTTGGGGCTTATCAATCCGAGTGAGGGAGAAATAACGCTGTTTGGAAGTAAGGATTTGAATAAACAAAGAGGCAAGTTGGGTTCTCTAATCGAAGCACCGGGACTGTATAAAAATGCGACCGCCTATGAAAACATGAAACGATTTTCCATTATTTACGGCGGGAACGATAAGGAAATTAAAGAGATTCTGAATCTTGTCGGTCTCGGCAATGTCGGCAATAGAAAAGCGGGAAACTTTTCGCTCGGTATGCGTCAAAGATTGGGTATTGCCATTTCACTTTTAGGTAATCCGGAAGTTTTGATTTTAGATGAACCGATCAACGGTCTGGATCCCGCAGGCATCAAAGAAATAAGAGATACGATTGTCAGACTGAACAAAGAAAGAAACGTAACGTTTTTGATTTCGTCTCACCTTTTAGACGAACTTGCAAAGATTACGACTATTTACGGAATCGTGAATGACGGCAAATTGGTTGAAGAAATCGCCGCAGACGAATTGATGGAGCGGTGCAAGCAAAATCTGAAAATCAAAGTTTCCGACGTTAACAAAGCGATTTCTCTATTAAAAGCAAACAAATTGCTTGACCGTTACGACAGCGACGAACATTCGATTACGATGTTTGACAATTTCGACAAGCCCGCTTACATCAATGAATTGCTTGTTCAAGGCGGAATTAAAGTGGAAGAGTTAACGGCATCCAATTCGGGATTTGAAGATTACTTTATAGAAAGAATCGGGAGATAAAAACATGAAGAAGTTAATTAGTTTTGAAATCAGAAAACTGCTCAAATCTAAATATTTTTATATCATAACGGCAATAAGCGTTATATTTATTTTGCTGTCCGGACTTACAAATAAAGCAATCAGCGACGCTTTGATCGCAAACGGCGAGACGGTACAACCTTATTCTTCATATTTGTTTACCAAAGGCGCACTCGGCGGAACGTATACAATGTTCATTGCCATTTTCGTTGCATTATTCGCGACGGAAGATTCCGCAAGCGGGACATTAAAAAACATATATGCAAAAGGATATACGAGAAGTCAGGTTTATTTTTCAAAATACGTCGTGTCGCTGATTGCCGTATTGATTATGAGCGCGGTTACAGTTGTATTTGCTTACGGTTATTCCAATTTAATTTGGGGCAACGATCTCGAAATGGCGGATAATGTTTCTGCTATTTTCATTGGGCAGTTGTTAGGCATTGCGGCATATCATGCTATCTTTTTTGCAATTTCAACGATCTTCGGAAAGGTCGGCTCCGCAATCGCGTTAAATATTATCGGACCTATGGCAGTATCATTGGTTCTCGGTTTGGGAGATGCTTTTATCAAGAGCGAAAACACAAAATTAACGTCTTACTGGGTTGATTCCTTATACTCTAATTTTACAGTATCAGTTAGCGACCAGAACGTATTGACAACGGGGATTGTTCTTTTTGCAATATATATCGGTGCCGCAATTTTCATCGGACTATTCATGAACAGAAAAAAAGAAATATAAAGGAGACTTGATAAATGAAAAAACTACTTACACTTTCCAACGTACTCAAAGCAACCGCCGCAATTTTCGGCTTGGTGGCATTCTGCCTTATGTTTGCCGATCAATTGTACTTCAACGTGTTTACCGAAAAGGCGTTTATCGGCTTTGAAGACGCGCTCTTTGGCGAGAACGGCGCGGCGCTTTCCTTCGTCGGATACCTGCTCGTATTGCTTGCCACGCTTGCGACGTGCGTCCTCACGTTCGCACCGTTGAAAGACAAAATGAAAAAGATCGTAAATCTTGCCGTTGCGGGCGTGATGATCATCGGGGCGATCTTTATCTTCGTCGAAGCCGCCGTTGTCAACGGGAAAACCGATACGACGATTATGAACTTGGCGGCGGCACCCATTATTGCAGGTATTTTCTCAATTATCTCGGCTCTTGGAATTGCGGTATCGGAATTTGTCCCGAATAAATCTTTAATACGCTAATATGCTTCGAGCCGAGTGAAGAAATCGCTCGGCTCTTGCTTTTTCCCATACGGATTAAAACAACAAAACGGCAAGCACGCTCGCCGTTTTGTTGTTCAATAACTTGTTGATGATCCGCTTTCAGAGCCCGCGGCAGCCGGTCAGAACCCGAAGTACGCCTTCGCGTTTTCGTAGCTGATCCCGCGGACGATCTTGCCGAGCAGCTCGAAGTCCGCCGGGTACTCGCCGCGGTCGACGAAGGAGCCGAGCAGGTTGCAGAGGATGCGGCGGAAATACTCGTGACGGGGATAGGACACGAAACTGCGCGAGTCGGTCAGCATCCCGACGAAGCATCCGAGCACGCCGAGGTTCCCGAACGCCCGGAGCTGCGCCTCCATCCCGTCCCGCTGATCGTTGAACCACCAGCCGGAGCCCAGCTGGATCTTCGATCTGTA
>JAFYCE010000005.1 GCA_017539865.1 Alphaproteobacteria bacterium
CAAATTTCGCGTCTGGTATTCCGTGATTTACGACTGGACATTCATCAACGACATACCATATCCGACCTACGACATCAAATATATCGAATCCTCAAATGGCATCGACTTTCCGAAAGAAGGGATTCAATGCCTGAAATGCAACGAAAACGAATATCGGATCGGGCGACCCAGAGTGCGGAAACTGCCGGACGGAAAGTATGAAATGCGCTATACATCCGACACATACAGCAAGGAATATCGTGCGGGATATGCGGAATCCGACGATGGAATTCATTGGGTGCGCAAAGATAATTTGGGCGGTCTGCCCCCATCGGGTGGCACAGCGTGGGACTCTGATGAAGCCAGCTATCCAGTTATTTGTGAGACTAAATACGGAACTTATATGTTTTACAACGGCAATGGTATGGGCAAAACAGGTTTTGGTTACGCAGAGTTAGAAGAAAGCTAATGATGGAAGTTGTTGTATAGAGAGTGTGAAAGATTTTCTGTAAAAACAGATCTTCTGTGGTAAGTTGATGTAAAGCCGATGTGAGGGGACATCCCCTAACATCGGCTTTTTGATACTATACGGCTACCAGTTCTCTGTCAAATATGTTTTAGGATTCTTGTAACCGACCCGGATACATTATTTCTAACTCTCCGTGTACTTTTCCGCTGTTCCAGATCATAAGCGTCTATCGTTTCGTTCAGTTTTTCGGTCGGAATCAGTCGCCGTTCATCGTCATAAACACGCGCGTCCTTTTCCATTCCCTCCGAACCGTGAGCGATATAATGAGCGATGTTCTTCGCCCCTTGCGGCGACTTGACATAGAACGCGACTTTAACCATAGCTTCCGGCGTCGGCACTTTGAAGGAAAGTGTCGCCCTCTGTCTTGCCGGAGGGGAATAGTGAACCGGAAAGCGTTGCCGTTTGACGTATATCCCCCGGATATGTTCGTCCAACCAGTTCCGTTTATTCGCCATAATACGCCGCCAAAAGCTTGTTGATTTTATTCCGCAGTTTGTGAAGTTCACGACAAGCCTGCTGTAAATCCCGCAGAGTTTTTTCTTCAAGGGATTGCTTTTTTATCAGCGTCGTGTTCAAAGCGCGGATATTCGTGCAGATATTTTTATGGCTTGCCACAGGCGATTTTATCGCCTTCGCTCGCTGACAAATATCTGACCTTGCAGACGAAAACGACAAATCATTGTCGTTTTCGCTTAGCGGTTCTTCAAGCTTCGTCAGCAACAAAATTTCGTCATAATGCGGGATTTTCATCTGATAAACTCCCACAAGAATGAACAACCGTATCAGGCGGGACGGAAGGTATTTTTCGCTCTTTTTGTTGAAGAACAAGCACAAGGTTTCGATTACGCCTTACAACCTATTGAAACAAAACGGAAAAAAGACGTTTTTGATGTTTCTTGATATTATCGAAAACGGCGGCAGGTAACAGCGAGGTAACAGAAAAAAGTCCTTTGCCGAAATCTTCCGAAGATTTCCAATGAGAGAATAATCTTGCGGACTATTCCCCTGTGATTAAAAGTAAAACAAGAACGGATTTTTAGCAACGGAAAACCGTCCGGCGGACGAACGGCAAAAAAGAAAATCTGACCACCTTTTTTTCCTCTTTGTCGTCAGCAAATGCCTCGCAGAGTTCATCGGCAAGCGTTCGTATTACGAATTGCGTATCCTGCAAAGAATCGCCCTTTTATAAAATCAATGCCTTAAACACCACTGAAAAACAGGCTTTTCGGACAAGCAAAGCAGCTCTCTCGCTTTACATTTCAAGTAGTTTCTTAAAAAGAGATATACAAAACAATCCTTTTATATATACGATAATGTATCTGTTCTGTTTGGCATCAGGCTTTTGAGCCTAAGGTATCCAACCCTTAGTCGCCGAATCGATAGATAACAATGGCGGTTCGGTGTCAGATAAAGCCCTTTGTGAAAACGGAGGGCTTTTTCATTTCATAAAAGAGTGAATCGTATAAAATCTTGTCCGCCAAAACAGACATTTGTTCTTTGTTCAGAACGCTGTATGTATATTTCCTTGTTCCGTCCGGATCGCGCCCGCTTTTGAACGTGAAACTTGTTGCGATAGAGAAGCTGATAGCTTTTGCACGATTCCGACGCGGACGGCATCAAAACGGGGTAATGTTCTTGACCGGTTTCTTTCCAATGAAGCTCAAACCATTATTATAACCGGAAATTAAATTGCCGTTTAATTATTTTAAATTTCCGCCTGTCACTTTTACAGTCATGCTTTCATAAACCCTAGAAGAAACAAGAAATCCGGACGCAGGCTCTTTCTTTTCTTCTTTAATCGGATTTGGCAGTAGGCCGCATCCCTGTTCACACGCGAAATCAAATCTTGCATTGTAATTATGCATTGTAATTGTTGAGGTATGCATAAAAATCCCCTGATTTCTTTAACCGTCAAAATGTTCGTTTGATCTTAAAAGAAGTTAGAAAAATAGCCGTTTTCAAAAAAAATGGTATTGTAAAAAAAGGAGGTTTGGTTTATGTAAGAAAAAGAGGATATTTAAACACGCTCTGTTAGGTGTCAGATGAACGGAAAGGGACTGTTTCTTTAATGATTTACGGATTTGTGCAGGATAGTCCCGTCATTGAAAACCTCAAACAACAACGGGCGGAAATTCTTTCTTATGCGAAAAACCATGTCTTGATTACGGATGAACGGCTTTCTCCGGCGTATTTCAATACGGAACGATTCAAAGAAAACAATGTGTTGCCGGCGGAAAAGACTTTCCGGTCGAGAAAAACGGAGCCTGAAATCTGCCGCTTATTGAACATCCCCTGCGCCTCTTTATTCGCATACGTCAAAGACCACCCCGAATTAAAGCCGGAGGCCGTTTGATGATTTTTCTTGCTTCCTCTTATGAACGGGATGCTTCGGCTATGTCCAAGGTCAAAAACCTAAAAGCCGGAGAAATGTCAAAAATACATTTTTTAGTATCATCCCGTTCGCTTTGTTTCGGAGGTATTTATGATTTCATTTCTTGATTTGGCCAAAATAAACAATCGCTTCCGTTCGGAAATCGACGCCCGTTTTACCCGTATTCTGGATAAGGGATGGTATTTGCAAGGCGAAGAAAACGAACGGTTTTCGAAGCATTTTGCCGAATATTGCGGCAC
>JAFYCE010000033.1 GCA_017539865.1 Alphaproteobacteria bacterium
TCTCTTGAAGAAAAAACTTTGCGGGATTTACAGCGTGTTTGCCGGGAACTTCACGATCTTCGAACGGAGATTCACGACTTGGTGGCGACATATTACGGCACATAAACACGACCGGTCAGAATATTTTTTTCTTTCTTGAAAGCTCCTCCGCCTGACGGTATTCTGTTTTCGTGTCGACGGCATTGGGTCGTCGATAAAGTGCCTTAGCGGGTGCGAGAGTCGTAAGAAGCTCTTGTTACACCGGTGCAGAGATGCGCCGTTATTCGTTTTGCTTATGGCAAACACGAAAAGTATCCCCGACTGTCTTTATTGATGGTTCGGGGAGCTTTTGGCGTATGTTCAGAAGCCCCGATTTGTATCGACAGGCTTTAAAGGTCAAAAGGATCAATGTGTAACTTGATTTCTTAACTCCCCGACCGCTGAAAGGCGGTCTTTTGGGGATTTTTTTATGTCTGAAAACAACGCCGTTTCTCTTTTTGCTCTGTTGGATAAATACCGTAACGAATGTTTTTCCGAACGCGACAAAGGGACGCGTTTCGAACGTCTGATGCAGGCGTGGTTAAGGACGGATCCTTTATACGCGCGGGACGTTGAAACGGTTTGGCTGTGGAACGAATTTCCTTTCCGTTCGGATTTCGGCGGCAGGGACACCGGCATAGATTTGGTCGTTCGCACGGTCGACGGCGAATTCTGGGCGGTGCAGTGCAAGTTTTACGCTCCGGACACGACAATCACGAAAGCGTCCGTCGATACGTTTTTATCAACATCGTCGCGCACGTTCGACGACGGAAAGGCGTTTTCGCGCCGGCTGTGGATTTCGACAGGCGAGCATTGGAACGGCGAAGCGGAAAACACGGTCGCAAATCAAATCATTCCGTTCACGCGCATTTCCCTGACGGATTTGTCCCTGTCCGAAGTGC
Source organism: Alphaproteobacteria bacterium (assembly GCA_017539865.1). Lineage (GTDB taxonomy): Bacteria > Pseudomonadota > Alphaproteobacteria > CAAGCB01 > CAG-977 > UBA11549. Next base: position 921 of record JAFYCE010000033.1, read on the forward strand.
GTTGGGACGAGCTGGACAAGGGAATTTACGGCGAAAAGGCGTTGGCGGCGAAAAAACGGTTGCGTCCGCATCAGGAAAAGGCCGTCGCCGCCGTTCACGAACATTTCAAAGACCACGACCGCGGCCGCCTGATTATGGCGTGCGGCACGGGCAAGACGTTCACGTCGCTGAAAATAGCGGAACAAGAAGCGAAACGGGTGTTGTTCCTTGTGCCGTCGATCGCTTTGCTGGGACAGACGTTAAGGGAATGGACGGCACAGACGGACACGCCGATTTATCCGGTATGCGTTTGTTCGGATGCTGAAATCACCCGCGATAAAAAGAAAGGCGAGGACGCGGCAGTTTCCAAAATCATCGATCTGGCAATGCCCGCATCGACGAACATTCCGACCGTTGTTTCGCGGTTGCGTTCGGCGGCGGCGAAAGACGGTATGACGGTCGTTTTTTCGACGTATCAATCCATCGACGTCATTTCACAGGCGCAAAAGCGATCGGGATTTGAATTCGACCTGATCGTTTGCGACGAAGCGCACCGCACGACCGGCGCGATCAAAGACAAAGAGGACGAATCCGCCTTTACGAAAGTTCACGACAACGCGTTTATCAAAGCGAAAAAGCGGTTGTATATGACGGCGACGCCGCGGCTGTATCGGGACGATGTCAAGGAAAAAGCCAAACGGGAGGACATTCTGCTTTGTTCGATGGACGATCCCGCGATTTACGGCAAGGAAATCTACCGGATAGGGTTTGCCGAATCCGTGAAAACGGGCTTGCTTTCGGATTACAAGGTTTTGGTGTTGACCCTGAACGAAAACGATGTCCCGTCCGCTTTGCAAAAAGCGATAGCGGATAAAACGAAAGAGATTTCCACCGACGACGCGTCCAAACTGATGGGGTGCATCAACGCGTTGTCGAAACGGATGCTGATTGACGAAGGATTGTTGAAGGAAACGGATCCCGAACCGATGCGGCGCGCCGTGGCGTTTTGCCAAACGATCGAGAAATCGAAAAGAATATCGGACGTTTTCAATACCTATAAAACCGACTTTTACGACAGTTTGAGCGAAGCGGACAGAGCGGAAACCGTTGACGTTTTCGCGCGGCACATAGACGGGTCGATGAACGCTTTGGAACGCGGGGAACGGATGGAATGGCTGAAAAGCGCGCCGGCGAACGCGAACGAATGCCGCATTTTAACGAACGTCCGCTGTCTGTCGGAAGGCGTTGACGTGCCGACTTTGGACGCGGTGATGTTTTTATCGGCCAGAAATTCGCAAATCGACGTGGTGCAATCGGTCGGCCGCGTGATGCGCAAAGCGGACGGCAAGAAATACGGCTATATCATCATTCCCGTTGTCATACCGGCGAACGTGGAACCGGAAAAGGCGTTGGACGACAATGACAGGTTTGCGGTCGTCTGGTCGGTTTTGAACGCGTTAAGGGCGCACGACGACCGTTTCAACGCTTTTGTGAACAAAATCGAACTGAACAAAAAGAAACCGGACAACATTCTGATCGGCGGCACGGCGACGTTGCGTTCGGCGAACGAAGCGTCGATTACGGAAAAAGACCTTTACGAACAGTTGGCTTTTCAGTTTGACGGACTGCAAAACGCGATTTACGCCCGTATGGTCAAAAAGGTCGGCAACCGGCATTATTGGGAACAATGGGCGAAAGACGTTGCCGACATCGCCGCGCGACACCAAGCGCGCATTGAACGCCTGATCGCCGAGGACGAACTCGCCCGCGATGCCTTTGACGAGTTTTTAAGCGGCTTGCACAAGAACATCAATCCGTCCGTTACGCAAAACGAAGCGTTGGATATGCTGGCGCAGCACCTGATTACGAAACCGGTATTCGAAGCATTGTTTGAAAACACGTCCTTTGTCAAAACGAACGCCGTTTCGGTGGCGATGCAAAAAATCATCGACCTGTTGGACAAGCAGGCATTCGACAAAGACCGCGAAACGCTGAACAAGTTTTACGAATCGGTCAAAGAACGGGTGGAAGGCATTGACAACGCGGAAGGAAAACAAAAAATCATCGTCGAATTGTATGACAAGTTTTTCAAAGTCGCGATGCCGAAAACGGTTGAAAAACTGGGAATCGTTTATACCCCCGTCGAAGTCGTCGATTTTATCGTCCGGTCGGTCGCCGACGTGCTGAAACAGGAATTCAACCGTTCGATTTCCGATGAAAACGTGCATATCCTCGACCCGTTCACGAGAACCGGCACGTTTATCACGCGATTGATTCAAAGCGGATTGATCAAAGACAAAGACCTGAAACGCAAATACGAAAAGGAACTGCACGCAAACGAAATCCTGTTGCTTCCATATTACATCGCTTCGGTCAATATCGAAAACTCTTTTAACGAGCTTTTTAAAGGGGAAAACTTTATTCCGTTCAACGGGATTTGTTTGACCGACACGTTTCAACTGGGCGAAACGGACGAAAGCGAAGAACTGTTTTCTTCTATCTTCCCGCAAAACTCCGAACGCGTGATCGCGCAGAAAAAAGCCCCGTTGCGGATCATTATGGGAAACCCGCCGTATTCGGTCGGTCAGAAATCGGCAAACGACAACGCGCAAAACCTGAAATATGAAAAATTGGACGCCCGCGTTGCCGACACATACGTTAAAAACACCAATGTAACCAACAAAAATAAATTGTATGACACCTATATCAAAGCGTTTCGTTGGGCGTCTGACCGCCTTGATCCCGTCAACGGCGGTATTGTCGGCTTTATCACGAACGGCATTTGGTTGGATAACGCCAGTATGGACGGCTTCCGGAAATGCTTAGAAAAAGAGTTTTCCGCCATTTACATTTTTAATCTGCGGGGCGGTGTGCGCGGCAAATCGGGTGATTTAGCCAAACGCGAAGGGCAAAACGTGTTCAACATTATGACGGGCGTCGCTATTACCATTCTGGTCAAAAATCCGAAAGTGAAACGCGACAAAGCCGAAATCCGTTATCGCGACATCGGCGATTATCTGACCCGAGAACAGAAATTCGACATCATCAAAGAAAACAAAAGCGTTTTAAGTCCTGATTTCCCGACCGAAATCATCACGCCGAATGAACACGGCGACTGGCTCAGCCAACGAAACGACACTTTTAATCAGTTTATCCCATTGAATTGTGAAAAAAAGTTTTTACCTACCAGTTCTAGTTTCTTCTCAACATATTCACTAGGTTTAGCAACCGGACGAGATGTTTGGGTGTCTGGTTACTCAAAGGAAAAAGTGATTTTTAATACAGACTCTATGATTGATTTTTATAATCAACAAGTCGATAGATATAATAAGATTCAAGAAAAAAGTAAAAATATAGACGATGATATAGACTTAAATCCTCAAAAAATAAGTTGGAATAGAAACTTAAAAGAAGATTTGTTAAGCAACAAAAAACATAAACTCGTTATAAACGATATTGTTTATTGTTCATACAGACCATTTTCAAAAAGTTTTTTGTATTTCAACAAAGACTTAAATGCAATGCTTTATCAACAAAAGAAATTTTTCCCAAATGATACACTCAACAACATATGTATTTGCATATCTTCTGATGTCAGGAAAGGTTTTTCAACTCTTATAGCAAACAATATACCTGATTTAAGCTTTGTTGCTGGTGCTCAATGTTTCCCTCTGTATTGGTATGAAAAGGTCGAACATATCCAACGCGGATTTTTCGATACGCAGGATTCCGATTATGTCCGTCACAACGGCATTACGGATTTCATTTTGGATCAGGCGCGGCAAATCGACTACAAAATCACGAAAGAGGACATTTTCTATTACGTTTACGGCTTTTTGCATTGTCCCGAATACCGCGAAACTTTTGCTGCGGATTTGAAAAAAATGCTGCCGCGGATTCCTTTGATCGACAACCCCGTTGACTTTTGGGCGTTCAGCAAAGCCGGACGCGACCTTGCAGAGTTGCACCTGAATTATGAAACGGTCGCTCCTTGCCCCGATGTTATTGTCGAGGGCGCGGAACACGGAATTTTCCGCCTTGAAAAAATGCGTTTCAAATCAAAGGACGATAAATCGACGATCGTTTTCAATCCGTCCATCACCGTTTCAAACATTCCGTTGAAAGCGTATGACTACGTCGTCAACGGTCGCTCCGCGATCGAATGGGTGATGGAACGTTACCAAATCAAAACGGACAAAGACAGCGGCATCACCAACGACCCGAACGATTGGGCGATCGAACACGGTCAACCGCGCTATATCCTCGATTTGCTGTTGTCCGTCATCAATGTCAGCCTGCAATCGCTTGACATCATCGCCGCCCTGCCGAAACCCGATTTCACGGAAAAGAAGAACGAATAAAGCTTATTTCACTTCCCATTTTCCGCCTTTGTCCGCGCCGATGCGGATAATCGCGCCTTCGTTTTTCAGCTTGGTCAGTTGCCATTCAACGCCTTTAACCGTCAGTTTAAGCTTTTCCGCCAATTCCGCCGTGGTAATAACCGGATTTTCTTGGAGCAAAAGCAGGATTTTCTTCCTAGTTTTCTCCCTAGTTTTCTCCCTAGTTTTCTCCCTAGTTTTCTCCCTAGTTTTCTCCCTAGTTTTTGCTTCGTTCATACGGTATAAATTGACGCGGAAAGCCGTGTCCATCTCTATAAATTCGGGCGTTTTCAGGTGATAGCTTTCCGCTTGACGCAAAATGCGTCCCAAACCGGTTCCCCATTCTTCGATCAGCCCCATATGATGAAAGACTTTTGCGATCACTTTGTTGCGCGTTTTAGAGTATCCCTCCAGCGCGTCTTTCAATGTCAGACCTCTGCAAATCGTTCCGGGAGAAGTTACTTCGATCCGGTCGTCGAACACGGAAACCTGTATCGCGGAATCGTTCATATAGTTCCGATGACAGACGGCGTTGATGATCATTTCACGCACGGCGGAAACGGGGATTTCGTATTTGTCTTCACGCACCAAGCCTTTGATTTCCGCCCTCATTTCGATATAGTTCAGGACGAAATTGTAAGCATTTTCGATCTGCTCGTATAAAGCCCCGCTGTATTCTTTCCGGTCGATGAAGACGGAGCGGTCTTTGCCTTTGAAGCGGGCGCATTGGATTTTGGCGTAGTCGAACTTTCCGCCCGTCAGCAAAGCGAAAGCGTTTGTTGCGACCGGAGCGGTTTCTCCGGAAAGCAGAACGTCCCAACTGATCAACTGTTTTTTGCCGACCTTGCCTTCATTGCCTTTTCCCAAACGCTCCCGATACCCGTTGATGTCGGCACACAGCTTTTCAACGGCGGCTTCGTCAACCGGACAGCCGACGCAACGCAACTTATCCCAGGACAGATTCTTGCCCTCGATTTCCAGTTCTTTGATTTGCGTCGAATCGGCAGGGCGGGAAGTCGCACCGACACGGATATACGTTCCTTTGTCGCGCCCTTCAGATTTAATGTAATACGGGCGGTTTTCCCCGGCTTCGATTTCTATGACGACAAGGCTTTTGCCGTTGACCGTTTCAAGCATAATGTTCGGAACGATTTGAGGCTCCACCGTGTCCGAAACCGTATTGGCGACGGCGTCCATAATCTGAAAGACTTTTTCATCGTCAACGCCGACGATCTGCTTTGTTTTGTCGTCTATGCCGACAATCAGCTTGCCGCCGTTCCCGTTTGCAAAAGCGACAACCGTCTTGATGTAATGTTCCGCTTTTGACGGCAAAGCGACCTTAAATTCCAGATTTTTGTTTTCGCCGTTCAGATAATCGGATACCGCCATTGAAATCTCCCTGTTCTTTCCTTGAGAATAAAGTTTTGAAACGCCTGATGTCAATTTATGATTTTCTCTTTCTATAACTCATATTTTGCCTTTTTATGATTGATAGAGCGTTCCTCTATCAATCAGAAACAGCTTTCTTATAACTATTTGAAATCACTTGTTTTGCGGATTATGCGCAGGTCTCGGAATATGAAAATATTAGATTATGCGCAGGTATGAACGCCCGTAAAGATAGATTATTTACAGATTATTCACGCCTTTTAAGTTGTTATTCGGAAGTTTCGACGGAAACAGGACGGCGGAACGGAATGATATTGTCCAATTGAGCGTGAATTTTTTGTTTGGCTTTGACTAATTCGACCGCGTCCTGATAGCGCAGGAAAAAGCCTTCCGTCAGCCCGAAATAACGTGTCAGCCGTAAATCCGTATCGGCAGTAATTCCTCTTGTTCCGTTGACAATGCCGTTAATTCTGTTCGACGGCACGCCGATCGCCTGCGCCAAAGCGTTTTGCGACAGCTTCAACGGTTCAAGAAATTCCGCTTTCAACATTTCTCCGACCGTTTTCGGTTCTATGAATTTTTCCGTCATCGTTTTCGTCCTTATACGTTATACATACAATATATAATTTTACCGCAGACTTGTCAATGATAGTCAACAATTTCGACATTCAAAGCGTTTCCGTTGTTCCAAACAAAACAAATACGGTATTTCTCATTGATACGAATGCTGTATTGCCCGGCACGATCGCCGGACAGTCGTTCCAAATGATTGGACGGCGGGATTCTTAAATCATTGATGTTTTGCGCCGACGCTATCATTAGCAGTTTAGTAAGAGCCCTGCGCAGTATATCGGGCGGAAAGGATTTAACGGCAATACCGTTAAAGACTTGTTCTGTTTCTCTGTCATTAAAAGAAAGTATCATTCTGTTTCTCCATCCAGCCATTCGCGGATTTTCATACTGACATCATCGGCGGCGACGATCAGAGCCTTGTCAACGGCGTGGATATAGCGGCTTGTCACGCCACGTTGAGCGTGGCCGAGCAAGCCGGCGATCGTCGTGTCGGCATAGCGCATTTCCGCTGCCGTCGTCGCGAACGTGTGCCGGAACTGATGAAGCGTGTATTTTCCGAACTCGGAATGTTCGGCGCATAAACCGACCAAATACTTGGCGATGTCGTCCAGATGACAGCCGACCGTTTTGACGGACGGGAAAACATAACCTTTTTCGCTTTCATCGTGGAAAAGTTCTTTTATCCGCTGTAATTCCAACATAGCCCCTTTGCCGAAAGCCCGATTCTGCCGTCCTGTTTTCGTGTCTTTGAAACGGAAAGTCTGTTCGTCGAAATCGACCTCGTCCCAAGTCAACTCCAAAATCTCTCCTTTTCTGCACCCCGTCAGAGCGATCAGACGCAAAGCGGAAACTTCCAACGGGTGTTTCGGAAATTCGTCTTTCAGGATTTTTCCTAAAACCTTCATACGGCTTTCGGGAATAGCCTCCCGGATATTGTTTGTTTTAATTTTATCAATGCCGAAACACGGATTATTCGGGATAATATCCCGTTTAACCGCA
>JAFYCE010000034.1 GCA_017539865.1 Alphaproteobacteria bacterium
GACGGGTTTTCTTTTATCTGTAATCATTCGCTGTCATTTTAAACTGCGATAGCAGCCGGATCTGATCCGGTGTTAAAACAAACGAAAGCTCTGAAAAAGGATTGAGAATGACACCGTCGCATCGCGCAGAATAAAAGATTTTTATCCAGCCGGAACAATGCATGTAAAAGGTTTTCCCAAACGCATGATTGTCGGGGATTTGTGATCGATTCGAAAAAAGGGGGAGCATGTTTTTATTTAAAGGTTTGAAAAAGATGATTTCCGGCTTGAAAGTCAAAGGCGCCAAACCCCCTTTGTTTCCGAACGGCAGTTTGTCAGCGGGAAGGGCGGACGGAACCAAAACGTCCGTACAATGGAAAGCGTCCAACAGGCGGATATAATTTTCCTTGCTTTTATTGACCGAAAAGTCGCTCAGGCGCTTTTCCAACAGAGAATCAACCGGCGAATCAGCTGGCTTCTTCTTCGGCGTTTTCATCGTCTTCATTTTCCGGAGCTTTCAGAAAAGCCTTGACTTTTTTGACACGGAAACCGTCGATTTCCAATATTTCAAAACTGCACAGCGGGCAATCCACCATATCTCCGACTTTCGGCTTGCGCGCCAACAATCCGAAAACATAACCGCCGATGGTGTCTTCCTCGTGTTCTTCCAGCGGACGCAGCCCCATGTATTCCAATGCCTCGTCAAGCAAAGTCATGCCTAAAAATTCGAAAGTGCCGTCATCCAGCCGTTTTTCGTAAACGTCATCGGTCGTGTCATGTTCATCCTGAATATCGCCGACCAATTCTTCCAAAACGTCTTCCATGGAAATCAGTCCGGACGTACCGCCGTATTCGTCAATGACAATCGCCATATGAATGCGGCGCCGCTTCATTGTGTGCAAAACCTCAGAAACGGAAAGGCTTTCGGGGACGAACAAAACTTCACGCAGCATCTTGGTGATGTCCTTTTCGCCTTCGTTCATCAAAATATCACGCAGATGCACCATGCCGATAATGTTGTCTTTATCTTCGTTGCAAACAGGATAGCGCGTATGGTTGCTTGTTTTGACGACATCAAAGTTTTCTTCATAAGAACTTTCCAGATACAAGCATTCCATATCCTGACGGGGAACCATGATCTCGCGGGCGATTTTGTCGGAAAAATCAACGGCGTTTTTAATGATCTCGCTTTCCGTTTTATCAATGATACCGCCGCGTTGGGAAGCGCCGGCAATCAGTTTGATTTCTTCTTCCGAATGAACCAGATCGCTGTTGTGCGCCGGACGGATGCCGATCAGTTTAAGGGCAAATGCCGCTAAATTGTCAAAAACATAAATAACGGGACGGAACAGCTTGGAAAACAGATACAACGGTCGCGCTATCAGCATAACAATCGTTTCGGTTTTTTGAATCGCAATCGATTTCGGCACCAATTCGCCGAAAACGACGTGCATCAGCGTTATCAGCGTAAAGGCGAAAGCAATGCTGACCGAATGCATTAAAATCGGATCATTTTTCAGCCATGCTCCGAACAAAGGATCCATAATGACGGCCAGAGCGGGTTCGCCTATCCAACCTAAGGCCAGAGAGGCTAAAGTTATTCCCAGTTGAGTCGCGCTCAGATAAGAATCAAGGGAAGAGGTGATTTTAATGGCTAATTTAGCTTTTTTGCTGCCGTGGGATTCGATTTCCTCCAATCTGGAGCGGCGAATTTTAACAATGGAAAATTCTGCGGCAACGAAAAACGCGTTGATTGCCACAAAGAGAAGAGCCGCAAAAACTTTTAAAAAGGTATAA
>JAFYCE010000006.1 GCA_017539865.1 Alphaproteobacteria bacterium
GTCGGAATCGAAATCGTCAACCCCGGACACGAATTCGGCTACCGTCCCTTTCCCGACGGACACATCAAATCAGTCGTAAGCTTATCCAAAAAAATCATAAAGCGTTACGATATACTTTCTGAAAACATTGTCGGTCATTCGGATATTGCGCCAAAACGCAAAACAGACCCCGGAGAACTGTTTCCGTGGAAAAATCTGGCTGGAAACGGAATAGGCCTTTGGACGGACGACTTTTGCGCCCCTGATAAAAGCGTCACAGAAATGCTGGAAATCATCGGATACGACACGACGGATGAACACGCGGCCTTAACCGCTTTCCAACGGCGTTTTTATCCCGAGGCGATTTTAAACAAAGCCCCTGACACCGTCCGACGACTGGCGGCCGTTTCAAAAATGTATCATCCCGTATCCGTTTAAAGAAGCCGTTTGCCGACAGTTAAAATTTGACGACGACCGTATTATTGATCACTTTGATCGATCCGTAATCCGGATAACGCGGCATAGCCTGAACTTCAGGAAGATTTTCAAAATCCTTGCCTGATACCAAATCCGGCTTATAAGCGCACCAATACGCGACAAATTCTTTCCAAGCATAATTGTTGATGAGCCACTTCGTTCCCCAATACGGCGGTATCGACGGATTCAAAAAAGGCATATCCTTGACATTACCATCCTGCTTATCAAATTCATTTATATAGGCCACCGGATATTCTTGCCTGTATCCTTCCGTATTTTTGATTTGCGCGATCAAGGATGTAAAATAACTGTTCGTTCTGGCCTGATTAAAAGCAATCTGAAAATAACAGATGTTATCGATACGGCCGCACATCAAGACCATTACGGATAAAACGATATAACCGGCCTTTCGAATAGCGCCGGCTTTTGACGCATGAATATTTTCCAATAAAAATGAAAACCAAACAAAAACCATCAAATGCCCGATCCATAAGGCAAGGGTAACTATTCTGTACGATTCGGAATCATCATGCGGACACATAATATAAACAAAATTTACAGCCAACGGGAAAACAAGCACTAAAAGAAGCGTTTGGCATTTCTTTTTTACCGGAAAGTGCGCGCAGAGAAAAAGCTGCAGCGTAAAACAAAGCAACAGCACCAAATAATATATGTATTTTGTGTTTAACGGAAACGATGACAACGGGGAGAAAAATTCAGAATAAGCGACGCCCACTCGCCGGATATAGGTAAAGAAACCTTCTTGCCCCATTTTATCAATATGCTGATATCCGGTTAACGACGTATTATATGAATGAACAAGCCAATATGATATGCCGAGATAAATCCCTAAAGCCAAGCCGCAGCCGGCTAAATAAAAAAAGATTTTATAAAAAGATTTTTCTTCCTTCTCTGCGTCATCTGAAACATTTTTGATAAAAAACAGAAATATCAATGAGAGCGTAATCGGAAAAAACGCCTGATAAATGCTTAATGAAAAAACAACGGCGAAGATACCCGACAAAAAATATATTTTCTTACCTTGACAGAGAAGGAAAGCGCCGGCAACGCTTAAAAACAATGAAAATATATAATATGGCGCTAAAAAATTAAATGCGAATAATGTTGCCATAAACGGGTATGTCACAAATAACGCCCCTAAAAGGAAACACGTTACAGTGTTTTTTATATTCAACAGCTTAACAATAAAAAAGACCGTCAAGCTTAAGAAAAAAACGATATAAAGCCCCGACATTAACGGCATGCTGAAAGTATCGGCCTCTCCGCTCCGTCCCCAAAAGTGCGAAACGAAATACTGAAATAAATCAAGCCCCCAACGACCGAATTTAATATTTAATCTGAATAAGACATATTCGATAGTGCCGAAAAGGTGTCCGACTTCATCATGTACGGCATATTTATTGAACACTGTCATGCCGTGCGCAACAATCATACCGACGGCGACACTTACAAAAATAATTTTCAATCTGCTATCCAACTTTTCTATAAAAGTTGTCATTATGTTATCTTTCGCCATCCGTTTAACATCATTTTTGATATATAATAACCATCTTTTATTTTGTCAAATCAGAACATTCCTCATAAAAATACGCCAATCTTTTTATTGACATCAGCCCTTTCCGCCGTTACCGTTTGCCCTCGGTGCCGGAAGATCGGGCGGTCGCGATGCGCTGCAAAATGCGTATTGAGGAAAGTCCGGGCTTCACGGAAACACGATACCGGATAACGTCCGGCTGGGGAAACCCAAGGGAAAGCGCAACAGAAAAAACTCCGCCGATGTCTTTAAAGGCAGGCAAGGTTGAAATGGTGCGGTAAGAGCGCACCGCTTTTCCGGCAACGGAAAAGGCACGGCAAGCCCTATCGGAAGCAAGACCAAGAAAGGCATACGCACGTTCGTATCGCGGGATGTTTCCGACCCCGCCAGAGGTAGGTCGCTAAAGTCGTTCGGCAACAAACGACGCAGATGAATGATCGCCGATTACAGAACCCGGCTTATAGATTTTCCGGCACCATTTTTCTTCGAATCGATTCGTTTTCGAAATTCCTTATTTATCAAGCACATCCGTTTTTTTCCGGCGTTTCTTCCGATTCTTTTTTTTACAGTCGAACCCGAGAACAAAAAAAGCACACGGCAGAGTCGTTTCCCTCGTTTGAAAACTTTTCTTAAAAAAAACGGATTTTTTTATCATGCCTCAAAACACCTAAATCTATTAACAAACGAAGAAATAGACACAATATATTGTTTTCTGTATTCATAAAAGCCCATATATTCCCATTAAAAGCACCAGTTTATCCCATTGACTACCATGAAATCCCATGTTATCCCATAAGTATCCAATAGGCAAAATTTGCCTAACGCGCAGAAAGTGCGTCCGCAACGATGAAAGGAAGAACGCGACATGGGCAAAGGTCAGAAAAAGTATCTTCTTTTTCTTGACACCACCTTGAACAAGGTGGATGCCAAAGGTCGCGTGTCGATTCCGGCGGATTACCGCGCTTTATTGGAACAGCAGGAAACGGAACTGGTCGCGTTCAGATCCTTTACGATGCCTTGCATTGAATGCCGGACATCCGAAATGATGGAAAAGATGGCGACCGACATTGACAATTCCTTTTCCGCCTTTTCCAATGAGCAGGACGATCTGACCGGCTTAATCTTTTCGGACGCAAAAGAATTCCCGTTTGATTCGACGGGACGTATCGTTTTGACCGAAAAGCTGCTGAAACACGCAGGCATTACGGATAAAGCCCTGTTCGTCGGCAAAGGCCGCACGTTCCAGATTTGGAATCCGGACACGTATCAGGCCAAAGAATCCGAAATGCGCCAAAACGCGCTGGAAAAGCATTTCAACATCAAAAACGGGGAGGCTTAAATGAACAGACCGCCGCACATCCCCGTCTTGTTAAAAGAAGTCATGGAGCAAATTTCGCCCAAAGACGGCGGAATTTATGTTGACGGCACGTTCGGCGCGGGCGGCTATACCCGCGCGGCGCTGCAGGCGGCGGATTGCAAAGTTTACGCGATCGACCGCGATCCGGACGCGATTGCGAACGGTCAGGCTTTGGTCGAAGAATTTGACGGCCGGTTGAAATTGTTGCACGGCACGTTCGGCAAGATGAAAGAATTGTTGAACGACGAAGGAATCGACCATGTGGACGGCGTGATGCTGGACATCGGCGTTTCTTCCATGCAGATCGACCAAGCCGAACGCGGCTTTTCATTTCAAAAAGACGGCGCATTGGATATGCGGATGAGCCGGAACGGCTTGTCTGCGGCGGACGTCGTCAACAAATACGGCGAAAAAGAACTCGCCGACATCATTTATCTTTACGGTGAAGAACGGTATTCACGCCGCATTGCCGCGGCCGTCGTTTCCCGGCGCAGGGAACGCGCGTTCTCGACCACGCTTGATCTGGCTCATGTCATCCGGTCGGTCGTCCCGCACAAAAAGGACGATATCGATCCGGCGACACGGACGTTTCAGGCTTTGCGCATATACGTCAATGACGAGTTGGAACAACTGCGTACCGGCTTGTCGGAAGCCGAAGTGCTTCTTAACCATGGCGGAAGAATGGCTGTTGTTTCATTTCATTCTTTGGAAGACAGAATCGTCAAAAACTTTATTGCGGAAAAAAGCGGCAAAACCGCCCGTCCGTCGCGCTATCTGCCCGACGTTGAAGGGACGGCGGCAACGTTGAAACCGTTAACAAAAAAACCGATCATCCCCTCTTCACAGGAATGCCTTGAAAATCCGAGAGCCCGCTCTGCCCGCCTTCGATCAGCAGAACGCTTATAGGAGGTTCACATGGCTCGGTTTGCTTTGATTTTTATGTTCGCTTTGATGGCGACGGGCATGTTTGTCATCAAAAACAAAGTCATCGCTTTGGAAAACGATCTGGAACGGATTAACGCGAAGATTCGCGAAGATCAAAACGCTTTGCACGTATTAAAAGCGGAATGGACATATTTGAACGATCCGGCACGCATTCGTCACTTGTCGGAAAACCATATTCACATGAAGCCCTTGCGCGGGGAACAGATTATTTCTTTCTCCGCCATTCCGTTTAAAACAGACCGTACCGGCAAAGAAAACATCATTCGTGTTTCTTACGCTTCTTCGGTCGGGAAGTAAGTGTCATGGTCCGTTTTTTCAAAAAAAGCGGAACCTTTTACGGTTTAGGACAGGAAATCCCCCTGCCCGACCGGATCAGTCTGGCCGATAAAAAAAGCTCCGACAGCTTGGAAAGCGGCAAAAACAGACTGCTTTGCACCATGGCTTTGTTTTTCTGCGCTTTCAGCGTCATCAATGTCCGGTTGGTTGCTTTGACCGTTTTAAACGCGCCGGCGCACGAACACGTTAAACAGGACGAAAACAAAACTTATGCGCTTGAATTGAAAATGAACCGCGCGGACATCGTCGACAGGAACGGCGTTTTATTGGCAACCAGCCTGCCCTCCGCCGATTTATATGTCGATGCCGAAAAAATCAAAAATCCGGAAACGATAGCAACCGCGCTTTCCGAAACTTTGCCCGACCTGCAATACAAGCCGTTATTGAAAAAACTGAAAAGCAAGAAAAATTTCATTTACATCAAGCGCGGTCTGACTCCGAAAGAACAATACGAAGTCAACCGGCTGGGTTTTCCCCAGTTGAATTTCCAAAACGCGGAAACGCGCATTTACCCGCAAGGGTCGCTGGTATCGCATATCATCGGCACGACAGACATTGACAACAAGGGAATCGCCGGCGTTGAAAAAACGTTCAACGAACGTTTATCCGGTAAAAAAGAACCCATCCGCCTGTCTTTGGACGTCGGCGTACAGGATTCCGTGCGTTCCGCGCTGACGGACAGTATGAAGAAATATCAGGCGGAAGGTGCCGCCGCCGTTTTGATGAATGCCAAAACGGGTGAAATCGTTTCCATGGTTTCCCTGCCCGATTACGACCCGAACAATTTGAAAAACGCTAAAAGAAACGATCTGTTCAACACCGCTTCCTTGGGCGTTTATGAAGTCGGCTCCATCATGAAACTGTTCAACACGGCAATCGGTCTTGATTTGAAGAAAATATCCGTCAATGACAAAATTGATGCCAGCAGACCAATCGTTATGGCCAAACACACCATTACCGAACCCGAAGCCAAAAACAGACGCGAATTGAGCATTCCCGAAATTCTGATTCATTCTTCCAACGTCGGCTCGGCTAAAATCGCTTTGGCTATCGGCACCGAAAAGCAAAAAGAGTACTTCCGCCGTTTCGGATTTTTCGATTTTTCCAATATCGAATTGCCGGAAAAAGGCCGTCCTTTGCTGCCTTCTCATTGGCGTGAAGTCAACACCGCCACCGCCGGTTACGGATATGGCGTGGCTTTGACGCCGGTTCATGTTGCCGCCGCCGCCGCCGCCATCGTCAACGGTGGCGTTTACAACCGTCCCTCTTTGATTTCAAAACGCGCTTCGGACGAAATAACCGGCACAAGAGTCATTTCTAAGAAGACATCGGACATAATGCGCGGTATGATGCGTTTGGTTGTCACCGAAGGGTCGGGACGCAAAGCGAATGTGGCCGGATACGAAGTCGGCGGAAAAACGGGATCCGCTCAAAAAATCGTCAAAGGCAAATATCTGGAAAACACGTTGCGCACATCGTTCGTTTCCGCCTTTCCGATGGACAATCCGCAGTACGTTTTGATGGTCATGCTGGACGCGCCGAAAGGAATCAAAGAAACGTACAATCTGAATACGGCGGCTTGGAATGCCGTTCCGACGGCGGAAAAGATTATCGCGGCGGTTGCTCCGCAGCTGGGAATCACCCCCCGCCCGTTTGAAAGCAAACAGGCCGCGCCATACGTCAAAACTCTTTTAAACATGCGCTGACGGAGGTTTTTCACATGTTTTTAAATCAGCTTTTGACAGCCTGCGGGCTGTCTGTTTTTTCTGGAGATGTCGAAATCACGGGAATCACACCTGATTCCAGAAAAGTCGAAAAGGGCTTTCTGTTCGCCGCCCTGCCCGGCGTTAAAGCCGACGGAATCGATTTTTTGCCGCAAGCTGTCGAAAATGGCGCTGTTGCTGCGATTCTTCCGAAAGAAGCCAAAATTCCCGATTTGCCGGTCATCGGCATTTTCGTTGATGACGTACGCCTGACATTAGCCAAGATGACAGCCGCTTTTTACGCGCCGCAGCCTGAAACCGTCGTTGCCGTCACGGGAACGAACGGCAAAACATCCACGGCGAATTTCACGCGCCAGCTCTGGGAAAAAGCCGGCAGAAAAGCCGCCTGCATCGGCACGCTGGGCGTTGTGACGGAAAAGGGAATAGAATACGGTTCTCTGACAACACCGGACTCCGTCACCCTGCACAAAGAATTGCATTCCCTGTTTGAACAAGGGTATCACCATACCGCGATCGAAGCCTCCTCCCACGGGCTTGACCAGCACCGCATTGACGGCATCCGTCTGGCGGCGGCGGCATTTACCAATATCACGCGCGACCATCTGGACTACCACAAAACGATGGAAAACTATCTGGAAGCAAAACTGAAACTGTTCGACCGGCCGCTTTCCTCCGGCAAGGTCGTTTTGAATGCCGACATTCCGGAATATCCTCAAATCAAAGAATTTTGTTTAAAACGCGGACTGACCGTTTTGGATTACGGTCGAAAAGCCGAAGCGATCAAATTGGTCGAAGCCCGCCATGAAACCGACGGACAGCATTTGGAACTGGAAGTCTTCAAACAGAAATACTCCGTCCATCTGCCTTTGGCGGGAACGTTCCAAGCAATGAACGCGCTTTGCTCGCTCGGGCTGGCTCTGGCAACGATGACAAAAGAAGAAAAAGCCGGCGATTACGTCGCCGCCCTTTCAACGCTGAAAGGCGCCCCCGGCCGTTTGGAATACGTCGGGAAAAGAAAGAACGGCGCGTCCGTCTATGTCGACTATGCGCATACGCCCGACGCTTTGGAAACGATTTTGAACGCTTTGCGTCCGCATACGACAAAAAGACTGCACGTCGTTTTCGGATGCGGCGGCGACCGCGACCCCGGGAAACGGCCGCAAATGGGCGCGATCTGCAATAACTTGGCCGACGTCGCTTATGTAACGGATGACAATCCCCGCTCTGAAGACCCGACGCTGATCCGCGCGGCGATCCTGCCCGCCTGTCCGAAAGGCATCGACATCGGCAACCGCGCTCTGGCCATCAGGACGGCCGTTGCCGGACTGGAAGAAGGCGACATTCTGGTACTGGCCGGAAAAGGCCATGAAACGGGACAGCTGATCAAAGGCGTCATGCACCCCTTTGACGACCGAGAAGAAGCCCGCAAAGCGATTGCCGAAGCGGACACGCCCCTATGGACGGCGGAAGAAATCGCTCGTGCAACGAACGGAAAAGCGGCAAAAGATTTCGAAATTGACGGACTTTCGATCGACACACGCACGATCAAAAAGGGCGAGTTGTTCATCGCTTTGAAAGGCGAAAAATCGGACGGTCACGACCACGCGGCCGAAGCTTTAGCCAAGGGCGCGGCGGGCGTTCTGGTTTCCCGTCTGCCTGACGGCGTATCCGGAAATCAAGCGATTGTTGTCGCCGATACGATGAAAGCGTTGGAAGCGATGGCACACGCCGCCCGTCACAGAAGCAAAGCCAAAGTCATCGGCATTACGGGCAGCTCCGGAAAAACAAGCACGAAAGAAATGCTGAAAACGGCTTTGACATCGGTCGGCAAGACGCATACGACTTTAGGCAATCTGAACAACAATATCGGCATGCCGCTGACTTTGGCGAGAATGCCGGAAGACACCGATTTCGCCGTTATCGAAATGGGAATCAGCCATGCCGGCGAAATGACGGAAATGACCGTTCTTGCCGAACCGGACATTGCAATGATCTCAATGATCGGCACGGCGCATTGCGAATTTTTCAAAACGCGCGCCGATACGGCCGTTGCCAAAGCGGAAATCTTTAAAGGGATGAAAGCGGACGGAATCGCGTTTTTGAATGCCGACGACGATCAGTATCCCCTGTTGAAAAAAGAAGCGGAAAAATGCGGTCTGAAAGACATTCGCTCTTTCGGGGAAAACGCCGGAAACGATATCGTTCTGCAATACATTGACGGAGAACATATCTCAGCGGAAACCGGCAATGAAAAATACGTATATACGCTGAATCTGGCCGGCCGTCATCAGGTGCAAAACAGTCTGGGAGTCTTTGGCATTCTGAAAGCTTTGAACGTCGATATGCCGACGGCTTTACAGGCATTGGGACAGTTACAGCCTGTCAAAGGCCGCGGTCAACGTTTCACCGTTCCTCTGGCGGACGGGGTTTTTACGCTGATTGACGATTCGTACAACGCCAACCCCGAATCCATGCGGGCGGGAATCCGTGTTCTTGGATCAATGACGCCAATGGCGGGCGGACGGCGGATCGCCGTCATCGGCGATATGCTGGAACTGGGCGATCAAGCGCGAAAGCTACATGAAAATTTGGCGGCGGACTTGATCCAAAACGCCATTGACAAAGTCTATGCCGTCGGGCGAAACAGCGGCTTTATGTTCGACGCCCTGCCCGCCGGAATGAAAGGAATTAAAACCCCCGTTTCCGCCGAATTGGCCGCCGTAATCAAAGAAGAAATCAAAACGAACGATATAGTTCTTGTCAAAGGCTCTTTTGGCAGTAAAATGTCAACAATCATCGAGGCTTTAAAAGCCGATCATTAAAAAAAACGGAATCATCGTCATGCTGTATAACCTTCTTTATCCTCTGTCCGACCAATATTCCGTTCTGAACATCTTTAAATACCTGACTTTCAGAACGGGCGGCGCGATTTTCACTTCACTGATCGTATGTTTTTTAATCGGACCGGCAATTATTCATTGGCTGAAGGATAAACAGCACGCCTGTCAGCCGATCCGCGAAGACGGTCCCGAATCGCACTTAAAAACGAAACAGGGAACACCGACAATGGGCGGGTTGATGATTTTGATTTCGGTTTGTCTGTCCACTTTGCTTTGGGCGGATTGGCACAACACATTTGTCTGGGTTGTTTTAGGCATCACGTTGACGTTTTCTTTAATCGGTTTTACGGACGATTTTTTAAAGGTTTCAAAGAAAAACTCCCAGGGGATGCGCGGCAAGTTGAAACTTGTTTTCGAGTTTGCTTTTGCTTTCATTGCCGTATGGTTCATCACCAAAGTCACCGTCGAACCGACTGCGACCACGTTAAGCTTTCCGTTTTTCAAGAATTTATCCTTAAATTTGTGCTGGTTTTATATCCCCTTCGCCATGTTCGTCATTGTCGGATCGTCAAACGCGGTCAATCTGACGGACGGACTGGACGGACTGGCAATTGTGCCGACAATGGTTGTCGCTTTCGTATTTTTGATTATCGCTTATGTGGCCGGCCATGCCGCTTTTGCGACGTATCTGCAAATATCCTATATTGCCGGAACAGGCGAACTGACCGTTTTCTGCGGTGCGCTGATCGGCGCGGGGCTGGGCTTTTTGTGGTTTAACGCTCCGCCCGCCAAAGTGTTCATGGGTGACACGGGGTCTTTGATGTTGGGAGGCGCATTGGGAACGGTCAGCGTCATTACCAAACATGAAATCGCTCTGGCCATTGCGGGCGGCTTGTTCGTTTTGGAAACCTTTTCCGTCATCATTCAGGTTGTTTCTTTCAAACTGACCGGAAAACGCGTTTTTAAAATGGCTCCGATTCATCACCATTTTGAAAAATTGGGCTGGTCGGAACAAACCGTTGTCGTACGTTTTTGGATCATTGCGATTATTTTGGGATTGATTGCCCTTTCAACACTGAAGATCAGATAGGAAATCGTCAATGAAAACAACGATCGCAAGAACAGACAACAGCGTTTTGGGTCGTTGGTGGTGGAGTGTCGACCATTTTCTGCTCGGAGCACTTTTTCTTTTGTTGGGCATGGGAATATTCCTGTCCTTTTCCGCAACGCCGCCCGTTGCCGAACGGCTGAAACTGGATACGTATTTTCTGATAAAGCATCAAGCCGTTTTTTTGGTTCTTGCCGTTTTCGTCATGTTGGGCGTTTCGATGCAAACACCGCGAACGATCAGACGATTGGCCTGCGTCGTTTTAGGATTTTCTTTCGTTTTATTGGCATTGGTTTTGGTACACGGTTCCGAAATCAAAGGCTCGTCCCGCTGGATACGGCTGTTTGGCATTTCCGTTCAGCCGTCCGAAATCGCCAAACCGGCCTTTGCCGTGGTCGCCGCATGGTTGATTTCTTTAGGGAAACAGCAGGAGCATTTTCACGGTACTTTGATTGCGGCCGGTGTCTATTCGGCTTTGGCGGCTTTATTAATCAGCCAGCCGGATTTCGGTATGACCGTCACCGTCAGCGTCATATTCGGGACGGAACTTTTCTTAAGCGGTCTGCCGATGATCTGGATGTATATTCTGGGCGTCTTGGGCGCAATCGGCAGTGCCTGTGCTTATTTTTTGATTCCGCACGTTCATTCCCGTGTCGACCGTTTTTTAAATCCGGAATCAGGCGATACGTTTCAAGTCCGCACTGCAATGGAAGCTTTTAGAAACGGCGGTTTTTTCGGACGCGGCCCCGGAGAGGGACAAATTAAAAACATTCTGCCGGACGCACACACCGATTTCATCATGGCGGTTGCCGCTGAAGAATACGGTTTGATTTTCTGTCTGATTCTGACAGGATTGTTTGCCGTCATCGTTTTGCGCGGTTTTTATCTGATTTTCAAAGATAAAAATTTGTTCACGCTTCTGGCCGTTTCCGGCTTGCTGGTTCAATTCGGGCTACAGGCTTTAATCAATATCGCTTCATCGCTAAGTTTGATTCCGACAAAAGGCATGACATTACCTTTTATTTCTTACGGAGGTTCCTCTCTGGTCTCTTTGGGATTCGGCATGGGAATCGTGCTGGCATTGACGCGCAGCACAAACACACTGAAGGAAAACAAATGACAAATATTCGCATTGTTTTAACAGCCGGCGGTACCGGCGGACACGTTTTTCCGGCGGAAGCTCTGGCCAAAGAGCTTGTGTCCCGAAACATCGACATCTGTTTTATCACGGACAGACGCGGTAATTCCTTTGCCGGAAAATTTCCACAAGCCACAGAATACCGCATTTTCGCAGGCGCATACGCCGGAAAGCCGATTTTGAAAAAAATTCGGGCGTTGTTTTTAATGGGGGTCGGCATTCTGCAAAGCATTAATCTTTTCCTTAAAATCAAACCGGCCGCCGTTGTCGGGTTTGGCGGATACGCCGCTTTTCCGGCCAGCTTTGCGGCGGGAATTTTAGGAATTCCTTTGATTTTGCACGAACAGAACTCCGTTTTAGGCGGCGCAAACCGCGTTTTAGCCAAAAGAGCTTCTTTAATCGCGACCACTTTTCCCGTCGTTGAACGGATTCCGGAAAATATCCGGTCCGAATATACGGGTGTTCCCGTACGTCCTCAAATTCTGGCTTTGCGGGACAAACCGTACCAGATGCCGGACGAAGTGTTTGATCTGTTGATTTTCGGCGGCTCCCAAGGCGCATCCGTTTTCAGCCGCGTCATTCCCGAAGCGTTGAACGCTTTGCCCGAAAACCTGAAAAAACGTCTGAAAGTGACTCAACAATGCCGTGTTACCGACTTGCCGGACGTCAATAAAGCGTATGAACATTCAGGACTGAACGTTGAACTTTCCTCTTTCTTTTCGGATATTGCCGACCGGATCGAAAAAGCCTCTCTGGTCGTCTGCCGCGCCGGCGCGTCCAGTCTGGCGGAATTGTGCATTGCGGGCAGACCGGCGCTGATCGTCCCCATTCTATGTTCTCCTGATGCCCACCAGTTGAAAAACGCCCGCTTCATTTCGAAAAACAACGGCGCTTTTTTATGCGAAGAACCGGACTTTACATCCGCTTGGCTGACGGATAAAATAACGGAACTGATGAACGCCCCGCAACGGTTGAAGGAAACCGCCGAAAACGCCGGAAAGCTTGGCAAACCCGATGCGGTTTCTTTGTTTGCGGACGCCGTTTTGAAAACTGCAAAGGCTTCTTAGATCATGACAACACCTACGAATCTGCCCTTTCCCATCGGAACGCTTCATTTCATCGGTATCGGCGGCAGCGGCATGAGCTGCATTGCCGAACTGATGCACAATCTGGGATACAGTGTCCGCGGCTCCGATATTGCCGAAAACACAAACGTCAAACGCCTCAAAGCTTTAGGCATTTCCATTACGGTCGGTCATAAAGCCGAAAACGTTGAAGGGGCGGACGTTGTCGTCGTTTCCTCCGCCATCAACATGGAAAATGTCGAAATCAAAGAAGCGCGCCTGCGCCGCATCCCCGTCGTCCGCCGAGCCGAAATGCTGGCGGAATTGATGCGGCTGAAATGGTCGATTGCCGTCGGCGGAACGCACGGCAAAACAACGACAACCTCCATGATCGGCTTGATCATGCAAACGGCGGGGCTTGACCCGACGGTCGCGAACGGCGGAATCATCAATGCTTACGGGACGAACGCCCGTCTGGGCAAAGGCGAATGGCTGGTTGCCGAAGCCGACGAATCGGACGGCAGCTTTTTAAAGCTTCCGGCAACGGCGGTCATCGTCACCAACATGGATCCCGAACATCTGAATTATTACGGCACGTATGATAAAATGAAGGACGCTTACCGTACTTTTGTTCAGAACATTCCATTCTACGGTTTTGCCTGCCTGTGTGTCGACCATCCGGAAGTCCAGCGTCTGATTTCACAAATTTCCGACCGCAGGATTATTACATACGGTTTTACACCGCAAGCGGAAGTCACCGCCCAAAACATCCATGCCGAACCGGGATTGATCACTTTTGATGTTGTTGTCGCCGAAAGCCTTTCCCCGACGGGTGAACAGCTGCGCATGAGCGGCTTTTCCCTGCCCGTTTACGGTCGACACAATGTCTTGAACGCTCTGGCGGCAATCGGTGTCGGACTGCGGCTGGGCATATCGGAAGAAAACATGAAAAAAGCTTTGGCCGGTTTTACGGGTGTTCAGCGCCGCTTTACCAAAACCGGAGAAGCAAACGGCGTCACGATTATTGACGATTACGGCCATCACCCGATTGAAATCGCATCGACTTTGCGCGCCGCACGGGATGTCGCGCCGAAAAAAGTCATTGCCGTTTTTCAGCCTCACCGCTATACGCGCGTAGCGGATCTGTTTGAAATGTTCTGCACGGCGTTCAACGATGCGGACTGCGTCATCGTCGCCGATGTTTACGCGGCCGGAGAAAAAGAAATCCCCGCCGCAAACAAAGAAGCTTTGGTGGAAGGATTGCGCGCGCACGGTCACCGTCATGTTATCGCATTAAACAAACGTGAAGATTTAGCCGGTATAATTAAACAAGAGGCGTCCGTCGGCGACATTGTCATTTGTCTGGGGGCGGGCAGTATTTCCTCTTGGGCGAAAGCTTTGCCGGAGGAATTGCTGAAAGCCTGAAATCTTTTTGGATGAAGGAACAAAAAATTGTTTTCAGTTCTTAAAAATCTTTTTTCCGGCGAATCGGGTTTGGAACGGGTCATGCCGGCCGTGCGCGGGCAAGTCGTTGTCAACGCGCCGTTAAATAAAATGACATGGCTGGGAGTCGGCGGACCGGCGGAAATTCTGTTCACACCGGCGGATCAGGATGATTTGGAATTTTTTCTGGCCAATCAGCCGAACGCCCCATTGACTGTCATTGGCGGCGGCTCGAACTTACTGATTCGCGACGGCGGTATTCCGGGCGTCGTTGTTCATTTAGGCAAACCTTTTGACACATTAAAAATCGACGGCGATAAAATCATCTGCAGTACCGGCGTCAAAAACATGGAAATTTCCAAAGCCGCCATGGAAGCGGGATTATCCGGTTTTGAATTTTTATGCGGTATTCCGGGAACGTTGGGCGGTTCGATTCGCATGAACGCCGGCGCGCATGGCCGTTCCACCTCCGACATTGTCGAAGAATTATCCGCATTTGATATCATCGGCAAAAAAATTGTTTTGCAAAAAAATGAAATTCCGTTTGATTACCGCACGAATGCGCTGCCCGACAACTGGATTTTCACGGAAGCCGTTTTAAAAGGTACGCCGGAAAATAAAGAAAATATTCAGAAACGTATGACAGAATACCGTCAAATTCGTGAAAAAGCCCAGCCGATCGGAGCCAGAACAGCCGGTTCCATTTTCAAGAACCCGATTGGTCTGAAAGCTTGGCAACTGATTGAAAAAGCCGGTTGTCGCGGATTGAAACAAGGCGGAGCCATGATTTCTGAAAAGCATTGCAACTTTTTCATCAATACGGGCAAAGCCACGGCACAGGATTTTGAAACGCTTGGGGAAACCGTTCAAAAGCGTGTTTTTGAAACAAGCGGCATTATGTTGGAATGGGAAGTGCGCCGCGTCGGCGTCAAAACGAAACGTTTCAGCAGTTTTGGAGGCAGATAATTGACTAAAAAAGTAGCGGTGTTGATGGGAGGGCGTTCATCGGAACGCGAAGTTTCCCTTGCCAGCGGAAATAATGTTTTAAAAGCGTTAAAAGACGCAGGATACCAAGTTTTCGGCATTGACGTCACTGATGACTTGAAAGCTTTGATCACCGAATTGGAAAATCAGAAACCGGATGTTGTTTTCAACGCGTTGCATGGCAAATACGGTGAAGACGGTTGTATTCAAGGAATATTGGACTTTATGGGTATTCCATACACCCATTCGGGACGTATGGCATCGGCTTTGGCCATGGACAAGGTCATGGCGAAAAAGATGTACCGGTCGGTCGGCCTGCCTGTTGCCACCGAACGCGTCGTTACCAAAGGACAGATTTTAGCCGGCGATGTTCTGCCTTATCCTTTTGTGCTGAAACCGATCGGCGACGGCTCTTCCGTCGGTGTCTTCATCTTTGAAACGGACTCCGGTAAAAAACCGTTTGAAGGCGAAAAATACCCTTATGCCGACGATGAAAAGATTTTAGCGGAAGAATACATCCCCGGTCGTGAATTGACCGTCGCCGTCATGGACGGAAAGCCGTTGGGCATTCTGGAAATCATTCCGGCGACAGAGTTTTATAACTATAAAAACAAGTATTCGCAAGGTGGCGCACGGCATATTGTTCCGACAGACATCCCTCGAGAGGATCAGGAGGAAATCATGCGTATCGCGGCGGAAGCCCACAAAGTTTTAGGCTGTCGGGGCATATCGCGTTCGGACATTCGCTATGATGATACGCGGAAAGACGAAAAAGCCCGCTGCATCATTCTGGAAACAAACACACAGCCGGGGATGACGTCCCTTTCTCTTGTTCCGGACATTGCGCGAAACGTCGGTTATTCCTATCAGGACATTGTCGTCTGGATGGTGGAGAATGCCGGATGCGCTTCATAAAGTTTCAGGACATCAAGGCTTTAAACCCTTTTTTAGCAGCCTTTGCCCTCTTGTCGGCATCAGTGGCGATCGCTTGGTTTCTGAACAGCGCCTTTTACGCTGAAAAAAAGGAAAGCCTGACATTTTTCATTCATCGGGCGGCGTTATCTGCGGATTTGCGTCTAAGTGAAGTTTATGTTCGCGGCCGCGATAAAACGGATGAAAAAGAATTGCTGAACACCTTAAAAGTCGAACGCGGCATGCCGATTACGGCCATTGATTTGCAACAATCCCGAGAAGCCGTCCAACATTTGCCATGGGTCAAGACGGTTCATATTGAACGCCGATTGCCGCATGTGCTTTACATCCGTCTGACGGAAAGAAAGCCGATAGCCGTCTGGCAAAACAACGGTGAATACCGCCCTGTCGATTCCGACGGTCAACCCGTTGAAATTCAGGTGAAGAAATTAAGCGGCCTGCCTTTAGTCTTGGGATCGGATGCTCCGGAAAAAACGCCGGAATTACTTACCTTTCTGGCACAGGAGCCGGAATTGAGCAAACGTGTTAAAGCTGCCGTCCGGAAAGGATTGCGCCGTTGGGATGTCATGTTGGACGACATAGAAAAAGGCATTACCGTTCGCCTGCCGGAAAAAGATCCCGCCTCGGCATGGGGACGGCTGGCCAATCTGAACAGGACGGAAGGACTGTTAAGCCGTAAAATCACTTTGGTTGATTTACGCCAGCCCGACAAACTGATTGTCCGCTTGGAAGCCCCTCTGAAAAAAGGGAAAGAAAAAAACGTTTCAAAAACGGAAGCTTCCATCGTTGTGACTAAAGAGCCTTGATAAAAAGGACAAGACCGTGCCCCATATTTTAAACGACAACAATCTGATTGCGGCTTTAGATATCGGTACTTCAAAAACCAGCTGTGTTTTGGCGTATTCCGTAAACGAAAACAAAGCCGTCATTGTCGGAGCGGGATCGTTTCAAAACACCGGCGTCAAAAAAAGCGAGATTATCGCTTTAGCTCCGACGGTCGAATCCGTTCAGCATGCCGTTGCCATTGCAGAAGGCTTTATCAAGAACCGCATAAAAACCGTTGTTGCCACCGCATGTGTCGGCACGCTTTCTTCCGCCATTATCCAAGACAGTCTGGATTTGGACGGTAAAGAGGTCACACAAAGCGACATCAGCCGGCTGATTGCCTCGGCGCAAAATAAAATTCCGGATTCCGATGATGAAATTTTACACTGCACACCGATCGATTACAGTCTGGATTCGCGCTATTCCATTGCCGATCCGCGCGGATTGACCGGCAATAAACTGTATCTTTCCTTAAATACGGTTATGACACCGCCCTACCCTGTGCGCGACATGAACTCCGTTTTGGAACAAACTCATTTATCCTGTTCTAAAAAAGTCGCTTCTCCTTACGCGGCGGGCTTGGCTTGTCTGACACAGGAGGAAAAAAAACAAGGCACGGCTGTTATTGATTTAGGGGCGGGAACGACAGGCATCGGTGTTTTCTATGAAAATCAGCTAGTTTTTACGGCAAAGATTCCTTTCGGCGGCGATTTGATTACAAAAGATTTGGCAATAGCTTTCAGAACGTCTCTGGATAACGCCGAACGCCTGAAAACGCTGAAAGGCTCTTGCATGCCGTCAGCCGCTTACGAACATGAAGAGGTCGAGATTCCTCTCATCGGCGAAGACGAAAGCGTTTCCGCCATCCGCGTTCCCCGCTCCATGATCGTCCAAAAAATCGCTCCCAGAATCGAAGATATGTTCGAAAAAATAAAATCCTTATTGGAACAGAACGGTTTTTATAATATCTGCACGAACTTCGTTTTAACGGGCGGCGGCGCTTTGCTTCACGGCATCAATGAAAAAGCGGCCACCATTTTACAGCGCAACGTTCGCACCGGCCAGCCCGTCAGGTTGTTTGACAAACAAGGGATTATTCCGCCGCATGCCTATCAAAGCTATATGTGTTGTATCGGCTTACTGCATTACACGACCCGCGTTTTATTGAACACACCGATACATCAACGCGACGTATCCGCTCCTAAAAATAAATTTGTACGATTTTTTCGATGGTTTTTAGATAATTCTTAAAGACTTTCACGATATAAAAGAAGAGTATTGCTTTGATTAAGCATCGGAAAATCGGGAAAAAGCAAGGAATCCCGCCGATTCATCAAAGAAGTTCCATTTTCTGACGGAGTAGTCCATGACTTTAGACATCAGTGTTCCCGAACAACAGCAGATTGTTCTTTTAACCCCAAAAATCACCGTCATCGGCGTCGGCGGAGCCGGAGGAAACGCTATCAACAATATGATTCAAACTCAGTTGGGCGGCGTTAACTTTGTTGTCGCCAATACCGATGCGCAAGCTTTGAATTCATCGTTGGCGGAAACCAAGATTCAGCTCGGGATAGAAACAACGCACGGACAAGGCGCGGGAGCCAGACCGGAAGTCGGGCGGGAATCCGCCGAAGAGGCTTTAGATGATATTTCCGCCGTTTTGGACGGTGCCAACATGGTCTTTATCACGGCCGGCATGGGCGGCGGAACGGGAACGGGCGCCGCTCCCGTCTTTGCCAAGATGGCGCGGGAACGTGACATTCTGACCGTCGGTGTCGTCACAAAACCCTTTACCTTTGAAGGCCGTCACAGAATGGCGATTGCCGAACAGGGAATCGAAGAACTGGCACAGTACGTCGACACATTGATTGTCATCCCCAACCAGAATTTGTTCCTTGTCGCCGATGAAAAAATGACCTTTGCCGAAGCATTCAAGCGCGCCGATCAAGTCTTGCAGGGCGGTGTGCGCAGCATTACGGATTTGATTATCACTCCGGGGATTATCAATCTGGACTTTTCGGACGTTCGCGCTGTCATGGCGGAAATGGGACGCGCCATGATGGGGACAGGTATGGCATCGGGTGAAAACCGCGCTCTGGAAGCTGCGGAAGAAGCCATTGCCAATCCCTTGCTGGACGACGCTTCAATGACCGGTGCGAAAGGCATTCTGATCAACATTGCCGGCGGCGCGGATCTGACTTTGTTCGAAGTTGACGAAGCCGCCAACAGAATCCGCCGCGAAGTCGATCCGGAAGCCAATATCATTTTCGGGGCTTCCTTTGATGAATCTCTGGAAGGCTCCATCCGTGTTTCCGTTGTGGCGACCGGCATTTCCAGACAGCAGGAAACGCAGAATCCGTTTATGGTTCAACCGGTGTCGACATCATCGCTTTTCACTCAACCCCAGCCACAGGTAAAACCGTTCACCCCTTCTTTCACCGCGCCGCGTCATAATGCCGCGCCGGCAGCATCGGAACAGTCCGCTCCGACACATACGGCTGCGGAACAATCGGAAACGAAAGAGGAAGACGTTCTGACCATTGATGACGAGATCGCGCCGCCGCCGGCCGCCCCTGTCCATCCGACTTTAGTGACACAGCCCGTTTCCTTCTCGACCAAAACGGTCAGCAATTCTTTACCGGCCATGCCGGCTCCGAATGAATTGTTCGGAACGGGAGAAGTCAGACAGCCCGCATCCTTCGAAGCGTTTACCCCTAAAATGACCGTTGCCGAAAGACCGCAGCCGCAACCC
The DNA here is from genome assembly GCA_017539865.1 of Alphaproteobacteria bacterium. GTDB lineage: Bacteria > Pseudomonadota > Alphaproteobacteria > CAAGCB01 > CAG-977 > UBA11549. The sequence continues at coordinate 19,461 of JAFYCE010000006.1, forward strand.
GTCAATCCGGTTTATGAAACACCGGCCGCTCCGGCTCCGGTTTCGGCAGAAGAAAAAGAAGAAGAACCGGCTCCGGTCGCCCAAGACGATTTGTTTTCGACGCCCCCCGTTATTCCTCCGGCCATCAAGCCTGCGGAAAAAAGCCGGCCTTCCCTGTTTCAATTCGTAACGGGACGCAGAACGTCGGAAGACAGAAAACCGGATATTCCCTCCTCTGCTGAAGAGGAATCGGATATACCGTCTTTCTTAAGACAACATTGATGAAAAATCCCTCTGTTCGTTCAGAGGGATTTTTTTCATCTTCTATAAAAATTTTCTCTTATTCGTTTGTCGCTTCAAACGGGTTAACGTTCTTTGTTTTGTTTTCCATCGTCTTGCGAACGTCCAAATACATCAGAATAGGCATTGCCACATAGATGGAGGAATATGTTCCGACCAGAATCCCCCACAGCATCATCAACGCGAATCCCTGCAACACAGAACCGCCGAGAAACAGCATGATTGTCAGCATGATGATTGTGGACATACCGGTCAACAACGTACGCGGCAACATTTCGTTAGTCGTTTTGTTGATCATTTCGTCAATCGGCATTTTACGGTATTTATGCAGATTCTCACGCATACGGTCGTAAGAAACGATTGTATCGTTCACCGAAAAACCGGCCAATGTCATCAATCCGGCAATGATGGTCATGTCGAAATCCAACTGGAAGACGGAGAACAATCCGACAGCAATGATGATGTCGTGAATCAATGACAGCATCGCCCCCAATGCGAATTCCCATTCGAAACGCGTCCAAACGTAAATCGTAATCATGGCGCCCGCCAGAACCACCGCCAGAATGCAGTTGCGAATCAATTCCGCGCCGACACGGGGACCGACCATTTCAATGCGGCGGAACGTAAAATCGTCACCCAATTCCTGACGGATTACGTTAGCGATTTTCATCTGTTCCTGTTCATTGTCGCCGCGTCCCAAAGCCGTGATCAGAACTTCGGTGCCGTTATCGCCAACGGGTTGCAAATCAACGTTCAACGCCGACAATTTATCGCGCATGTCCTTCATGTCGATTTTTTCTTCGGCCTGCACTTCCATCAGGACGCCGCCTTTAAAGTCGATACCGAAATTCATGCCTTTCGTAGCCACTGAACCGATTGAAATCAAAATCAGCAACAACGAAAGGAAAAAGGCCGGTTTACGCGCACCGATAAAGTTAATGTGCGTCGGTTTAATGAAAAAATGAATAAGTCTGGGCATTTCAATACTCCTTACACATTCAACTGTTTCGGCTTGAAGACTTTAATCCAAGCCAGAATCAGCACTTTAGTCACATAAACGGCCGTAAAGACGGACGTCAGCAAGCCTAAGCAAGTGGTCACACCGAACCCGCGGACGGGACCGTTGCCGAGCCAAATCAGGATGGCTCCGGCGAACAAGCTGGTCAGATTGGAATCGAAAATCGCCGAAGAAGCGTTTTCAAAGCCGGCCTCCACCGTATTCAAAACGGATCGGCCGAGAGCCTGTTCTTCGCGCATGCGTTCATAAATCAAAACGTTTGCATCGACGGCCATCCCCAACGTCAAAGCGATACCGGCGATACCGGGCAAAGTCAACGTGCAGTTCAGCGCGCTCATCAATCCGCACAACAAAGCAAGGTTCAAAACCAATGCAATATCGGCGAACAGTCCGAACAGACCGTAAGTCGCCAACACGAAAATCAACACCAAAGCCAATCCGATGACACAGGATTTTTTACCGGCTTCGATGGAATCCGTTCCCAATCCGGGGCCGACGATGCGTTCTTCAACGACTTCCAACGGAGCGGGCAAAGCGCCGGAACGCAGCATCAACGCCAAATCGGTTGCGCTTTGAACCGTAAAGCTTCCGGTGATGATACCGGAACCGCCCGTGATTGCCGTTTTGACTTCCGGAGCCGTCAACACCCTGCCGTCCAGCACGATGGCCAACCGGCGTCCGACACCGTCGCGCGTCGCCGCGCCGAAACGTTTGCTTCCGTAAGAATTGAAGCGGAACGCCACCACCGGTTCCCCTTCGGAGAAATCGGCGCGGGCGTCGGTCAAATGTTCGCCGCCGACAATGGCCTTGCGTTCAATGACGAAATGCCCCATATCGGAATCCTCCGCCCCCGGAACGACCTTTGATTCGGGCGAAATTTTACCGCGGCGGGCGTCGGCCAATGTCGTTTTTTCATCAACGAAATGGAACGACATCTTTGCCGTTTTGCCTAACAGCTTTTTGACTTCGTTAGGATCTTCCACGCCGGGCAGTTGGACTTGAATACGATCGGATCCCTGCCGCATGATCGACGGTTCCTTCGTTCCCAGCTGATCGATACGGCGACGGACGATTTCAATGGATTGCTCCACGGCGTCGGATTTCATTTTCTGCAAGGCCAGATCCGTATAACGGACGGTCAGGAGATTGCCGTCTTCCGCGACTTCCAAATTGCCTTTGTCAATTTTTCGCAGCAATTCCTTGGCACGCGAGATCTGATCATCTTTGATGATTTTGACCGTCAACGCACCGTCAACCACGGCCAGTCCCGTATAGCGAATGCTTTTTTCACGCAAATGAGCGCGCGCCGCATCCTGAATACCGTTCAACTGATCCGTCACGACCTGATTCAAATCAACCTGCAACAGCAGCTGGGAACCGCCCTGCAAATCCAATCCCAACGTCATCGGCCGCCACCATTCGGGCAGCTTTTCCTGCTGCGCCTTCGGCAAAAAGTTGGGGATACAGAAAAACAGCCCGGTCACCGCAATCACGGCGATCAGGACGATTTTCCATTTAGGATAATTAAACATCTGATTTTCCTTTTACTTTTTCGTTAAAACGTCTTTCAGGCCTTCACTGCCCTTTTTAGCGTTATCGTTGACGGACTCCTTTTCATCCGCAAAGTTTTCAACGGGTTGGGAACGACGGCCTAAAATGCGTTCGCGCACGACGACCACCCGCACACCGTCGGCGATTTCGACCAGCAAGTCATCCGTATTGGCGCGAATCACCTTACCGACGATACCGCCGGAGGTGACGATGGTATCTCCGCGGGAAACATTCATTTGCATGGCTTGATGTTCTTTTAATTTTTTCTGCTGAGGACGAATCAGGAAAAAATAAAAGACGGCGAAAATAACCAAAAACTGCACTAAGATACGGATCGGATTGGCGGCGGCGGCCGGATCGACCGCACCGGCCGCAGCGGTAGCGGCTTCCTGTGCAAAAGCGGGATTGATCAGCATAAAAAAAACTCCGTTTATTAAAAAATAATTAAAGCTAACGAAGTATAAAGCTATCCCGTCGAATTGCAATCATATTTTATAAAAAAGGCTTCAAACGAATCAGCGGCCACGGAGTGCGGCATTCAATACGACCGTATTTTTGACGTTTTCGTTTAAAGCGGCTTTTTCCCGCCGCGCCTGAAAAGCGTCAAGAGAATCATCTTCAAAACCGGTCAGGATTTTGACTTTTTCCTTTAATTGAGTGATCTTCGGCGACACGGTTTTCCGATCGACCGTCAGCGCGCGGCCGGACGTCATAAAGCCCGTTTCCAGATACGACTGACCGTCCTTGCGGCAAACGCGTTTTCCGATTTCCTCGGCCGGAACGTCGTTTTGCGGAACGGCTCTGCTCCACATGCACAAGAAAGACAACCGGTTGATTGTTTCCCGATCGTAAATCGCGACATATTCGGCATTGTCGTGCCATGCCTTGAACGCTTCGTTCAAAGCCTTGTTTTGATCGCCGCCGTCGATTGTTTTTTCATAGGCCTGAGCTATTCCGGCGTGTTTTTCCTTGAATTTATCCCAAACCCGAGGCAAGGCGGAGCGCATTTCGAACGCCGCCGCGCATTCGTGCGCCATGGCGTCGGCCTCCGTCGCCCGCGTCCATTGCAAATTCGTCCGGATGTTATGCCGGTCGTTTTTGAAACCTTTCGGCTGAAGGGAATGGCGGCATTCATGTACCAGCGTTGTCAGCAATTCCTCATCGCTGCGTTCCGGATTCAGAAAAACCATGTTGCGGGCGGCGTCATACGCCCCCTGACATTTGTCCAGACGGTCGAAATTGAACCCGCACCCGCAGGCAAAAGCGGTATTGATGACTTTGGCCGCCGTCGGACTGTTTTGTCCGGCCGTATTCATCAACCGGCGGATCCGATCCATACTGTTGTCACTCTGATTATTGAAAGCGTCGTCAATAACGGGCATATTCCCCTCCTGCAAACACGGACAAGGATAATACTGCAAAAAGCGTTTTTTCTCAAGTGTTATCGCTTGATTTTTCGGCCACATCCGCTAAACTGCCGCGTAAAAAGGCTTATATCATTCTGCAACGGGGGAAACGCCCATGAACAAGCTGTATTTGACGACCGCCCAACTGAAATCGGAAATGGAACGCTGTCTGTATTGCGCCGAAAAGCCATGCATGAAAGCGTGTCCGGCGAACTGTTCTCCGGCGGACTTCATCACAACGGCCAAAGCGGGGACGGACGATGCGTACCGGCGGGCGGCAAGTCTGATTCTGAAAGCCAATCCGTTGGGGCAGATGTGCGGTCTGACCTGCCCCGACCAGTTTTGCATGAAAGCGTGTTCCCGCCAGCATTTGGACGTACCGATCAAAATCCCCGCCGTTCAGGCGACGATTCTGGAAAAAGCGCGCTCCGCCGGAGTTTTGGAACCGCCCGAAAAAGTGACGCCGAACGGCCGGAACGTCGCCGTTGTCGGCGCGGGTCCCGCCGGATTGGCGGCCGTAGCCGTTCTGGCGCGCAAGGGCTACAGCGTCACGGTATTCGAAGGTTCGGACAGAATCGGCGGTGCGGCGAAGCTGATTCCGGATGCGCGCCTGCCCTATGAAGTCATAGAAAAGGATTGGGAATACATCAAAACGTTTGGCGACATCACGTGGCAGATGAACTTCCGCGTTGCCAACCCCGTCGATTTGTTGAAAGACGGCTATGACGGCGTCATCGTCGCCGTGGGCGAACCTCATTCGGCGAAAATGGGAATCCCCGGAGAGGGGCTGGCCGTTTCCTTTATGGACTATCTGGCCGATCCCGAAAAGTATAAAACAAGCGGCAATGTCGCCATTCTGGGCGGCGGAGCGGTCGCCGTCGACTGTGCCGTCACGGCGCGGGACAACGGCGCGGAATTTGTCGAAATGTTCGTCCGCCGCCGCATTCCGGACATGAAACTGACGATGGAGGAACGGAAATGGCTGTTGGACAAGATGGTGGACATCACGTCGATGACGCGCGTCAAAAAGATTGAAGAAGTCAACGGCGCGTACACGCTCCACACCTGCAAAACGCGGTACAACGGCACAAAATTGGAGGATATTCCGGACACGACAATCAAACGCCCCGGTTTTGCGCATGTCGTCATGGCGGTCGGCTCCATCGCCGATCCGAAAACGGAGGCGGAAAAAGTCCTTTACGCCGGCGATTGCAGTCACGGCGGATCGACGATTGTCGAAGCGGTCGCTTCGGGCAAGAACGCCGCCAACGAACTGCACGCGGCAATCACGGGCGAAGTCGAGGAAACCGTTTGCCCCGTCAGCAGGACGGTGACATATAAAGCGAAATCCTGCGCCGTCATCGAATAAAAAACAGACTCTTTTTCAGTTTCGTTTTTTCCGTCCCTTTCCGGAAAACTAATCGGAAACAGGGGAAATTTTTTGAAAAATCGGAAAAAATTTTGGTGGCCGAAAACGAGTCTTCAAAGGAAGAGGTTCATGCCTTGCGCAAAGCCGACGCCTTGTCGGCGCAGTTGGTCTTCGCCGAAGAAATGCAACAGAAGAATCCGAAAATTCTGGAAACGTTCATAAAGAACGGCAATCAGCCGATGTATGATGCGTTTAAATTGACCATGGCGGAAAAAAACAATGTGAACGCCGCCCGCTCGGCCGCCGTCGATTGCTATTTAA